>CAYUNK010000041.1:0-23379 GCA_964446125.1 uncultured Nitrospiraceae bacterium | reverse complement strand
CCCGCATGATGTGGCGGTGTGGGGAGGGACGGCTAACTACCGTCCCTTACCCGATCAATTTTTATTTTCCTTAATTTTGGATTGAGTTTTCCTGTCTTAATTTCATGTTCCCAAATTCTGATGACCTGCCAGCCTTTCATTTTCAGAGCCTTTGTAATTTTTTTGTCTCTCATTTTATTCTTCTCAATTTTGTTATTCCAGTAGCTTATATTTGAGGATGGCATACGGCAATGGCTGGAACAGCCATGCCAATAGCACCCGTCAATAAATACCGCTATCTTTAACCGAGGAAAGGCGAAATCAGGTTTTCCGGTCAGGGGATAATTACGGCGCCAACCGGTAATGTGTTTTTCTTTAAGAAGCCCGAGAAATTTGAGTTCAGTGGATTTAGTATTTTTGGACTTTACGCTCGCCATGATTCTTGAGCGTTCTGTCTTTGAAAAGGTGTCCACTGCTCACTTGATAATTTCTATCCAAGATGCATCAAACTTTATGGCTTTGAGAATCTCGTTTCGGTCAACTATTGGAGGTTGTTTGATTCTTATTGCGAGTCTATTGTCAGGGACATCTTCTACAATTGTGAACTGTGAACCATGAGGCTGCCAAGTGAAAATATGCTGATTGTCTTTCTTGCTGAATCCCTCCAGATTATTTCTTTCGTTCCATTGCCACCAGTAATCTTTACCTGTATATAAAATTGTTTCAAATTCAAAAACTGCTGCCTCTAAGAGATCATCAGATTTTATGAGAACGATAGTCCTGACGTGTTTATAAAGTTTGCGAATTCCTGCAACGCGCTCGTTCCAAATGGACAGAATTTTCCCGCCGAGTTCATTAGGGTCAACTTCGCTGATTTCGCGGTCACCGAAAGAATACACGGGAGAATTCCGACCGGAAATCAGGCGAATTTTGGAAACTGTGGAAGGGCGTCTGTTTTTTACAGTCTTTGCACCCCATGCGGTTTGTTCAAGAACTATGTCATCAAGCCCTACATTTGAGGGCTTCCATTTTGCCCCTACAAGCCGCGCAAAAATTTCCTCCCAGTCAGGGCCTTCCAGTCTTGCTGTCCCACGCGAAGCAAGCAGATAGACAAGCTCGCGCCCCAAATTTAACGCAAAGTCTTTCGGAAATTTATTTAGCGGATACGGCGGCTTGTATTTCTCTACTGTTCTTAGTCTTGGACCGTCCGACATATTTCTTTCCTTTTTCAAATATTCTCATTTGTCCATCAACCATTTGAAATTTGTTGTCATATTCAATTGTTCCATTATGCCAACCTTGTGAGATAAAAAGATTCTTAAGAACTGCTTTAGCTACTGGAACAGGCAAGCTGTTGCCTGCCTGCTTTCGAGTTTGACTGTAGTTACAAACAATTTGATAAGTGTCTGGAAAGCCCTGTAAGCGCAGCATCTCGCGCATTGTAAGTCGCCTTTCGCCGTTGACCAAAAGATAATTATAGGAAGCTCCAGCGCGTAACGCGCATGAAAACGGGTACGCGCTGATATGGCCAGCTTTATTTTCATGCCAAATTGTCGGCTCTTTTGTGGGCTTTTGTTTTTTTAGTCTATTCTTCTTTATGTAATCGGAAGCGAAATAATGTTCGGGAACATTATCTTCCAAGATTTCTTTTAGCGATTTCATAGGCACGTCGCCTTTTGGCCAATCGAATGAACAGGCTTTCTTGAAACCAACAATAAAAATACGTTCTCTTTTTTGGGGCAGCCCAAAGTCCAAGGCATTAAAAATTCTATAGTCAGCGTGATAGCCTAATTCCCTTAAAGCCGTCATTATACGTTTCAGAGTTTTTCCGCCATTATGACCAGCTAATAATTTCACGTTTTCCAGAACAAATGCTGCTGGCTTTTTTGCCTCAATTATGCGCGCAATTTCAAAGAAAAGTGTGCCGCGTGTATCATCAAAACCTTTTCTGTGTCCGATTATACTGAAGGGTTGGCAGGGAAACCCCGCTAGTAGAATATCATGATCGGGTATTTCCTCAGCTTTTACAGCAGCAATGTCGCCTGACGGTTTTTCGCCGAAATTTGCGGCGTAAGCTGTTTTACAGTCTTCGTCTATGTCGCTTGAAAAAACACACCTGACCGGCAAGCCGAATTCACTGCCCAATTGTTCGGCGGCGATGCGAAAGCCACCAATGCCGCAAAATAAATCAATAAATTTAATAGGTTTGCCGTTTTTGCCATTACGATTCGACATGTTGATATAGCTTACCATTATTGACTGAAGGTGTTCAATTGTCTTAAAAAATTTGCCGTTATTTATTCTTGCACAACGCTAAGGCTGACCAGAGAGGGGAATATGAACAATAAAAAAACTCTGACAGTTACCCCGAATCTGGTTGAGCCGCTTGTTCTGTGTGGTATTCATTTCTTTTATTATTGGCATCATGCACTCAGCGAGGGGGGCGAAGTGATGTTTTGGGTAATTCTCCGATTGGCAAAATCACTACCCATCATCACAACGGTCGCCGCCGCCAACGTGCCTCTTGGTTTCCGGGTTTTAGGTACTGTTCAGCACCAATCTGAACACCCAAAGTATCCGTTCCAACTAAGCACACGCTGTTCGCTCCTCGTCAGGCATGAAATGATCTTTTCGATCAATTCGCATCACTCCCTTCCGAGGGGCGTACCCCTCGCTCAGTGCATCATGTCTTTAATGTCGTTAATTTTTGTATTCATATATTCACAGAACATTATTATTATCTCGCATGTGTTATGGTTAGGATTATAGGGGGGAGTAGTCTCAGTGTCAAGAAAAAGGTATCAAATAGAGATGCATATCTCCCCGTAAAACAAAGATAATAATTATTATTCAAATATTCTGTTGCATGCTATATAATATTGCACAGAAATTATGCTTGAGCAGTTCAGGAAGTTCCTCGAAGAGGAAGAGCGGCTCGCGGAGAAAAATGTCCCGTATTACCTGAAAAGGGTAGCGGACTGTTACCGGTATTTTGACCTTTCTGATACTGTTGCACTGACCAATGAGCAGTCAGCCAAATTTCTGAAGCATATGTCCATGCACCATGAAGACTGGCAGGTGCAGCAGGCGGACCGTGCCATCAGGCTTTATACCTATTTTCTGTCACGTCTGACAGATGACACCTCTTCATGGCAGCTTTCCCGTGACTGGCAGACCCTGGAACAGAAGCTTATCGAGGCGCTGAGGCTCCGCCACAGGTCACTAAGCACTGAAAAGACGTATGTCTCGTGGACGAGACATTTCGGAAAGTTCCTGAACTGGAGGGGCCTGCCAGGCTGACGGGCAAAGATCTTCAGAATTTCCTCAGCCATCAGGCGGTCGAAAAACGCGTATCTGCCTCTACGCAAAACCAGGCGCTTAATGCAATTGTATTTCTTTTTCGCCATGTAATGGACAGGGATATAGAAGGCGAGATCACAGCTGTCCGCGCACGTGCCTCCCGACGCCTGCCGGTTGTCCTCACTAAAGAGGAGATCGAGCGACTCTTCCATCACATGGCCGGAACCAACAGGCTTATGGCAAGGCTGATCTATGGATGCGGGCTGCGACTGCAAGAGTGCCTGCAGCTCCGCATCAAAGACATTGACTTTGAGCAGGGGCTGGTGATTGTGAGGGCCGGCAAAGGGGATAAGGACCGAAGGACCATCAAAGATGCTATATACAGCAAGGAACACGCAAAGACCAAGGACCTTGGTTCTGTGTCAGATACTTTGAGAAAGTGAGCGCAATTTATGAGACAACCCCGGCAGCGATCTCCTTTCTGAAGATAATCTGTCCTCCTTCGA
Source organism: uncultured Nitrospiraceae bacterium (assembly GCA_964446125.1). Classification (GTDB taxonomy): domain Bacteria; phylum Nitrospirota; class Thermodesulfovibrionia; order Thermodesulfovibrionales; family UBA6898; genus UBA6898. The sequence continues at coordinate 19,594 of CAYUNK010000041.1, read as the reverse complement.
CATCCACCTCAACCGTATCACCTTCCTGAAACGCCCCTTCAAGGATCTTTTTCGCCAGGTCGTTCAGGATCATCTTCTGAAGCACCCTCTTTAGCGGCCTTGCCCCATAGACAGGATCAAATCCGATCTCTGCAAAGTACTCCTTTGCCCTGTCTGTCAGCTTAAGATCAATATTCTTCTGCCTGATATATCTTTTCAGATGCTCGACCTGTATATCAACGATACTTGCAAGCAGCCTCTTTGTGAGAGGATTGAAAATAATGATCTCATCAACCCGATTCAGAAACTCAGGCCTGAAGAATGCCCTCAGATCCTGCATCACCTTTTCCTTAAATTCCTGCCCCGAGCTGTCCACCCAGTAGGCAGAGGGCTTCTTCTCTCTCTCTGTAAGCATGTCCTGTATATGCGCGCTGCCGAGGTTCGAGGTCATTATAACCACCGCATTTCTGAAATCAACGGTCTTGCCATGGCTGTCTGTAAGCCTGCCATCGTCAAGAAGCTGCAGAAGCAGGTTGAATACTTCCGGGTGGGCCTTTTCGACCTCATCAAAGAGCACTACTGAATAGGGTCTTCTTCTTACCGCCTCTGTCAGCTGACCGCCTTCTTCATATCCTACATAGCCTGGGGGCGCTCCTATCAGTCTCGATACCGTATGTCGCTCCTGATATTCGGACATGTCTATTCTGATCATTGCATCTTCATCATCAAAGAGAAATTCTGCCAAAGCCTTTGCAAGCTCGGTCTTGCCGACGCCGGTCGGGCCGAGGAATATAAAAGAGCCGATCGGCCTGTTTGGGTCCTGTATGCCTGCGCGCGCCCTTCTGACCGCATTTGAGACAGACTCAATCGCCTCATCCTGGCCTATGACCCGCAACTTGAGGCGTTCATCCATATGAAGCAGCTTCTGTATCTCACCTTCAAGCATCTTGGTTACGGGGATGTTTGTCCATTTTGAGACAACCTCTGCTATATCTTCTTCGTCAACCTCTTCTTTCAGCATTTTTCGCTGCTGCTGCGCATCATGCAGCATCGCATTTTCTGCTTCAAGGGCCTTCTGAAGTTCAAGGAGTCTGCCATATCTCAGCTCTGCAGCCCTTGCAAGGTCTCCCTCCCGCTCTGCCTTTTCCGACTCGCTCTTTGTCGCCTCTATCTGTTCCTTCAGGCTGCGTATCCTTGAGATGACACCTTTTTCGTTCTGCCATTGGGATCTGAGTTCGGCCCTCCTGAGATCGAAAACAGATATCTCCTTTCCGATCTTGTTGAGCTTCTCCTTTGATTCTTTGCCGTCGTCTCTCATTACAGCCTGTTTCTCTATCTCGAGCTGGCGCAGTCTGCGCTCGATCTCATCAAGCTCAACAGGCATGCTGTCTATCTCCATCCTCAGTTTTGAGGCAGCCTCGTCTATAAGATCTATCGCCTTGTCAGGCAGAAATCTATCCGTAATATACCGGTGCGAGAGCGCTGCTGCAGAGATCAGCGCCGAATCCTTGATCTTTACGCCGTGGTGGACTTCATATTTTCCCTTAAGGCCCCTAAGTATGGAGATCGTATCCTCAACCGTAGGCTCCTTGATAAGCACGGGCTGAAACCTTCTCTGGAGCGCCGGATCTTTTTCGATGTATTTGCGGTATTCTCCAAGTGTGGTTGCGCCGACGCAGCGCAGCTCTCCCCTTGCCAGTGCGGGCTTGAGCATGTTGGATGCATCTATAGAGCCCTCAGCAGCGCCCGCTCCAACGAGGGTATGCAGTTCATCAATGAAAAGGATTATCCTGCCCTCTGCCTCCTCAATCTCCTTGATCACCGCCTTCAGCCTCTCCTCGAATTCTCCCCTGAACTTTGCTCCTGCAACGAGCGCGCCCATATCAAGGGCAACGACCTTCTTGTCCTTCAGTGTCTCCGGCACATCGCCTGCAACAATCCTCTGCGCCAGACCTTCTGCCATGGCAGTCTTTCCGACTCCAGGATCTCCGATCAGGACCGGATTGTTCTTGGTCCTTCGTGATAGCACCTGGATTATTCGTCTGATCTCTTCATCGCGGCCTATCACCGGATCAAGCCTGTCTTTGGCCGCAAGCTCGGTCAGGTCTTTGCTGAACTTCTTGAGCGCCTGATATTTTTCCTCAGGATTCTGGTCAGTAACGCGCTGGGAGCCCCTGATCTCCTGCAGTGCCGTAAGGAGTTTGAGAGAATCTATCCCGTGTTTTTTGAGGATCTCTGATGCCGGACAGCTGACCTGAAGCATTGCTGCCAGCAGATGCTCAACGCTCACGTATTCGTCCTTCAGCCGTCCTGCCTCTTTCTCTGCTGCTTCGAGGACTTCTTTTAATTTCGGCGTGATATAGACCTGTCCTACCGGGGATGCGCTTATCACCTTCGGCATACGGTCGAGCGCCGTCTCAACATCCTTTTTAAGAAGCGCGGCATTTACTCCAATCCTGCCTGTAATCTGAACGACAACGCCTTCCCTGTCATCCAGCAGCGCCCAGAGCAGATGCTCAATATCAATCTGCTGATGACCCTTTCTCTCTGCAAGCCGCTGTGCATTCTGAACTGCTTCCTGGCTCTTTATCGTAAATTTATCCATGATAGTCCTCCTTACTCGTCCCTTAATGCCCTGCGCAGCTTATCCCTGACATCCTTTCTCACCTGATCTTCGAGATGATCCATAATCCCTTCCATCTCCTGCTGAAGCAGCTCCATTCGACGCCTCATCCTGAGTATGATGTCTACGCCGGCACGGTTTACTCCCAGCTCGCGGGTCAACTGGAGGATGAGGCTCAGCCTTTCAATGTCGTTTTCAGAGTATATCCGCTGCTTATTTGCACGCACAGGGCGTATGAAGCCCTCTCTTTCGTACAGACGCAGGGTCTGAGGATGCACATTCAGCAGCCTCGACACAATGCTTATCAGATAGACCGGTTCGCTTTTGTTCTTCTTCTTCATTTGTTCACCATTGCCTTTCGAGGCGATTCCCTGTAAAGTGACTCAAGATCCTGAACAAGCGCCTTTTCCTGTTCATTCAGGTTTTTGGGCACAGCGACCTTGATGGTTACGTACTGATCACCCCTTCTGCCGGTCCGTGAAGAAGGGAATCCTTTTCCAGAAAGCTTGAATTTCTGTCCGGACTGAGCGCCGGCAGGCAGTGTCATGACAGTGCTGCCTTCCATGGTAGGTATCTCGATCTTTGCTCCAAGCGCTGCCTCTCCAAAGGTGACCGGCAGGTCGAGGTGGATATCATCATCTTTTCTGGTAAACAGCGGATGCGGTCTTACAGTGAGCTCTATCTGCAGGTCGCCACTGCTGCCGCTGCCATGTCCGGCAGCGCCCATTCCCTTGAGCCGGATGCGCGAGCCTGTGGCTGCTCCGGCCGGTATTTTGACCTTTATTGATTCAGTACGGAAGACCTTTCCCTTTCCTGAGCAGGGGCTGCACTGCCTTGTCGTCTTTCTGCCGGTTCCTCTGCATGGAGGGCAGGGCTGGGCCATCCTGAAGAATCCCTTTGAGGCTGAAACCTTGCCGGAGCCTTTGCATTGGCCGCACTGTTCAAACGTTTCTGCGCCTGTTCCATGGCATTCCCTGCAGGCAATCTCGCGGTTGAATGTTATCGGCTTCGTGACTCCAGAGAAGGCCTCCTCCAATGTAAGATCAAGCCCCATCACGAGGTCAGAGCCTCTTAAGTCAGCCTGATGCTGTCCACCTTCCTGGCTGAAGAGATCAGAAAAGATGTCTCCAAAACCGCCAAAATCGAACCGGTCACCCGAGGTATAGGCCCGGTAATCGAATCCAGGGCCGCCTCCATCAAAGGGGGATTTGCCGAACTGGTCGTAATCTGCCCGTTTTTTCTCATCCCCCAGCACCTCATATGCCTCGCTCAGTTCCTTAAACTTCTGCTCAGAAGCCTTATCCCCGGGATTGAGGTCAGGGTGGTGCTTGCGGGCAAGCTTCCGGAATGACTTCTTGATCTCATCCTGAGTGGCCTTTTTGTCCACTCCCAGTGTCTTGTAGTAGTCTTTCGCATTTTGGGCCATGATATCTCCTTGCTTTCATATAATATAACCTTAGTCTGATCATGTCAAGTATGCTGTCACGAGAAGGTTATAATAGAGCATAGTCAGTAATCTTATACTGCGGGTTTGAGTCGTCTCTGTTTTTCAACAGCAACCATGAGAATCGAAAGAGCTGCAGGCGTCATACCCTGTATTCTGCCTGCCTGGCCCAGGTTTTCAGGCCTCACCTCTTCGAGCTTTGAAAGGATCTCCCTTGAGATCCCCGGCAATGACCGGTAATCAAAATCAGACGGAATCTTCCTGTTCTCTATCCCCCGGAGCCTTTCTGCAGCCTCAATCTGACGCCTGATATAGCCTTCGTACTTTGTCTGGATCTCGACCTGTTGTTCAATGTCAGCATCGAGCGGTGCAGCCGGAGGAGCCAGTTCCTTTATTACAGCATAGGATATTTCAGGCCGCTTGAGCAGCTGCTCAAGGGTAATGTCCTCGCTGATCTCTGTTGTGTTTCGCGCAGCAAGAACCCTGTTGACGGCAGAAGGCTTTATTCTGGTTGCTCGGATCCTCTGCAGTTCCTCTTCGATCCTGGCCTTCTTGTCCGCAAACCGGCTATACAGGTCATGGGTTAATAATCCCGCAGCACGTCCCTTTTCCATAAGTCTGAGGTCTGAGTTGTCATGCCGCAGAAGCAGCCGGTATTCTGCGCGTGAGGTGAACATGCGGTAAGGCTCCTCAGTCCCTTTCGTGACAAGGTCATCAATCAGCACACCTATATATGCCTCATGCCGGCCAAGGACAAGGGCCTGCTGCCCCTGAATCTTCAGGGAAGCATTAATGCCTGCAATGAGCCCCTGGGCAGCAGCCTCCTCATACCCTGACGTCCCGTTGATCTGGCCTGCAAGGAAGAGGCCTTCGATCCTCTTTGTCTCGAGTGAATGCCTCAGTTGCGTCGGAAAGACAAAGTCATATTCAATGGCATATGCCGGCCGCATGATCTCGACCTCTTCGAGCCCGGCAACAGTCCTCAGAAAGCTGAGCTGTATGTCATAAGGAAGGCTGGTAGAGACGCCATTTGCATAATACTCGGTCGTTTCAAGCCCTTCAGGCTCAAGGAAGACCTGATGTCTCTCTTTAGAGGCGAATCTGACGACCTTATCCTCAATAGAGGGGCAGTAGCGCGGACCGATGCCGGTTATCTTCCCGCCATACATGGCAGAGCGCTTTAGATTTTCCCTGATAATGCGATGCGTCTTCTCGCTGGTGTAGGTTATGTAGCAGGGAAGCTGCGGATTTTCGATCTTTTCGGTGGTGTGAGAAAACGGCATTGGCGGGTCATCACCAAACTGGGCTTCGGTCTTTGTGAAATTGATTGATCTTGCATCCAGCCGGGCCGGTGTGCCGGTCTTCAGCCTGCCCATCTTCAGGCCGAGTTGCGCGAGACTGTTTGAGATCCCTATAGAGGGGAGTTCTCCTGCCCTGCCGGCCTCAAAGCTTGCATGTCCGATATGCATCAGGCCTTTAAGGAACGTCCCTGCTGTAATGATTACGCATGAAGCCTCATACAAAATGCCGAGCGATGTCTTTACCCCTCGGATTCTGCCGTCTTCTGTCAATAGCTCTTCAATGGTGGCCTGCTTGATGTCAAGGTTGGCCTGCTCCTCAAGCACTCTTCGCATTCTGAGCCGGTACAACAGCCTGTCTGCCTGCGCCCGCAAAGACCAGACAGCAGGCCCCTTTGATTTATTCAGCATCCGAAACTGGATGCCTGCATGATCAGCCACCTTTGCCATCTCCCCGCCCAGCACATCAATCTCCCTGACCAGATGGCCCTTTGCGATCCCGCCAATTGCAGGGTTGCAGGACATCTGGGCAATGGTATCGAGGTTCATCGTGAAGATGCAGGTCGAAAGCCCCATGCGCGCAGATGCCAGGGCAGCCTCACAACCGGCATGTCCGGCCCCGATGACGATCACATTGTATGTCTTGGTTGCTGTCACGATCTTTTATTATAAGACAATAACTGACAAGATAGCTCCGAAACAGGCATGTGTGATATTGTTCATCTCTCAGCCAAAACGATGAAAGCCTTATCCTGCATCAGGAACGGTGATTCGTATGGCATTTCAAGGAATACCTCTTTATATAATGACTCCTTTCATGCCACAATTATTACATTTCTTTATGAATCTATAAGGTGTATACTAAAGGTGTTTTTTTACAATTCTGCACTATGATCCATCTTGCCAAAAGAAAGAGGACATTTATGAAGCTCAGTGAGATAAGAACAATATCTTCTGTGCATAATCCGTTAACCTTCGGCGCAGAGAAGAAGGCAGACTGTGGGACCTGCAGACTGATCAGCTCTATGCAGGGCAGAAGAGCGGGAAGATGATCCTGGCCGGGATAAAACTGACCCTTGTAGGCATGACAGTGGTCTTTCTGTTTCTGCTTCTTATTATTCTGACTGTAAACATATCGTTTCGGATGCTCGCAAAGTACTCTGCAAAGGAACTGGAAGCACTCCAGGCCACAGACTTGAGAAGACAGAGAAGATTCAGCCTGCCGGGAAATGACAGTCATCTCATTGTTGTGATCAGCGCTGCCCTGGCAGCGCATCGTAGGCGATCGGCATGAAAATGAGGGGTCGGGTCGGGATCACAGGAGGGGGCTATTATCAATAGCATAAGGGCCAGGACATGCAGGGATATCAACGATCCAAAGGATGGAGAAAAGGCATGAAAAAAATACGTTTTATGGACACATCTTTGAGAGACGGTTTTCAGTCGGTCTTTGGAGCCCGCGTGCTGACAGACGACTTTATTCCTGCCATAGACTCGGCGATCCAGGCCGGCATACAGTACATGGAGGCAGGAGGAGGCGCCCGTTTCCAGAGTCTTTTTATGTACTGTGGTGAGTCTGCCTTTGATATGATGGATCGGTTTCGGGCTGCAGCAGGGCCTGACGCCGGCCTCCAGACGCTCGCGCGTGGAATCAATGTGGTGGCGCTTTCTGCCCAGCCCCGCGATATGATCGCTCTTCATGCCAGGATGTTCAAAAAGCACGGCATGACCCATATCAGGAATTTTGATGCATTAAATGATGTGCGCAATCTGATCTACTCGGGCCAATGCATCAAAGACGCAGGTCTGCACCATCAGGTGAGCATAACGATGATGGAACTTCCTCCCGGCTGCAGCGGCGCCCATGATGCCGCATTTTACCTCAAGACGCTGAGGGAGATCCTTGACTCCGGCCTGCCGTTTGATTCCCTCTGTTTTAAAGATGCCTCAGGCACCTCCAATCCCAATAAAGTTTATGAAACCGTAAAGGCTGCCCGCGCGCTTTTAGGCAAGGATGCGGTGATCTGGGTGCATACGCATGATACTGCAGGCATAGGAACGTTGCAGTACAAGGCTGCCATCGAGGCAGGATGCGACGGCATTGACCTTGCGCGTTCGCCGCTATCGGGCGGCACCTGCCAGCCGGACCTGCTCTCTGTCTGGCATGCAATAAAAGATACCGAATATACCCTTGATATTGAGATCAATAAGATCCTGAAGGCAAACAGAGTCCTTGAAGAATGCCTTAAAGACTATTTCTTTCCGCCTGAGGCGCGCCAGGTAACCTCTGAGGTTATTCTTTCACCCATGCCGGGAGGAGCGCTTACTGCCAATACGATGATGATGCGCGATACCGGCACACTCCATCTGTACCCAAGAGTAATCGAGGCAATGTCAGAATGCGTAGCCAGGGGTGGTTTTGCCACATCTGTCACACCCGTCTCACAGTTTTATTTCCAGCAGGCATACGCTAACGTGACAGAGGGTCCATGGAAAAAGATGACTGATGGCTACGGCAAGATGGTACTCGGATATTTTGGCAGGACACCGGTCGAGCCTGATGCCGAGATCGTCAAGCTTGCGGAAGAACAGCTGAAAATGCCGGTCTTCAGGGGAGACCCTATTGATGTGCTTGAGCCGGGCATTCCGAAGGCAAAAGCGATCCTCGAAAAAGAGAGACTGCCTGTAAGCGATGAAAATATCTTTATTATTGGAGCGATGGCAACCTCCGGAGGCAATAAAGGGATAGATTTTCTGAAGGGAAAAATTCCGGCCAATGTCCGCAAGACAACAGAGGAATCCAAAGCAGCCGCTAAAGCTGCGCCTGCTGCTGTTGCCAAACCAGCCATGCATGCGGCTCCCACAGACTATACCGTAACAGTCGAGGGAAAAGCGTATAAGGTCACGGTCGAGGAATCTACCGGCCAGGTTGCGGCAATAGCTCCTGCAGATACAGCGTCAAAGTCTTCCCCAAATACCGCAATAACCGAAGTCAAGGCAAGACTGCAGGGTATTGTATATCAGATATTTGTCTCTCCGGGCGACAAGGTTCGCATGGGCGATACACTTATGATACTTGAGGCGATGAAGATGGAGACGCCTGTGGTGGCTCCGGTTGACGGCACGGTAGCAACCATTGAAGTAGAAAAAAATCAGGTCATAAGAACCGACCAGTTGGTTGCGACCATCTCTTAATGAACGGTCTAACCGTGAAGATGAGGCATCTGTTTTTGATATGCATGGCCCTTGTGATCGTCTCCGGACCGGCTGCGCCGGCATCAGCAGGGAATGTCCTGCCTGAATCTGCTGCTTCGAAGGAGTCGTCCGCACCAGTCGGAGAAATGCTGAAAGGGTTTATCAAGTCAACCGGCATCTTCAGCTATCTCTTTCCCGCTTCAGGACACTGGACAGACGGCATAGGCACTGTTGTGATGCTTGGCGTAGGGATCCTTCTTCTGTTTCTTGCGATACAGAAACATTTTGAGCCTCTGCTTTTGGTGCCTATCGGGTTTGGCTGTCTGCTGGCCAATATCCCGCAGGCCGGCATGACTGACCCAGGCGGCATCCTGTACTATATTTATGAAGCAGGCATCAAGACCGGCGCGTTTCCGCTTCTGATCTTTATGGGCGTCGGCGCCATGACCGACTTTGGCCCCATGATCGCCAATCCAAAGACCATGCTCCTGGGCGCAGCTGCGCAGTTCGGCATCTTTTTTACCCTTATAGGAGCTTTGATCCTGAGCGATATCGTGCCTGGCATCAACTTTAATCTTCTTGATGCAGCCTCTATAGGCATTATAGGAGGCGCTGACGGGCCTACGGCTATTTTCCTTTCGAGTCAGCTGTCTCCCCGACTTCTCGGATCGATCGCAGTTGCAGCCTATTCGTACATGGCACTGGTGCCGCTTATACAGCCGCCGATCATGCTGGCGCTGACAACGAGTGAAGAGCGCAAGATTCGGATGACCCAGCTGCGTCATGTCGGCAGACTCGAAAGAATCGTCTTTCCTCTCACTGTGCTTGGCTTATGCCTTCTCCTGCTTCCCTCGGCAGCTCCTCTTATCGGATTTTTTATGTTCGGCAACCTGATGCGGGAATGCGGCGTGGTTGAACGGCTCTCCAAAACTGCGCAGAATGCCCTGATCAATATTGTTACCATTCTCCTTGGCCTGGGCGTTGGTTCGCGGCTTTCGGCTGCCGGCTTCCTGAATCTCGAAACACTCGGCATACTTGTGCTCGGCATTTTTGCATTCAGCATCGGCACTGCCTCCGGAGTGCTTATGGCACGGGGCATGAACCTCTTCATAAAAGACAAAATAAATCCCCTGATAGGCTCTGCAGGCGTTTCGGCAGTTCCTATGGCAGCGAGGGTTAGCCATAAACTGGGCATGGAGTCTGACCCGGAAAACATGCTTCTGATGTTCGCCATGGGCCCCAATGTCTCAGGGGTGATCGGCTCAGCAGTTGTTGCAGGCGTGCTGCTGACGCTTAAGGATCTGTTGAGGTAGCATATTGATTCAGGATCAGAACCTGAATTATACTTTTACCTTGCTGCTGCGATAGCATGTAAGATCATATTGCCGGGATTACAGGAGGCATTACAATGTCTATACGTGTTCTTATGACAAGGAAAATGCCTCGCCTTGCAGGCGGCATGGAAGCGGCCCTTCTGCCGACGCTGGTTCCGATGTTGACTGAACTGAGATCAATGGCAATGCGCCAGCCCGGCTATATTTCGGGGGAGACCATGCGCAATGTGAACGACCAGTCTGAATTCCTGGTCATCAGCACCTGGAAGTCAGTAGAGGACTGGCAGCGATGGTTTGCCGATAAAAAAAGAGAGAAGCTTGAGGGAGAGGTTGATCTTATCCTCGGCTCAGATACGGAATACAAGGTTTATTCGTATGATTAACAACTATATGAGGAGATTGTGATGAACAGAAAAGTGACCGTAATCGGTGCAGGCAACGTCGGTGCAACGACCGCACAGAGGCTTGCAGAAAAAGAGTTGAGCGATGTTGTATTGGTTGATATTGCAGAGGGAATTCCCCAGGGAAAGGCCCTTGATCTGGCCGAGGCTGCGCCGATAGAAAAGCATGATGCCCGCTTAAGCGGCACCAATGGGTATGAGGCAACCGCAGGCTCAGAGATAGTGATCATCACTGCAGGCATCCCCCGCAAGCCGGGCATGAGCCGGGATGATCTCCTGAAGACCAATGCCGGAATTATCAGGAGCGTTATTGAACAGGTGGTCAAATATTCGCCAGATGCGGTTCTGATTATCGTAAGCAATCCCCTTGATGCAATGTGCCATGTTGCATTCGAGGCGAGCGGCTTTCCGAAAAACCGGGTGCTCGGCATGGCCGGCGTGCTGGACTCTGCCCGCTTCAGGACATTTATATCCATGGAGCTCGATGTCTCAGTAGAAAATACCCATGCATTCGTGCTGGGCGGTCATGGTGATACCATGGTGCCGCTGCCCCGCTACTCCACAGTAGCCGGCATCCCGATCACTGAGCTGCTTTCCCAGGAGCGGATAGATGCCCTGGTAAAAAGAACCGCAAGCGGCGGCGCAGAGATAGTCAGCCTCCTCAAGACCGGAAGCGCATATTACGCTCCAGCCTCGGCAGCGGTCGAGATGGCTGAAGCGATTCTGAAGGATAAGAAAAAAATACTCCCCTGCGCAGCCTATCTGGAAGGCGAATATGGCATTCATGACCTCTTTATCGGTGTGCCTGTCAAACTCGGCAAAAACGGTATTGAGGAGATCATCCAGATTAAACTCACCGGTGATGAGCAGGCTGCTCTTAATAAGTCCGCAGATGCGGTCAAGGGGCTTGTGGAGGATATGAAGAAGTTTTGACGGTCATTAAAGTCGGATTATTCAGCTACGCATCCCGGTGGTAATCCTGTATTGATCTGATATTGATCTTCTTTTTCTGGAGCTGTTCGATTGCTGTGACGACCGCCTTTGCCCCTGCCACTGTTGTGGTATAGGGCACGCCGTACTGAAGCGCCGACCGCCTGATCGCCATTGAGTCCTTCTGCGCCTGCGAGCCGCTCACAGTATTTATTACAAATACAACCTCTTTGTTTTTGATGATATCAACGATATGGGGCCTGCCTTCGGTCACCTTATGGATCACCTCTACATCGTGGCCCTTTTCGCCGAGGAACGCTGCTGTGCCTTTTGTGGCAATTACAGTAAAACCTGCTGCATAGAGCCTCTTTACCAGATCACATATGCCGGGTTTGTCCCTGTCCCTTACGCTTATCACGATCTTGCCGGTCAGCGGAAGGATGTTTTTGCTCGCTGCCTGGGCCTTTGCATACGCCCGTCCAAAGTCATTGTCTATTCCCATCACCTCTCCGGTTGACTTCATCTCAGGGCCAAGGATGGTGTCAACACCCGGGAACTTGTCAAAGGGAAAGACCGCCTCCTTTACGGCAACATAGTTAATTGTCTTTTCAGAGGTGATGCCGAGTTCCTGCAATGTCCTGCCGGTCATCACCTTTGCAGCGATCTTGGCAAGGGGCAGACCGGTTGTCTTTGAGACAAAAGGCACTGTCCTTGAGCCGCGCGGATTCACCTCAAGGATATAGATATCCTCCTTCTTGACGGCGAACTGTACATTCATAAGGCCGACTACGCCAAGCTCAAGGGCAAGCTCCCTTGACTGTCTCTTTATCTCATCAATGATCTCTCTGCTTAGAGAATAGGGCGGCAGGGAGCAGGCAGAATCGCCTGAATGTATGCCTGCCTCCTCTATATGCTCCATGACGCCGCCGATGATAACATCCCTGCCGTCAGAGAGGGCGTCAACATCCACTTCTATGGCATCGTCGAGATATTTATCAACAAGTATCGGATGCTCAGGAGATGCCTTTACTGTGCGCTCCATATAATTCCTGATCGAGTCCTCGTCATAGACGATCTCCATTGCCCTGCCGCCAAGCACATACGAAGGCCTCACCATCACCGGATACCCGATCATCTTTGCCGCTGCCACTGCCTCTTCAACAGACATGACCGTATCACTTTCCGGCTGTCTCAGGTTCAGCTTGTGAAGAAGCGCCTTAAAGCGTTTTCTGTCCTCAGCCCTGTCTATCGCATCAGGAGAGGTCCCCAATATGTTGATGCCCTCTTTTTCAAGGGGAACGGCAAGCTTAAGCGGCGTCTGACCGCCGAACTGAACGATAACCCCAAGCGGTTTTTCTGCATCAATGATATTGACGACATCTTCTATCGTAAGGGGCTCAAAATAGAGCCTGTCAGCAGTGTCATAGTCTGTGCTTACCGTCTCGGGATTGCAGTTGATCATGATCGTCTCGTACCCTAATTCCCTCAGGGCATAAACTGCATGCACGCAGCAGTAGTCAAATTCTATGCCCTGCCCTATCCTGTTTGGGCCGGAGCCGAGGATCACAATCTTCTTGTTGTCTGTAGGCGCGGCCTCGGAGTCGTAAACCGGTGGCTCGTCTTTCCCTGTCTTTCCATTGTTTGTTAAGGAGTAAAATGGTCGTTCGTATGTCGAATACAGATATGGCGTATAGGCTGCGAACTCTGCCGCGCAGGTGTCTACCATCTTATACACAGGCCTGATGTTATGGAGCCTTCTGAAATTTCTGATCTCCGTCTCGGTAAGCCCAAGGAGGGTGGCGAGCCGTCTGTCGGAAAAACCGTATTCTTTGGCTTCGCGAAGCAGCTGATCGAGGATCTCAGGGCTTAAGGGCCTGCTTTCAGACGCCCGTAATCGTTCTTCCATCTCGATGATCTCCCTCATGTTGTTCAGAAACCATGGGTCAATATTCGAATGCTCATGGACTTCATCCACAGTCATGCCTCTGCGCAGCGCCTGTGCTACATACCACATGCGTTCAGCGCTGGGGATCTTCAGTTTTTTCCTGATCTTTTCAGAATCACCCAGGACCTCTTCCAGGCCGTAGCTGCTGTTTTCGAGGCTCCTGAGGGCCTTCTGGAGAGATTCCTTAAAGGTCCTGCCTATTGACATTGCCTCGCCCACTGACTTCATCTGTGTCGTCAAAAGCGGGTCGGCCTCAGGGAATTTTTCAAAGGCAAAGCGCGGGAATTTTGTGACTACATAGTCAATGGCCGGCTCAAAGGATGCCGGTGTCTCGCGTGTGATATCGTTTCTGATCTCATCAAGGGTGAGTCCGACTGCCAGTTTCGCCGCTATCTTGGCAATCGGAAATCCTGTTGCCTTGGATGCAAGCGCAGAGCTGCGGGAGACCCTCGGATTCATCTCTATGACGATCATGCGGCCGGTGTCAGGGTCTATCGCAAACTGGATGTTCGAGCCTCCTGTGTCTACGCCGATCTCCCGGATGATATCTATTGAGGCATCCCTCATGCGCTGATACTCTTTGTCCGTCAATGTCTGGGCCGGGGCTACGGTGATTGAATCGCCGGTATGCACACCCATAGGATCAAAGTTCTCTATGGAGCAGATGATAACAACGTTGTCTTTTGTGTCGCGCATCACCTCGAGTTCATATTCCTTCCATCCAAGCACTGACTCCTCTACCAGGATCTGGCTTACCGGGCTCAGCTTCAGCCCCTTGTCGAGCAGTTCGGTATATTCCTCGATGTTATATGCAATGCCGCCTCCGGTGCCGCCCAGTGTGAAGGCAGGCCGCAGGATCGCAGGGAAACCGATCTGGTCTATTGCATCGAGACCTTCCTGGACCGTTGAGACGGTCGCACTCTTCGGGAGATCAAGGCCGATCTTTATCATTGCCTGTTTGAAGAGTTCCCTGTCTTCAGCCTTTTTTATCGCAGGCAGTTTTGCGCCGATCAGTTCTACCCTGTATTTATCGAGTATTCCTCCTTCTGAAAGTTTCACTGCGAGGTTAAGCGCAGTCTGGCCGCCCATGGTCGGCAAGATAGCATCAGGCCGCTCCTTTTCTATGATCATTTCGAGGACCTCGACGCTGAGCGGTTCGATGTAGGTCACATCGGCAGTCTCAGGGTCTGTCATGATCGTGGCAGGGTTGGAATTGACAAGAACGACTCTGTAGCCTTCATCGCGCAGGGCCTTGCAGGCCTGGGTTCCGGAATAGTCGAACTCGCATGCCTGTCCGATTATGATCGGCCCTGAACCTATCAGCAGAATCTTCTTGATGTCGTCTCTCTTTGGCACAATTACCTCTCAGATATATATTAGATTTTCAGAAATTCCTTTATCTCGTCATACACATCAATCACAGCCTGCATATCCCTGTCAGTAAATATCGTCCTTTCCGTGCCGTCGGAACATCTGAGCCTGAGCGAGTAAAAGACCGCCTCTTCGCCAAACCCGGGTATTACCGCATTGTGCTGCGCCGATATCTTCCTGACGAGATCTACTCCGTCACGATTTTCTATCTCTGTCTTTTCGGCATCTATCCGGATGCCCGTAATTGCGGCAAGCGGGATCGTCTCGAGCACTTTTGTCCGGATGCCCTGCCGGATCAATACAGCCTCTGCCTCTTTCCGGTCTATTACAGTTTCGAGGAACCGTTGTCTGAAGATATACTTCCTGAAAATAACAAAGGCTCCTGTAAAAAGCAGAAGGGCAATCGCGTAAAATACTGTCTGCTTCCCAAAGCGCATAACAAGGATAAAATATGCCAGACCTGCAACAGAAAAGGATGCAAGCCATGATGAAAGCTCCCTGTTATATATGCCGCTATGCAGTACGCTTCCCTTGTCTGCGGAAAAATTTGCTGTCCTGAAGACGAGCCGGCTGCCGTCAGATGACAGGCTGTATCTTTTGGACTCTTCTTCAATCAAGCAGCACCCTGTTCAATTATCCTCCGGAACTGACTGAATATATGCGCCGAATCATTCGGCCCGGGTCCTGCCTCAGGGTGGTGCTGAACAGAAAATACCGGAAGCTCTACATGCTGCATGCCTTCTTCAGAACCATCAAAGAGGTTGCGGTGTGTAAGTGCGACCTTGCCCTTGAGGCTGCTGATGTCAACACAGTAGTTGTGGTTCTGCGATGTAATTTCTACCTTTCCTGTTGCAAGGTCCTTGACCGGATGGTTGCCGCCGTGATGGCCGAACTTCAATTTATAGGTCCGCCCTCCCATGGCCAGCCCGAGGATCTGGTGGCCAAGGCATATACCGAAGACAGGGAGTTTGCCGATAAGCCTTCTGGCGTTTTCGATGCCGTAGGTTATGCGTTCAGGGTCGCCCGGGCCGTTGCTCAGAAGCAGTGCGTCCGGCTGCATCTCGATAACCGCCTCCGAAGGAGTCTCTGCAGGGACAACACTCAGGCTGAAGCCTGCGTCGGCCAGATTCCTCAGAATATTCATTTTTACGCCAAAGTCGTACACCACCATATGGTAGGGTTTAGGCGCCATCGGATTCGCAGCAGTCTTTTCAGTCATACTCAGCCCCAGGCCCGATTCTGCAAGCCCTTTTGTGCATTGCCATTTCCAGCAGCCTTCTTTCCATTCATAGGGCATCCTTGTCGAGACTTCCTTTACATAGTCAAAGGCAGAGATGCCGGGATGGGCCTTGACCTTCTCAAGAAGCCTGCGCGGGTTGAGGTCGTCTGTTGAGATGATGCCCATCTGAGCGCCATGGTTCCGCAGATGGCGCGTAAGGGCCCTCGTGTCAATGGCCTGTATGCCGACGATGCCGGACTTTTTCATATATTCAGACAGGCTCATCTTTGAACGCCAGTTTGAGGGGTATTCGCAGGCCTCTTTCACGATAAGGCCTTCTGCCTTAATGCTGCCTGAGGATTCGATATCCTCATCATTCACCCCGTAATTGCCCATCTGCGTATAAGTCATGGTGACGATCTGCCCCTTGTAAGATGGATCGGTCAGGATCTCCTGATACCCTGTCATTGAGGTGTTGAATACCACCTCGCCGATCGTCTCTCCTTCTGCGCCGAGGCTTTTTCCTTCAAAGACCGTGCCGTCTGCAAGTACCAGCAGTGTTTTCACTCCCATCTGTATATCCTTCCCTTTGCAATGGTGACCGCAGGTCCTGCTTTCAGAGTCCAGCCTTCAAAGGGGGTGTTCTTCCCCTTTGACCTGAAGTCAGCTCCACTGACTTGATATTCTTTATTTGTACTTATGATAACAAGATCTGCATCAGCCCCAGGTCTGAGAGACCCCTTTCTTTCTGCAATGCCTAGGATTTTCGCAGGCGCAGTGGACATTTTTTCGACCAGCCGCCCCAGGTTGAGCAGATTCTTTTCAACCAGCCTCATGCTCAGGCCGACAACTGTCTCAAGACCTGAAATGCCTGATGGCGCATTATCGAATTCTCCGGATTTCTCATCTCTGTGATGCGGCGCATGATCTGTTGCTATGACATCTATAGTACCGTCAAACAGTCCCTCGCTGATCGCCTCAAGGTCTCTCTGCCTGCGAAGAGGAGGGTTCACCTTTGCATTGCCGTTGTATCCGAGGACAGCCTGCTCAGTGATGGAGAAATAGTGGGGACATGTCTCTGCGGTTATGTCGGCAATGCCGCGCTTCTTTGCCTGCCTTACGAGTTGTACTGATCCTGCTGTCGAGACATGAGCTAAATGGAGCCTTCCGCCGGTTAATTCTGCAAGGGAAATATCCCGGCTGATCATGATCTCCTCAGCCTGTGCCGGAATTCCCTTAAGCCCAAGGGTTATCGAAAAAAGGCCCTCGTTCATTACTCCGCCTGCCGCCAAATGAATATCCTCGGCATGGGATATTATAAGCGTCTTACGGATTCGGGAATACTCAAGCGCCCTTCGCATAAGGAGGGGGTTCATGACCGGCCTGCCGTCATCAGAGAAGGCAACGCATCCGGCATCATGCATCATGCCGAGTTCTGCAAGTTCCTCGCCCTTCTGGCCCTTGGTGATTGCGCCGACAGGCAGGACCGTGCAGGAGCCTTCCTGTATAGCCTTCCTTAAGATGAATTCGGTAATGCCGGGGTTATCGTTTACCGGGTTCGTGTTCGGCATGCAGCAGACTGATGTTACCCCACCCCTGACTGCCGCCTCAGTGCCGGTCTTTATGGTCTCTTTATACTCGAACCCAGGTTCTCTGAGGTGCACATGCATATCCACAAGTCCCGGCAGGACCAGCATGCCTGTGGCATCCATGATTTCATCGAATCCGGCCAGTTGCGGTTCGCAGTTTCTCTTTGCCTGATGCCCCCTGCCCTTTGTTGGTTCCGTGCGAACCTCACGTATCTTTCGGTCTTCAATCACAATATCACCGACCTGATCCATATTCTGTGCAGGGTCTACAATATGCCCGTTTCTTATCAATATCTTCATGCCTTCACCCCGGAGACCAGATAGAGCACTGCCATGCGCACTGCTATGCCGTTTGTCACCTGATCAAGGATTACCGAACGGCTGCTGTCGGCAACCTCTGACGCTATCTCTATGCCGCGGTTCATTGGGCCCGGATGCATGATGATGGCGTCATCTTTTGCCAGGGAGACCCTTGCAGAAGTAAGTCCCCAGTTCCTGAAATATTCATGGGTTGAGGGGAAAAACCCTGTGTCCTGCCGCTCAAGCTGTATCCTTAGCATCATGATCACATCAGCGCCGTCGAGCCCTGAATTCATATCGTAGTGGACGCTTACGCCGAGGTCCTTCAGACAGTCCGGCACAAGGGTCGGCGGGCCGATAAGCCTCACCCTTGCGCCGAGCTTTGTCAGGGCATATATATCGGATTTTGCGACCCGGCTGTGCAGAACATCTCCGACTATCGCCACCTCAAGACCATTGATCCTGCCTTTATGCTCTTTTATGGTGAACATATCAAGAAGCGCCTGCGTTGGATGCTCATTTGTGCCGTCGCCTGCATTGACTACTGAGGCATCTATGTTTTTTGCAAGGAAATGCGGCGAGCCTGAGCAGCCATGCCGGATCACCACAATGTCGGCTCCAAGGGCCAATACGGTCTTTGCCGTATCGAGCAGTGTTTCTCCCTTTACGACACTGCTTGTCGAGGTTGCTATATTTATAACATCAGTGCTGAGCCTTTTTGCGGCAACCTCAAAGGAAGTCCGCGTCCGGGTGGAGGGCTCATAAAAGAGGTTTACGGTTGTCTTGCCCCTGAGGGCGGGCACCTTTTTTATGTCCCTGCCCAAAACATCCTTGAACCCTGCTGCGGTCTCAAGGATATGTTCGATCTCCCCAGGGCTGATATCCTTGATGCTTATAAGGTCTTTGGATCTGAGGGTCATGTGAGCACCACCCTGTCTACTTCACTGTCTTCGGTCAACTCGACCTTTACTGTTTCGTTCATAGAGGTCGGGATGTTCTTGCCGACATAATCGGCCTTGATGGGAAGTTCCCTGTGGCCTCTGTCAACAAGCACGGCGAGCTGTATGGCAGAAGGCCTGCCGAGGTCCATGATCGCGTCCATGGCAGCGCGGATGGATCTGCCGGTAAAGAGCACATCGTCAATAAGCACAATCTTTTGGTCATTGATCTCGCAGGGCACCTGGGTCCTGCGGACTACGGGCTGCTCTGTCCTGACATTCAGGTCATCGCGGTACAGGGCTATGTCAAGTGTGCCGACAGGCAGATCAGTTCCTTCGATCTCCTTCAGTTTGGCGCTGAGGCGGTGCGCTATGTGCACTCCGCCGCGCTGTATTCCTACAAGACAGATGGACTTGACGCCCTTGTTCTTTTCTATGATCTCATGGGCCATGCGGGTAATGGCACGTTCAATATCTTTTTTGTCGAGCAGTTCCTTAGACATGGGGAACCTCGTGAAAAGTGAAAGGTGAAGGGTGAAAAGTGAAAATATGCGACAGAAAATGGGAAATAGTTGCCTGAGGGTTTCTTGTGACGGAGATGAGGGTTTTGTTGTTGGAAACGCAGCTCACGCTGACTCCTTCTGCTTTTTAGCCTCACAGGGCTATCTTAAAGCGAGATTATTTAACCATAGTCAGCAAAACGATGTCAAACATCCTTTATTCGCCATAGCTGTCATTTGTGTTGAAAGCTCCTATTGATGCAATTACCAGCCTTCACTTTCATATGGAAAGCAGCATGTCCAGTCTCTATGCAGACGTGAATAGTTCAGCGACAACTCCTCGAAATGAGCAGGCTTCAAAATGTATTGAATATCAGAGGAAAGGCTCAGATTTTGCCTCTGCCTCTTTGGATTGCGGATAATTACAGGTTTGCGTGAGTGAAAGCTAAAACAAAATATTAGCCGGCAACTATGATTAAAGATCATCCGGCTTCAGTCCTGTGTGCTTTGCGATGCGGGCAAGCATTC
>CAYUNK010000040.1:0-24326 GCA_964446125.1 uncultured Nitrospiraceae bacterium | reverse complement strand
CAATTTCAAAAGTCGTCTTATTTCTATGGCGGGGACATTATTAATATTTTTCTTAGTCATTGCTCCCCCAGGCAAAAAAATATATAATCAAGGCAGATTTGACGGAGGTGAAGGCTGTGTTTGCGGTTACTGTCTTATCCATTGATTTCCCTGAACATGTCGTCAATGCCGAACTCCCGCATATAACCCTTTCTGACGCGGATCATGAAGCGGGAAAGCGCGGACTTGGAGACCCATTTGCTGCGGTCCTCGGGCCACGCTGCCTCTATCGCAGCCACGATGGATGTTCCAGACTGTCCGTCACGCCGCAGCCTGCATATCAACGAGCGCACTTCCCGGCACTGCAGGCCATTGTCCAGGCGCGGGCCTTTTGTGAAGCCGTCCTTTTCAAGCTTCGGGAAATATATATACTGTCCGCCGTAGCGCTGCGCCAGCAGCATGGTCGCCTCTTCTCCCACAAGGTTCTTCATTTCTTCATACCTCTGATGATTCAGAAACATATCTCCTCCTATGCCGCCTTGCTGTGGTGGTTTTCCCATACATCTTTATATGTCATGCCTATGAGCCGAGCTATTTCGTCCCTCACGCGCCTGCTGACCCGGTGTTTACCGATGATGCCGCTGACTGTGGACGGGCTCACGCCGATCCGCAGGGCGACTTCGTTGACCGAAAGGTCAGCGTCCAGCAGCCGCGCCCTGATCTGGTTAGGCGTTAACAATGGAGGCCTCCGGTGATTAAAACGATGCACAGGATTACGGTTAAAACTGAAAATGGAGAGGTCGTTCTTTTGGGAGACCAGGCAGTTGACCCGAAAGAATACAGAGCTTTCATAAGTCTGCACCCCGAGCAGGTGGACCTGTTGGTCAAGTGGATCGAAGAGGCAAAGAATGAATTACTCAGGCAGTAACTCAATGTTCCACCCTGGGAATTCTGCTTCTAATGTCTCTTTCAGCTCTTCGAGAGTTGGCGCCATTGTCCCGAAAAATTGGCGCACAAAGGTGTTGCCGCTCCAGGAGAAGATTCCGGAAGGGTCAACCCTGTATTTAAGTCTGACTGTCCCCTTAACCGATGGCCCCGATATGGGCTTTGGCAGATAGAGATGGAAACGATTAAATCGCTCTGCCAGCGTTCTTGTAGCCTCTGCTCCGATAAGATTTTTCAGGTCTTCATAGATTTGGTGTCCCAGAAACATCTCTTTTTTTCCTTTCTGTGTCAAGGATTATTGATGAACTACAGAAAGAATAAACCCATAAATGGGTTTTGTCAAGTCTTTTTTAGCGTAAGCCCATTTAAGGAGTATTGTTGTGCTTAAAGAGAGAATATCAAGCGTGCTAAGACGGCTGATGCAGGAGTTGGAACTGACGCAAGAAGGGTTAGCAAGCGCTCTGAATATCCCGAAAAGCACAATTCAGCGTTATCTGTCTGGCAGCACGTTGGCCGGAGTTGATGATCTTCTTAAGATTGCAGACTTGGCTGGGATTAAACTGGACGAGCTTGTAAAAAATGATTCACCTAAACTTCATATAGTCGTCAGTCATAGCAATATCGCCGGACGGGATCAATATATTAATACAACGGTCAAAAGGGTAAATCATTATGTGCCAGGACCAGACGATATCACCGGGGAGCAAGCCAACAGGCTCAAAGAATTAGTGAATAAAGTCGTTGAATACGAACAGAAGACGAAGAAGAAGCCCAAGACTTTCGGCGCTATCTGGAATGCATTAAACAGGAAGATGGGCGTTACATATTATAGAGAGATCAAGCGCGATCATTTTGACGCTGCCGAACTTTATTTAATGCAGTGGATTGGACGGGTAAGAAGGGGTATGAAGCGAACAGATGAAGACGAATGGCGGAAACAGACACAGGCTGCTGTTTTTGCGCGGGCCAGGAATCAGTTGGGCTGGACAAAAGAAGCTCTCGATGGCTATATATTTGAACGCTTCAAGAAGGATTCTATTCGTGATCTCAGCAAAAAGGACCTTCAACGCCTTTACAATATTATATTTACAATGTAACTTAAGCCGCTCTGAGCCAGCGTTTCTTCCTGATTGTTCCTTTGCTGGTCTTGATGCCGCCGAACTTCTCGATCCATCTATA
The DNA here is from genome assembly GCA_964446125.1 of uncultured Nitrospiraceae bacterium. Classification (GTDB taxonomy): domain Bacteria; phylum Nitrospirota; class Thermodesulfovibrionia; order Thermodesulfovibrionales; family UBA6898; genus UBA6898. The sequence continues at coordinate 22,223 of CAYUNK010000040.1, read as the reverse complement.
GACCTGCTGCTTGCTTTTCCCTTCACGATCCGCCAGGTCTTTAACGAGTTGTGCGCGTTCTTTACCGGCCGGGTGACTCACAATCTGTTTCAAGGCTGATTCTCTGCTCATTGGCTTCCAGATTAAGTTGCCTGCGTTGTTCTTTTTCATGAAATTAGCGACTGCAAGCATAAATCTCCTCGCGTTCGGCCTCTCAGAATTCAGAATAATAAGTTGTAAACCCACAAAATTTACAACTCGATAATCTCGTTCCATGATCTGAATGTTTTTCAAGTAGGGTTTAATATAAATATGGCGTTCTATTATTTTTGCTATCGCCTTTTCAGGTTGAGAATACTCAAGAAACTCACCGATAGTTTTCGGCGTAAAATAGGGCTCGCCGTTTATAAAGCAGGCCTCCTGAAGCCTCATGCCCTCAAACTGAAATGGGAGAAAAGACTGATCGGTCGCTGCGGGTAGAAAATTTGCCATTGCACTCACCTCCTGATTGCCCTATAATAGCGGGGTGGCGCGGGCATTTCAAGAAAAATTTTTTCAAGCGAACCTTGACGGCGCGCCGACGGAAAAACAGCCTTCTTCTTTACTCATTGGTATATGATTTTGAGGTATAGGATGGAGGAAAAACCCGACAGCCCCTGCTTCGCAGGAACAGGGAACAGGACTGTTGGTTGCTCTGTCAATTCTCGCTTGAAATATCCCACCTTTACCGGATATCAAACGGGGAATCCCAGGTATCCGGAAGTGAGTTATCACATTTTTTAGTTATTCTTTTTCTCATCCGTCAACATTTATCAGAATTAATCCTAGCAATTTTCATAGTGCTTCGCGTTGAAATAATATTGGTCACAAATGCTATGGCAGCAGCAACCAATGCAGCAATTAATGCCGTTTGTCCCTCTTCCATTTATTCCTCACTTAATGCGGCGCTGAACGGCTCCCCGCAGGGGAAGTCTGTTCGAAGCGGTCTGTTCGAGTATCTTGCAGGGATCCCAATGGGGTCAGGTATTTCATGTTGCATCTAACTATACATCCTTTCGGAGGCAATGATGATTTAGTTAACCTGTTCATCATGTCACCCTCATTGAAATAGCTGTAGTGATAACGCCTGGCGATTCTGCAGTCAGTCCGCCGGATACTGTCAGGGCAGTCCTGCCAAACAAATCTGCTGTTATGGATGAGTTGTTTTTCATGTCCCGATTAAGGTGGGGATTGGGCTTCATATCCCCTCCGTGCGTAATTCTAATGAAGAAGAACCGGATTTGTAAAGAAAAAAATGCGGGGAGGCGGGCTAACCTGCAGGAAGCAGATGATACAAACCTTGCAGCCGGGTATCAGTCGGAAATGCCCCTCAGACGAGCTGAAGGATGAACTTGACGCTTCCGCCTACCACGAGGGCAAAGACTGTAATAACCCCGAACATCACAAGCGCAGTCCTTAGTCCCCGCTCCTTGATGATCATAAAGAAGCTGGCAAGGCATGGGACAAATAGAGTCAGGGTTATGATGCTTACGATCACCTGCTCTTCGTTCAGCATCCCCTGTTTGGAAAGCTCAAAGAGTCCTGCCGCGCCATAGTCCCGCCTCAGAAACCCAAGGATGAAGGCGGCTGTCGCCTCCTGGGGCAGCCCAAGCAGCCTCACCACAACAGGCGATGCAGCCTCCTCTACCCATGCAAGCAGATGCGTCTTGTCCAGCACAAACAGGATGCAGGTGCCCAGGATGAATAGCGGCACTGCCTCTTTGAGATACCATTCTATCCTGCCTATGGTCTTCATCACGATGTTTCCGATACGGGGCAGGCGCATGGGAGGAAGCTCCAGGAAAAAGTCTGCCTTGCCTCCGGGCAGCACCTTTGATGTTATGGTGCCTGCAAGGAGGATCACAAAGAGCAGTGTGCCTGCCCACCAGAGAAATACCCTTATCGGATAGGGCCCGAGCATGCCCAGGATCACGCCGAGCTGGGCAGAGCAGGGGATCGCAAGCGCAATCAGAAAGGTGGCTATCAGCCGCTCCCGCTTTGTCTCGAGTATGCGCGTCGTCATGGTCGCCATTGTGCCGCAGCCAAGCCCCAAAACCATAGGCAGCACTGCCTTGCCGTTCAGGCCGATCCTCGAGAAGAGGCCATTTGTAAGCACAGCGATGCGGGGCAGGTAACCGCTGTCTTCAAGCAGGCCAAAGGCTATAAAGAAGGTTGCCGTGATCGGCAGGATGATCGCAACTGCATAGGTGAGGGCCATGGTGAAGAGGCCGTATTCGCCCACAAAGAAGTCCTGCACAAAGGCAGAAGGCACGACTGCCTTGACAGCAACCTCGACAGCAGGATTGAGATACTCCTCAAATATGACGCTCTGGAAAAAATCCACGAGTATGCCTGCGCCGAAATTGCCTACGAACTGATAAAAGCAGTACAGGGAAAAAAGCACGAACAGGAGCCCCACAAAAGGATGCATGGTCCATCTGCCGAGCCAACGGGCTATATGGCCTGCCTCGGGCTCATACTGGGTCTGCACAGCGCTGACCACCTCCTCGGCAGCCTTGATCCTTGCGCGGGAGATGACAGCAGAGAGCGGCTCCTTTGACTTTGTCTGGGCCTCATATCTTATATCCTCGATCTTCTCTATCGTTGCCGGCTCCATATGGGCAACGCACCAGGTCTTGAGGCTTTCGTCTCCTGCCAGGATCATGAGACTGAGCGCCCGTCCAGAGATATGCGCCTCAGGCAGAAGCCCTGATATGGCGCTTACCGCCTCCTCGATCACACTGCCGTAATCTGCAGAGAGCATGGCCTTCTGCGGCATCAGGATAGAGTCCCTGAGCCTGCCTATGCCCTTTCTCTGCGGGGCCACTGTGCCTATCACCTTTATGCCCAGGATCTCCTCAAGTCTGCGGTAGTCTATATCAATGCCCCGGGCCTTTGCCTCATCCTCCATATTAAGCACCAGGATGCAGGGAAGCTCCATCTCTGTTAGCTGTACAAGGAGCATCAGCGCGCGCTTGAGGTTTTTTGAGTCTGCAACGAGCAGGACATTGCTGGATCGCTCGGCAAGGAGGATATCCCTCGTCACCTGCTCATCTTCGCTCATCGGCGTGAAGCTGTTCACGCCTGGGGAATCAATAAGCAGGAACTTTTCATTGTTGATCTCGAGGTTGCCTGATGCCACCTCGACTGTTGTGCCGGGATAGTTCGATACTGTCACGTATTTGCCTGTCAGCAGCCCAAACAGGACGCTCTTGCCGACATTGGGGTTTCCGGCCAGTACGAGCCTGCTGTAGGAATGCCTGTTTTCGTTTACTGCCTTTTTTTTCTGCATCTTCTGCACTGACCCCTTATCTCGAGTGTATGGCTTGTGCCTTCAAAACTGAATTTTCTGCAGATATCCCTCTGGATCTTCTCGAGGTCTTCGGAATAAAACTCGATCACCTCGCCGCAGTCTCTGCAGACCATATGGTCATGATGCCTGCTGCCGAAGGTGAGTTCATAGACATTGCCCTTGTCCGAGCGCGAAATACGCTCGATCAGGCCGCACTCTACAAGCAGGTTCAGAGTCCTGTATACTGATGCGCGGGAGGCCTTGATGCCTGAGCCCCTGATCCTGAAGTAGAGGTGCTCAGGCTCAAAATGGCCCTGAGTGGAGTATATCTGGCCCACAACTGCCATGCGCTCCTTTGTCAGTTTCAGGCCGCGGCCTGCAAGAAAATCCTGAAATATCCTGCTTTCCACATGCTGAGTATAGCTGATATTGAGATTAAGTTTCAATTGGAGGGCATGGCCCAAGACCCCAAGAAGACAGGGGAGACATGTATTTAACCAACGCCCCTGCCCTTTGACTGTTCGACAAGCTCACAGCTCAGGACTCTCCCTTAAACTAAGAGGGGGTTGGGGGGAGTTACGGAAAAAACCGAACAAACAAAGGGCTCATAAGCAGTGCGCCATTTATGGCAGGGCCTGGGCTCAGTCGGTCCAGTTCACCTTAAGAAAATATTTCATCCGGGCATATGCACCTGTCATTCGCTCTGACGCTGCCATGAAATCCTGATGCCCAAGATTGACCGTCTCCTTTATAAACGATGCAGTCTTGCCGAGGTACAGGGGCGTGAGCGTCTGCAGGAGGTGCTGCCGGTTCATGATATTTTTGTGGTATGCAAGGGCAAAGCTGAGGACGATCTCGGCCCAGACCTCATCAGGAATATTGATCTGCGCATTGGGCTTCAACGCCTCCCTATGAAGAAATGTCCTGACCTCTTTTGTGATGAAAAGGCTCCAGAGCTTCATGAATTCCTTCACCCCAAGCCGGAACCGTTCGATCATCTGATCAGGCCTCGTTTGGGCTGTATCCGGATTCAGATCCAGATACTCCCCCATGATCGGGATCTCTGACGGATTGCTCCTCTTCCAGGCATTGCCGTACATATCCATCATGCTGAAGGCGCCGCCTGCAAGCTGAACAAGCATATCAGTCACACCGGCGGACTGCAGTCCGCGCTGCCTCGCCACAGGGCCGATTACAGTCTGGCATGGCCTGCGGCCCCCTGCCACAAGGGCAGTTGCCCTCCAGAGATCCAGAGCAGGCCAGAGGTCTTTAGACTGCCAGAACCGGTCCTGAAGCAGGTCTTTGACTACGGCCTGGGAAAAGGCCGCCTCCTGAACGAGCGGCTGAAGCAGGGCCCTGCCGTACAGGGACTGCATAAGGGGATTGAGCATTGTCTGTGACAGCGCGCCCTCATACCTCTGCCGCTGATATACAGGGGCTACGTAATCATACCCCCCATCAAGCAGCGGCCCCAGCATACGGACAAACCACTCAGAAGGGACTGCGCTGATGTCTCCGGACAGAAGCACGCAGGCCCTGCTGTTGAGCTGCTGCGAGGCCTCAAGGATGATCCTAAGCCCTGTTTCCCTGCCTTCAATCCCGTGATATGCAACAGCATGCCTGAATGCAGGGGCTGCTGCATGATAGATGACCGTCAGGTTGGGGTCGCCTGTCTGAACATCCCTGACAGCCTCTGCCATTGCATCATCAGCGCCTGGGTCCACGACCATGATCAGCGCCCTTGCCCCGGCCGCAGCCTGTCTCAGTCCGCCCAGGGCTGCATGGATCAGGCCTGAGGCTGACTGCAGGCTGCTGCAGTTAGTAATGCCGACCACTATATCAGCAGCGCCGACAGAATCGGGTATAGAGGCCGGATTCAGCGCCTTTTCCTTCATAAGCACGAGCTATCCTTCGGCAGATGTGACAGGCCCTGCATCTTCATCCCTTTCTGAAGGCCATGATCGAAAGGGGCGGAATCACAAGCGAAAGGGAATGATACCTGCCGTGGCAGGGGACAGGGGTGGCCTCAGCGCCGCCCATATTGCCCTGACCGCTTCCGCCGTATTCCTTTGCATCGCTGTTTAAGACCTCACTCCAGAACCCGCCAAATGGGACGCCTACGCGGTAGTTGGCCCTCGGCTGCGGCGTGAAGTTGCAGACGAAAAGCAGGGGCGGCCCGGCAGAGCCCTTCCTTAGGAAGCTGACTATGCTCTGCTCCCAGTCGCTGCAGTCTATCCATTCAAAGCCGCTGCCGTCAAAGTCCCGCTCGTACATGGCAGGCTCCCCGCGGTACAGTATATGCAGATGCCTGAGCCATCTCTGTATGCCCTGATGGGAAGGGTGATCCAGCAGGTGCCAGTCGAGGCTTCTGTCATGCGCCCATTCCTGCTGCTGTCCGAACTCGCCGCCCATAAAGAGGAGCTTCTTGCCCGGATGGGCGAAGTAATATCCAAACAGCAGCCTCAGGTTGGCAAACCTCTGCCAGTCGTCCCCCGGCATCTTGCCCAAAAGCGAACCCTTGCCGTATACGACCTCATCATGCGAAAGCGAAAGCAGAAAGTTCTCTGAAAAGGCATAAAGCAGGCTGAATGTGAGCTGGCCATGATGGTGTTTCCTGTGGATCGGGTCTTTCGAAAAATAACTGAGCGTGTCATGCATCCAGCCCATGTTCCATTTCATCCCGAATCCGAGGCCGCCCAGATAGAGAGGCCTCGACACCATCGGCCATGCCGTGGACTCCTCTGCGATCGTCTGCACGTCAGGAAACGACCGGTATATTTCTTCGTTTAGGCGGCGGAGAAACTGCACAGCCTCGATATTTTCCTTGCCGCCATACTGGTTGGGGATCCACTGCCCCTCTTTCCTGCCGTAATCGAGGTAGAGCATCGAGGCAACCGCATCTATCCTGAGGCCGTCAATGTGGTACGCCTCGAGCCAGAAGATGGCGCTGCTGATCAGAAAGGCAGAGACCTCGCTCCGGCCGTAGTTGAAGATATAGCTGTTCCAGTCCGGATGAAAACCCTTGCGCGGGTCTGCATGTTCATACAGATGTGTGCCGTCAAAATAGATCAGGCCGTGCTCGTCATCAGGGAAGTGCGACGGCACCCAGTCGAGGATCACGCCGATATTCTTTTGGTGCAGACAGTCCACAAGATACATGAAGTCCTGCGGTGTGCCGTAGCGGCTGCTCGGGGCAAAATACCCTGTAGTCTGGTACCCCCATGAACCGAAAAAGGGGTGTTCCATCACAGGCGTGAACTCGACATGCGTAAATCCCATTTCTGCAAGGTAATCAGGCAGGGATTCTGCCAGTTCCCTGTACGAAAGAGAGCGGTTATTCTCCTCAGGCACGCGCCGCCATGATCCGCCATGCATCTCGTAGATCGAGATCGGCGCATTGAGCGAGTTTCTTGTCCTGCGCGTCTGCATCCATTCGGCATCTGACCATTCATAGCCGATATCAGTAACGATCGAGGCGGTTGCAGGCGGCATCTGCCACTGCAGGGCATACGGGTCGCCCTTGTCTGCAGCAAAGCTGCCGTGGCTGGAGACTATATGATATTTATACGCCGCTCCTGCACCCACTCCGGCAATGAAGCCCTCCCATATCCCGGAATCGTCCCTGCGCGGCTGAAGCGGGTGAGCATTCCTGTCCCATCCATTAAATTCGCCGATCACAGAGACGGCCCTCGCATTCGGCGCCCAGACGCCAAACTGCGTGCCCTGCGTCCTGCCGGCTGACGTCGGATGTGAGCCTAACTTTTGATGGAGTCTGAAGTGTGAGCCCTCCCGGAAAAGGTATATGTCATGCTCTGTGAATCTGCTTGTATCGTGCTGCACGGCCTTTTTCTTCATGGCGCCCCCTTTACCGTTTTATGCTGTCCATGATCCCGGAGATACCCCTAAGCGGTATCATCACCCAGTCAGGACGGTTGTTGATCTCATAGCCCAGCTCATACACCGCCTTTTCGAGCAGGAAGACCCTGAGCATGGTCTCAAGTTCTGCCCTGCTCTGGGGCACAAACGATGCATTGCCTGCAGCCCTCAGATAAGAGTTCAGGAATATGCCGCTTACAGCCCTGTGCCAGACTGAAGTCCATGGCTCAAGAAGCGCAATATCATCGCTGCGCAGTGAGGACTGCTTCAGAAGCATATGATACGTTGCGTAATGAAAGGATCTTATCATGCCTGCGATATCCCTTATCGGCGAGCGCTTAAGCCTCCGCTCTGTAAGAGGCCTGGCAGGTTCGCCCTCGAAATCTATGATAACGAAATCATTGCCTGTATACAGGACCTGGCCCAGGTGATAGTCACCGTGGTAGCGGATCTTTGTTGCCGAGAATTTCTTCTCTGCAATGCTCCGGAAACAGTCAAGGATCCGCTTTTCAGCGGCAAGCACCTCATCTGCCTCCCTGCGAAGCTCTTTCGGCAGCTTCTTCATGTTTGACCTCAGAAGCTGAAGCGTCCGTATCGTCAGATTGCGCATGGACTGGTACACTGAACGCTGATAAAGCATCGTAAACGGCTCAGGCGCAAAGGCAGGGTTCTCCTCTGTTGAGGCAAGGGCAGCATGCATCCCGGCAGTCCTTGTGCCAAGAAGCGAGACCATCTCGAGATAAAAGCCGCCTATCAAATCCGGCAGGCCTTGCGGCAGTGTCGGAAAGTCAATCTCGAACAGGGAAGAAGGACAGTCCGGAAGCTCCCGGGATTCCGGCCCGCCGGAAAGTACGCGCTCGAAATAATGGCTCAGCACATCAAGGGTGAGGCTCCATGCATTGCCCTGGTTCTGGATGAAGCCCTGGAGCTGGCCGATGCAGATCTGGGGGCCGCTTCGCTGCCTGTATTCGATCTCCCCTGCAAAGCCCGGCACATTGGTGAATCTGGTCTCTTCTGCAAAGAAGCGCATAATCTCTGCATCAGGGTGTATTCCTTCTTCGATGCGCCGGTAGAGCTTGAAGATCAGATCAGCGCCGTAAAGCAGGGATGTGTTGCTCTGCTCTGCGCGCAGGACCTGGGACTTTGACCCTGCAGCCTCGAGCAGCTGCGAAGGCTTCAGGCCCTTTCCGGGCCTGCCTGTCAATCCCTTTATGCTGCTTCTGCGCGCGATCATCTCGATGATCTTTGTCCTGAAGGCCTCGCTATGCACTGCATCATGCAGAATGCCGTCTGTCTCGCCTATGCGTATTGCAGCCAGTATCGCCTGGGGCGATTCTTCGATCAGCCTGTCTGCAGCCTCTCCTGTAGAAAAGGCAAGCGGCAGGAGATACAGATCTGAGGCCCCTTCTATGTAACGCACCTTTAATATAAGCAGCCTTCCTGTAGTGGCGTACATGCCCAGGGCAATCGCCTCAAGAATGGTCACCTCACGGATCTTTCTGCCTTTTGCGCCGAACCAGCGGCAGCCGGCAAGGTACGCAGGCAGGATATCCGCCTCGATGCGGGCCTTCATCTTTTCATCAAAGACCTGATCCCAGCGGCTGACCGCCTTGAGCTGCGGTATCAGGCGGAGCATGCTTATGGCGTCTGCGGGCTCCTCCTCTTTCCTTAGGGAGAACCAGAAATAGTCATAGAACCCCAGTGTAAGCACATAAGGGGCATCCTTTATGGGCGGGAAGGCGTTCTGGCCGAATATCTCCTCAGTCATATAGCCTCTGTATCTGGAAAGATCGAGTTCCACCACCTGTGAGAAGCGTGACAGGTTTATCACCACGAGTATGGTCTCGTCCTCGCAGGTGCGCGTAAAGGCAAGGACCTTTGCATTGTCGGTCGGGACGAATTCGATATCGCCGCTGCCGAATGCCCTGAACCTTTTGCGCATTGCTATGACCCGCTTCATCCACCAAAGCAGAGAGGAGGGGTTGCTGTCCTGATTCTCTACGTTTAAGGCCTCAAAGTGGTATTCAGGGTCTATGATCACCGGCAGATAGAGCTTCTGGGGATTGGCCTGAGAGAACCCGGCATTCCTGTCAGAGATCCACTGCATCGGCGTGCGGACGCCGTTTCTGTCTCCAAGATAGTAGTTGTCGCCCATGCCGATCTCGTCGCCGTAATATATGACCGGCGTGCCGGGCAGGGAAAGCAGGATGATATTGAGCAGTTCTATCTTCCTCCGGCTGTTTCCGACCAGGGGCGCGAGCCTGCGGCGGATGCCCATATTGATCCTTGCCTTTGGATCTCGCGCATATACCTTATACATATAGTCCCGTTCTTCGTCAGTAACCATCTCGAGCGTAAGCTCATCATGGTTTCTGAGGAACATGGCCCATTGACAGGACTCCGGTATCCTGGGCGTCTGCCCCAGAATGTCCACTATAGGAAAGCGGTCCTCCATCTGGAGCCCCATGAATATCCTCGGCATGACAGGAAAATTAAAGGCCATGTGGCATTCGTCTCCGTCGCCGAAGTATGCAACCGCGTCCTCAGGCCACTGGTTGGCCTCTGCAAGGAGCATGCGGTTGCTGAATTTGCGGTCAACGTGCGCGCGCAGATCCTTAAGAAATGCATGAGTTTCCTGCAGGTTCTCGCAGTTTGTTCCTTCGCGTTCGTACAGATAGGGCACGGCGTCGAGCCTTACGCCGTCAACGCCCATCTCGAACCAGAAATCTATGGCGCGGAACATGGCGGTACTTACTGCCGGGTTTTCGAAATTCAGGTCCGGCTGATGCGAATAGAAGCGGTGCCAGTAGTAGGCCTTTGCAACAGGATCCCATGTCCAGTTGGAGGGCTCGAAATCGAGAAAGATGATGCGGGTGTCCCGGTATTTTTCGGGCGAATCGCTCCAGACATAGAAATCCCGGTGCTTCGAGCCTGCCCTGGCCCTGCGCGCCCTCTGAAACCAGGGATGCTGGTCAGAGGTGTGGTTCATCACAAGCTCGGTGATCACCCTGATATTGCGCCTGTGAGCCTCCCTGAGGAAAACCCTGAAGTCCTTGAGGGAGCCGTAGTCAGGGTTGATGCTCAGATAATCGGCTATGTCGTAGCCGTCGTCCTTGAGCGGAGACGGGTAAAAAGGCAGCAGCCATACGGCAGTTACGCCAAGGTCAGCCAGGTAGTCGAGCTTCCTGATCAGGCCCTGGAAATCACCGACCCCGTCGCCATTGCCGTCAAGGAAGGTCTTTACATGCAGCTGGTATATGACGGCGTCTTTGTACCACTGAACATCTGCAGTCCTGTTATCTTTCTTCTGCGGCATATGGCGTCTCCTTACATGAAGTAGTCGAAGTCAGACTCACGCTTCAGCTGTTTCCGCACCCTGAAGATGGCGGCAGGAAGCAGGCGCGGGTTCAGCTCCACATAATTGCGGGCTCCCTGCCAGATGAACTTGTCGTCGCTCAGAAGGTCATGCACAAGGTAGGGCTGGCCTGGATCTATGCCTAAGGCCTTGATAGGCACTGATACCCATCCTGAGTGCGTATGAGCAGGATCGAGGGTTATAACGATCAATAGAATATTCGAGAGGTCTGCTGCAGCCTTGACATAGAATAAGAGGTTTTCATTGTCAACATCGCAGAACTCCAGGTTCCAGAGGTCCTGCAGCGCTGCATTGTCCTTCCTGATCTGATTGACCCTTGCGATAAAATCCTTCAGATTCCCGGGTGCGTCCCAGTCCCATTGCTTCAGCTCGAACTTCTCTGAATTCAGATACTCTTCTTTTCCGGCCACCGCCTCTTTTATGCAGAGCTCAAATGCAGGCCCGTAAATGCCGTAGCTTGGCGAAAGGGTTGCTGCAAGCACAAGCCGCATCATAAAGGCAGGCCTGTCTCCATACTGCAGGTGCTCAGGCAGTATGTCAGGAGTATTAGGCCAGAAGTTCGGCCTGAAGAATTCCCTGACGTTGCTGCGCGTAAGCTCTGTGAGGTAGTCGCGGAATTCACGCTGCGTGTACCGCCAGGTGAAATAGGTATAGGACTGGGAAAACCCGATCTTGCCGAGGCGGTACATTATCTTTGGCCTTGTGAAGGCCTCGGACAGAAAGATCACCTCAGGGTATTGCCTGCGCACATCTGCTATGAGCCACTCCCAGAAGCAGAAGGATTTGGTATGCGGGTTGTCAACCCGGAAGATCTTTATGCCCCTTTCGATCCAGAACTGTACGACTGACCTCAGCTCCTGCCAGTCATCGCCTTCAAAATTCAGGGGGTAGATATCCTCATATTTCTTGGGCGGGTTTTCTGCATACTGCACAGTGCCGTCCGGCCTCTGCCTGAACCAGTCAGGATGCTCCTTCACATAGGGATGATCAGGCGAGCACTGAAACGCAAGGTCCATTGCCACCGAGATTCCGTAGTCCTCTGCCTGTGCCGTGAATGCAGAGAAATCCTCAAGTGAGCCCAGTTCAGGATGAATCGCAGTATGTCCGCCCTCTGCGCTTCCGATTGCCCAGGGGCTTCCGACATCATCTGGCCCTGAGGTGGGCGTGTTGTTTCTGCCCTTTCTTTTGTTTTTGCCTATCGGATGTATCGGCGGAAGATAAAGCACATCAAAGCCCATGCGGGCGATCTCAGGCAGGACCTTCTGACAGTCGGCAAAGGTTCCGTGCATGCTGCTGCGGCCGGGGCATGAACGCGGGAAGAACTCATACCAGGAGCTGAATAGCGCCCTGCGCGTCTCTACCATTACAGAGAGATCCCTGTCATAGGTGACAGAAAAACGCCTGTCAGGGAAGGCCTCCATGCATGAGCTGAGTTCAGGGCCGGTCGCCATGGCGACTGCCGAGGCCATATCAGCAGATGCGAGGTGAGTCAGGGACTGAAGAAGACCGGATAACTGTCTTGCGGACTTCCTTGAGGCCCTGTCTATGGCGTCAGTGATATATGCCATTCCGACCCTGATGTCAATACCCAGGTACTGACCAGCATCGAACTTCTTAAGGATATCCTTCTGCCAGGTGCGGAAATGGTCCACCCACCCCTCAAGGGTGAAACGGTACATCCCGGTCTGCTCCGCCAAAAATCCGGACTGCCACCGGTCATTTGTGATCTGGAGCATCGGCGCTGTCCTCCACGACCTGTCGTGCGGCCCCTTATACAGCAGCCGGGCAGTGATCAGGTCATGGCCATCAGCAAAGATGTCAGCCTCAACCCTCACCTTCTGGCCAATAACGCGTTTTGCCGGGTACCTGCCGCCCTCAACTACAGGCGAGACCTGCTCTATGATGATCCTTGACCTTCCTTCCATCATATCCCCCTTAAGAAGAGACCTGCTGTTCGTATATCCATTATGCCACATCCGGTCTGAGCCCCGAATCATGCTGATGAAAAAATAAAATCATTGCGAAGTGGCCTGCTGCAAAGAATATGGAGCCCTGAATGCCACATGAAGCAGAAGGCTCAAGGTGGCCATGAGAAAGCATTAATGTGGTTACATTATATATAAATAGAGGCTACATGTCAACGTCAGGCCCTTTCATATCTTCTCTTCTGGCATTGGGCAGCGCTCTGGGGCTAAAATAGCTCATGGGCCATCAAAAACAGGCAGACTCACGGGAGGCGCTTCTTAGGGACTGTTATGAGCGTTCAATAATGCTTCTTAAGGCAAATTCGAGCGCATCCGGAATCATTGCCTGCGCTCAGAGCGAAAAGGCGGTCGGCAGGAACTATGCCAGCATATTTGGCCGTGATGCAGCGATATGTTCGCTCGGGATGATCGCAACCGGGGACCGTAATCTGATCGCAGCAGCAAAGAAGAGCCTTGTCACGCTTGCCGGGTTTCAGGCGCCCAACGGCCAGATCCCGAAATATGTGAAGCCAGAAAGCAGGGATGTGGATTTCTGGTATTACGGCTGCATAGATGCAACGCTCTGGTGGCTGATAGCGCTTAAGCTCTTTGACCGTCAGGTAGCAGGCCAGTCGCTCGAAAAGAACCTGCATACTGAGGTGAAACTCGCCCTGCACTGGCTGCTCTGTCAGGAGCATCAGGGACTGTTCCTGCTTCAGCAGAACGAGGCGAGCGACTGGGCAGATATCATGCCGCGCTCAGGGTTTGTGCTCTATACCAATGCCCTGTGGTATTTTGTCAAGAAGCTCTTTGCCCTTGAGGCCTCAGGCGACACACGCTACTATTTCAACAGGATATTCTATCCCTTTGACAAGGTGATCCCTGATCAGAGAAGGGCCCGTGTTCTTGCGCACTATGTCAGGAACCTGGCCAGGGATCAGGGCGTATATCTCAGTTTTGTGAACTTCTCTTATGCCGGCCCTGAGGTAGATGTCTTTGGCAACATCCTTGCCCTGCTTTTTGGACTGACCGAAAAATCAAAGGCAGCGCGCATGACAGATACGCTCCTGGGCCTGAAGGTGAATAAGCCTTATCCTGTCAGGGTTGTTCATCGGCCTATCAGCAGGCGCAGCCGTCTCTGGCGGCAGTATATGCACCGGCATCTCCAGAACTTCCCCTATCAGTATCATAACGGGGGCATCTGGCCGTTTGCAGGGGGCTTCTGGGTCATACTGCTTGCCTCCCTTGCCCGCCAGGGCCTTGCCTGGGAAGAGCTTGAGCGGCTTGCCCTTTTAAACAAAATCAACGACTGGGAGTTTAATGAGTGGTTTCATGGCAGGACAGGCAGGCCGATGGGCATGGCAGGACAGTCCTGGAATGCCGCAGTCTTTCTGCTTGCCTATCATGTTCTTACAGGGACGTTCCGGCTGCAGGAGTGACCTGATTCATATGAAAACCGGTTAGGTTTGTTATGCAGATTCTATTCATGAGAAGGCAAAATGCAGCCCTGAATTAGCGGTATGCCTGATTCAATATTTGAAACAAGACGTATGTAATGGCCTGCTGAAACAGCATTGACGGCAATTTGTGTTGTTGCAGTATTGCCTGCTGACGGCATCCGTTGCGTTAACTGTAATTTCGTTTGCCCCTCAGTCAGAGGCAGATGATCTACTATGACAGATCTTTCTCACAAAGCTTTCCAATCGCACATCTTCCCTCTGGGATATTCTGGATTATCAAGTATTGCCCCGGTCGGTCCCCATATGTAGGCGCCCCTGAACAGATAAAATGGCGGCGCATGCCTTACAGCACAGGGGGCAGAATAACCATGGGAACTGCAGATATCCGTGCTTTCTGAATACTCAATCTCGCTCTTTATTGCCTGCCCTGTCCAGATGCCGTTGAATGCATTGTCCGCATGTGTGAATGTATCTGCGATTGTTGTCTTTTCGACTGTTATGAAATGGCTGTGCTGTAATACTTGCGTGTCGGCCAGAATGAATGCACGGCTCAGATGCCCGGCATTGATGCTGCCGACAGAATAGGTATATTGTGAGGCTGACGCTGAAACAGGATTGCCTCCGGCAGATATCTTTACATAGACATCCTTAAGGTTGTGGGGATAGATGTCCCACTCAGGAATGCCGTTATGGTTTGAATCCACCTGTGCAATCGCCTCAGGGCTGCCGGCATTATACCACTGGCCATTCAGACATGCCTTGTCCATGTTGTTCATGCGCTCTACAGGGGTAGGGTCACTGATGCCCTTCATGCCGACGGCAACTGCGCCTTCTTCATTGCCGAGCCTGCCGTGATAGACGATCTGAAGCGATATGTCCACGGCATTGGCAGGAATGATGGCAGTCTGCCCGCGGTCAAAGACAAGCTCAACTGATGAATGCATGGGTATGGATCTTCTGCCTGTGGCTTCAGGGACCACTATATAGACATAATCATTTGAAGCCTGAAGATCAAAAGGCTGAAAAGGGTCTCCCTGTACAGTCCTGTATCTCGCTATAAGTTCAATGGTTCCGTCGGTCATCTCTTCGTTGTTGGCCGTGGTGTTTTTGGCATCAAGGGTTATGCGGGTAAATCCAGCTTCCCGACTTCCGGTGAAACCATAAATATCGGAAGGTGACAACGTGATCTCGATATTGCCACGGAAGAAATAATCAAGCAGACCCGCTGAGTAGCCGACTGCACGGGGAAGAAGCATAGCAGCATAATCGTTGTGAACAAAATTGTTCAAGGAATAAACTCGTTGACCATTGAGTTTCTGCATCTCATAATCAAAATAGGAAATTGCTGAAAGCCGCTGAATAGGTGTGGATTTGTCCGGCCTGTAATCATCTGTAACATAGCCGTTTAGGTATTTCACGTCAACATCAATATAATGCCCTCCAAAATCATGTACTGTCTCTCTTGCAATCCATTCTCCGATTGGCACAGGCAATGGATATTTCTCATCATCGATATTCGTATCACGACTCAGAAAGTTTCTATTGGTAAACTCAGATAGCCCTTTTCCGTTGTTTATCCAGAATGCATCCATAATGTTAAACGTTGCAATTTCAACGGCAGGATAACCAGCATATCTCAGTGGCTCAATCTGCCCCACTCTGTTTACTGCGTCTCTCGTATATTTTTCGTATAAATCCCTCTGCTCTATCGATGGCGCATGGGCATCATTTCTCACATGAGCGGGAACTGCTTTATCCTGAATGAGATGGATAATTTGGCCCAAAGATCGAAACAAGTCAGCAAATTTAAGATTGCGAGTGCCTTCACTATTACTTGTTATGGCTGAGTAATAGTAGGCCCGCGCACTCTCCCAATCCCAGCTATTCAAAGAGATTTTTCCCCACTGCAAGGAAGGCTCTCCATATTTAATAATGCCTGCGCTATTCAAGCCCTTACCTGTTGTGGGATCGTAGAAATGATTCAGCCACCGCATTGTAATATCGTCATCTTCCCAATTACTGCCGAGTTCCAACCACTCACTGACATATTTTCCGTTAACTTTGGCGTCCAAAGAAATGTTGAGATTAGTGTTCAAATATCGAGCAAGCCCACCTGATATAACTGCTTCCCGTGTTATTTTTTCATGGACGTTTACCTCATAACTAAAAACGTGTAGTGGCAGAGTGAGGAATATAAACAAACTCGCAAAACCGATAGAATATTTGATCATCTTTTACCCTCCACCCAATAATGTCTGTCTTCTGTTATATCTTTAATTATTTTCTGTTTACTTAACGTATTATCTGATGGCAAAAATGATATGCTGGTTTCTATAGCCTCGAAAATGTCAATTAACTGCTTCTTTGAATAGTTATCCGGGAAGTTTGACATAGAACGAAACTCTTTGTGATTTTTCCAAATCTCTTCATCAGAGTGGAGTTGTTTTAATTTTGCGGGATTAATGCTGTGATCTTCCAGGGACTTCTTGAGTTCTTCATCTGTCATCATCTGAGGATATGGCGCAGGCACTCTCGCCTGAGAAGTAGCATGTAACTGGTATCCTGGTTTGTATATGACAATTCTTGGAGCAAGTTCGTGTACTGTTGAAAAACATTTCCATGGCTTAAACGCTGTCCATGAAGGAATGATGAAGTTGCCATCTTTATCTGTTGTAACTGCGATGATATTTGCATACCCTCCAAACCCCTCACTCAGCAGTTGTGTCAAAGGCCACATGCCAATCACGATTCCCCCTTCAATAGGTCCGCCTGTTTCCCTGTCAATTACGGTGCCGGTTATTTGATTGCCTTGAAAAAAGACCCACTGCCCATGCTGTATCTGTGACAGTAGACCAAGAATCATGAGTGTCATAACACCAATAAATACGCCAACCAAATAGCCCGCCTTTTTTATAAGCTTTCGATTTTCCATAACCCATCCTTATCAATAGAGAAGTATATGAAATATGTAATTGTCTTTATCTGATCATCAATGGACTCTAATCTGCTGATTCGGTATTCAACAACGTCTGAAGATACATGGCACATTGAAATATCTTGCATGCCTGAAGCTATCATGGGCAGTCTCGAAATAAGTGCGGAAAATATGCGGCGATACTTATCTTTAGCATAGTCCTTGAAATATATGAGGCCCTTTTCGACGTCCCCATTCATCAGCGACTCCTTCATCCCCTCCCATTTTGCCTTCAAGAGCATATCAAGCTGATTTCTGTTTATCACCGTTATGGCAACAGTATCCTGATACGGCAATCCATCAGGGCCCTGAGCAGTTACTGTTATATAATAGACACCTTCCATACTGAATTTCAGCCTGTATTCCTCAGTGGCAGAAGATATCACCTCGGGCTGTACAGGGCCGACGATGCCCAGATTGGATTCTGATACACTGAACGAACCATCCACCCTGAGCATTACTTCCATGGGCGGTATGCCTGATTCAATATTTGAAACAAGACGTATGTAATGGCCTGCTGAAACAGCATTGACGGCAATTTGTGTTGTTGCAGTATTGCCTGCTGAGTCAGTTGCCGTTATTGCAATGGTGTTTTGGCCTTCTGCAAGCGGAACATGATTGGCAATAAACTGATTGTTGTAAACAGTCACAGGCATTCCGTTGACCGTAACTCCTGTCTCCCTGCCTGAGCTATTTATGACCGTTCCTCTTACCATGACATCAGACGCCGAGATGGTCTGCCCTTCAGAAGGTGAGGTTATGGTAATGGAAAGCGCAGGGGCAACGTCTGAGATCAATCCCTTGCCATGGGTCAATTCTGCAAATCTTCCTGCCCAGGCATTGCGCAGCATTTCTATGCCGGGAGGCTCAGTTCCAAGAAATGTATCCGGCCTTGTGATATATATAAAGGCGGTCCTGAACGTCTTCTGAGATGCTGCTTCATTGGGAACCCTCTCTCCTTCTGCTGCGATTATATCATCTATGCTGATCATCCGAGGTGTGCCTGATACAGTTGCGCCTGCTTCCGGCAGCTTTACAGGATCAATGGCCGGATTCCCGATCAGAAGCATGGGCGGCACCTGAGTCTTGTCATAAAATCCCATTAAATATAAGTCCAGCGGGCTGTAGTATCTGCTTGCGCTGATGGATGTGAATGTGCCGTCTTTGTTGTCTTTCCAGTCATTGCCATACATCAGAGAGCCGTCTGTATCGAGCAGATAACTCCAGTGTTGTTCATCTTTGCCAAGAAGGGCAGAACTGATGTTTCCCCCTGAACCCCTGAAGCGCACTTCCGCGCCCCACCGGTGCATCTGCTCATGGGAGAGTGTCTCAAGGGTCTGATTGAACTTGACTGACTCAAATGGCGCGATGCCCATATGAGCTATATTGCCCATATCTATCATCCCCTGTAATTTCCCATTGCTGCCGAAGGAAGCGGAACTGTCGAATATTGGCTTGCCTGTTCCCTGAGTATCGTTTTTCACCTCAAGATAAAAGGCCCTTGCACCTGCCTGCGGCATCGCAAAATCGAAATTGGACAGCACCACCATAAAATCATATTGATCCTGACGGGTTCTCAGGAACTCCCTTGCAATTTCCTGCCTGGGAACTGCATTCATTGATCCATCAGGATTCTTTGCATCATAGTCGCCTGCTACCTCGATGACAGTGACATTGCCGAAATCCCCAAGAGTTCGTGCCATGAATTTCAGGGTTGCAAAGGTATTGTCTCCAGATGATGCAGAGCGGCCCTCGGCGTTTTTCGATCTGACCTTGAAATGATAGGCCCTGTCCGGGATGAGGCTGCTCAGAGTTATAGAGTGCGATGTTGCCAGGCCGGCATCCGAGGCAGTGCTGCCAAATGCGGGTGTCTCTCCATATTCAACGAAGCTGTCTGAGGGCTGATCTGTTGTCCATGAAATGATTGCAGAATCTGTTGTTATGCTGGTGACAATAATAGCGCCGATATCAGGGGGCTTTGGCGATGACAATGTGACATAGATGCTCTCTGATGCGGTCCGACCGTACTGGTCAGAGGCTGTAGCGGTGACTGTATTATGTCCTTCAGAGATCGGTATGGATGCTGAGAAGCTATTATTTTCCACATCTGCCGGTATGCCGTTGACACTCACAGAGGCATTATCGGTCACAGTGCCGGTTACGCTTATAGGGGATGAAGCAAGGAGGGCGCTGTTTTTGGGAGATGAGATGACGATATAGAGAGGAGGCAACAAAGTAAGTTGAACGTGAAGGGTCTGCGTCTGTCCGGAGGTTAATGTAAAGCTCTTTGTTCGGGTGCTGAATCCTGCCTTGCTGAAGGTGGCTGTGCCGGTTCCCGCAGTCAGATTCAAAAAAGTATATTCTCCGGCACTATCCGTATCTGCTGACTGTAGCTTCTCAGAATCGGTTACGGTGACTGAAACCTCAGATATAGGCAGGGAAGATGATGAATCAGTAACTGTTCCTGTGAGGGCTGCAGGAAATGCAATATTTCCGCCTCTTACACAGCGAAAATAATTTTTATTCACGTCAAGATAGTTAGTGCCTCCTACGGTCGCCCCATTATAGAAGCTTATGACATACGTCTGATCATACACAGAAGAAACAGCGGCCTTATAAAGTGTATTTGTTGATGTCCAGTAGCCTGTAGCTCCATAATAGCTGTGATTCAATGTAGGGAAGAAGATCATATCCACAGCCGGATCATATTCAGGCTCTTCAACCAAAGAAAAAAGCTCTTTAATATTAGGCAGTCTCCAGTCTGAATAGCCGCCTAACGTCAGACCCTCGCAGTGAGCTAAAGCATCAGCCCATCCCTTTGATCCCGGATCAATCTGCTGCCACATAAGACCTGTGGCCGTTTCAGTGACAGTTCCGTTGCCATTGTCCAGAAGCGGGCCATAAGGCAGGCTGCCGCCTTTTACACACTTCACAGGATAGAGAGTGCTTGGCCAAGAGTAGCTCTCAGCAGTAGCGTAAAACCGCCTGACACCGGCATCCGGAAACCCCTCCGAATTTAAAAGACCCCTAAGCGTATCATAATTTCTTATGCTCAGATATTCCCTCCATGTCGGCAGCCTCCATCCTGCATGTCCTCCAAGGATAAGGTTTTCGCAGTAGTCCAGGGCATCATTCCATGCCCGCATGACAGGTTCTTCATAACGCTGCCAAACCAGAAGTGTATTGTTGTCTGTCACTGTGCCGTCGGTATTGTCTGTAAATGACATCGGATTAATAGTGTAGCTGCCATCCTGAGCCCAGGGTGCGCCTGGCCCGGGACATGACGACTGATACCCCGGAGAAATAAAGCAGGCTGTCTGTCCTGTATCAGGCAGAAGATATCTTCCTCCCCCTGGTGCTATTGTTGCTGATATGGGCACCTTGACAAAGGGATGGTCTGCATCATTTGAAGGCACAATGACGGAATCGGTAAATATGCCGAAGGCAGATGGTGATATTGCGACTGTTGCGGTGCAGGATTGCCACGGAGCAACTGTTTTATCGGAACATTGATCTGAAACAATCGAAAACGGCGCAGAAGGATTTGATAAGGTTCCGATTGTGAGGGGTTCCATGCCCAGATTCGAGACGATTATCTCTTTCGAATAAGTCTCATTAATGCCCAAATAGCCATAATCTATTGATCCAGGATTGATCGAAATCTCACGATAATCCAGCAACGCACGTTTTTGCCCGCGTACGCAACGAGCGTAATTCCGCTTGTTTGTTTTAACCTGTGTGCTGGTAGAACTGTCGCTGAACGATACAACCCATCTGTTGTCAGGGTTGCCTGCACTTGGGGTGGAAGACCAGTAATTATACTGAAATCCTGTTTCTTCCAACAGATTACTGTCAATTGATGGATTTCTCTTCCTGTCTTCGGTTAATGAAACGAGTTCTCTGATATTTGGGAGCCTCCAGTCCGTATATCCGGCAAGTGTTAATCCTTCGCAGTACTTAATTGCCGATGCCCATGCCATTGAGCCGCTGCTGCTCTTCTGCCACATTAGCCCTGTATCAATATCACTTATGGTGCTGTTGCCGTTATTCTTTAATGTGCTGTAGGCAATATTTCGGCGGACGCATCTTGTATAGTGTGGAATGCTGCTATCGAAGAACCCAGCAGAGCCATCTGCAAAATTTATCTGCCATCCGTTGGTAATGTATGTCAGATCTGCGGTTGAAGTCCAATAAGGATAAGAGAGCGTATTATTGAAAGCAGAAGTGTCGATCGCCGGATTGTATTTCCCGTAATGGATGATCGTGCTGAGTTCTTTTTTTGAAGGAAGGCGCCAGTCAGCATGACCGCCCAGCGTAAGATTGCCGCAGTAGTCCTCTGCATCAGCCATCGTACTATGCGTAATAACATCAGCCTGCTGCCACATCAGAAAGGTGTTGTTATCGGCTACGGTCCAGTCAGGAAAAATAGAGTATGACGGAGGGTTTATAGAATAGCTGCCGTCCTGGGCCAGAGGATGGCCAGGGGCAGGACAAGCGATAAGTTTTCCTGCTCCTTTGTCACTGTAGCACTTTGTCTGTCCGGTGTCAGGCAGATAAAATGCTGAAGTTATGGAGACCGCAAGAAATAAGGTGCATACAGATACAATGAGTAAAACGGCCCTGAAAAAATATCCCCTCCTGTGCATGTGATACCCCCTTTGATTTTCTTAGAAACACCAAGATTGGCTGAGGCATTGACAACTGCGATGAACAACGGAGACCTAAAGATTGTCCCTGCCGGGCATGCCGGTCAAGAAATATAATGGCTGGAATGTCCCCTCCCATAGGCCCCCTCACTACAAACTCGATCAGGCGCCACGATCACGACTGACGCGGCACCCTCAAAATTGATGTTACGCTATCAAAAAGAGATTCCTGCAGTCAAGGCTTTTTTTGCATCAGAGTTCTTCTGACACTTCCTTGTAGGCCTCCTTATCCTCCCATAGTGGGTTATATTATCACAAACGATTTGATTTCAAGGAATATTTCTTTATAAGGGCGGCTGAAGCAGCAGGAGAAGTTGGGCATATTTACCATAGCACCTGCGTGTATGGCGAAAAAATTCCTGGTGGAGCTGATCGGGATCGAACCGACGACCTCTTGAATGCCATTCAAGCGCTCTCCCAACTGAGCTACAGCCCCAGGCATCTATATTGGACTTGATACTATAACGATTTGGAGGCTCTCTTTGCAACATCCTGCAGACTGTTAACAGGGTGAATTTGTTCATATAACAAAGTCGGCGTAATGAAAGAGCAAAGCA
>CAYUNK010000039.1:0-24374 GCA_964446125.1 uncultured Nitrospiraceae bacterium | reverse complement strand
TGATTTTCATCTGATACAGGATAGGGAATCCACAGCCTTACTTCTTTTGCATCTGCCGGAGCATTAAGCTTTACCTCAACGGTGACTGTTCCCTGCCGCTCCTTCGCATCTGCCTGATGGACGAGCCCCAGTACACATAACGAAATCAAACAAACAGTGAATATTCTTCTCTTGTTCATAAAATCCTCCTGTCAACTGAAATGGTTCGAAACGCTAAAGATTAAAATATATTGGTTCGATAGCACAAATAGATAATATCTATGATTAGATGCTAATAGATAGGCCTGATGAGGCTTTGTGATGTTGCATTTCAAGGTCTCTTTAAGGGATTGAT
Source organism: uncultured Nitrospiraceae bacterium (assembly GCA_964446125.1). Taxonomy (GTDB): domain Bacteria; phylum Nitrospirota; class Thermodesulfovibrionia; order Thermodesulfovibrionales; family UBA6898; genus UBA6898. The sequence goes on along the minus strand of CAYUNK010000039.1, from coordinate 24,040 downwards.
ATTCTGAAGCGATATATTCTATTATAGGACTATCCGTTTGACTCAAGTAACCTCCATATGCAGTGGTATATTCATCTTGCCACATGCTACATATAGTGCATCTATGGGGCTAACTGGAGTAAAGGGGATACCCAATTTCTATTATTATAAAGTTGGAAACATAACATCTCCGGCCTGAACAGAAGTTCGGGCAAGCGTCCGGCAGGACTTCAGATTTAACAGCACAGAAATATTTATGGAAGGCCATGAAGGCATGCACCCGAAGGTGCGGTATTCATGGCCTTTTTGCATTCTGAAGAGCGGAAGTCCATATCTCAACATGTCGGTATGTACTGGCGGCAAAATACGGCAAAAGGAGGGTAAGAACAAAAAGGCAGGGGAACCTGTGGAGAGGCCCCCTGCCGGGTGGGAAATGATGCATGGCGCAACGCTTCCCGCTCCTATTTTATCAGAAATAAGATAATACGGAGGTTTTCATGAAACGATTCTTGATGGCAGCAGTCCTGATGCTCGGGATTCTGAGCACGCCGTTGTATGCCGCGCATCCGCTGATAACGGATGATACAGGCACTCAGGGCAAGGGTAAGTTTCAGATCGAGGTGAATGCAGAACATGCCAATGACAACGGCAATACAGAGACCGCACTCGGGGCAACTCTTTCTGCCGGTTTAACAGATACCATTGATATTGTTTTAGGGATGCCCTATCTGTTTCTACGCGAAAAAGACGAAACCGGCCAATGGACCAGGGAGGGCGGCATCTCGGATATTTCTCTGGCACTCAAGTGGCGTCTGTATGAACGTGAGGGGCTCAGTTTCGCGCTAAAGCCGGGCGTGACGCTCCCGACAGGAGATAAAGACATGGGCCTTGGGGATGGCAAACCTTCATACAGCCTGTTTCTCATAACCACAAGGGAGCTGGAACCGTTCACTTTCCATCTCAATATCGGGTATATTACAAGCCGATCCGAATTCCGCGATACATTCCATTATTCTCTGGCTGCAGAGTTTGCTGCCACAAAGAATATCAAGCTCGTAGGCAACATCGGCGGGGAAACGAATCCTGACAGGGAATCAATTACTCATCCTCTCTTTGCATTGGGAGGCGTGATCTTCAAGATAACCGACTGCTTTGATATTGATATTGGAGCAAAGGCCGGACTTAACAGGGCTGAGGCCGATTACGCCCTGCTTACAGGCCTGATATTCAGGTTTTAGGAGGAACGATTATGCATATGGCGGACGCCTTGCTTTCCCCTGCAGTCGGCGCTGCTGTCTGGGCAGGGACTCTGACAGCCATCGCATACTGCTCAAAAAAACTGAAAGAGAATCTGGACGAGAAATTGATACCCATGATGGGGGTCCTCGGCGCCTTCATCTTTGCAGCCCAGATGATCAACTTTACGATCCCTGCAACAGGATCGAGCGGCCACCTTGGCGGCGGCCTGATTCTGGCCATAGTCCTTGGCCCCCATGCCGCCTTCCTCGTCATGGCCTCGGTGCTTACTGTTCAGGCGCTGTTCTTTGCCGACGGAGGCCTTCTTGCATTAGGCTGCAATATCTGGAACCTGGGCATCTATCCCTGCTTTATTGCATATCCCCTGATCTACAGGCCGCTGGTCAGCCGGGGCAAAAGCGCTGCAAGGATCATTGCCGCATCAACCATAAGTGGCGTGATCGGTCTTCAGCTGGGCGCCTTTTCTGTAGTGATGCAGACAATGCTATCCGGAAGAAGCGAACTGCCCTTCGGCGCTTTTCTGCTATTTATGCAGCCGGTTCATCTGGCTATAGGACTTGCGGAGGGCATTGTGACTGCAGGCGTAATTAATTTCATAAGGGCAGCCCGCCCGGAGATTCTCGAAAGCGCTCTCTCTGCGGTACCGCTCTCTGCCGGATTATCTCTGAGGAGGGTCTTTGCAGTTCTGTTGCTTGCGGCCCTTATCACTGCAGGGGCGCTCTCATGGCTCTCCTCGACGAATCCTGATGGACTCGAATGGGCTATTGAGAAGGTCTATGGCAAACCTGAGCTTCCTGATGCCGGCAACAGTGCAGCCTCTGCCCTTGTGGCGATACAGGAAAAGACAGCATTTCTGCCGGACTACGGATACAAAAAAACCGGGCCGGATGTAAAGGCAAAGGATGAATCTTCCTGGCCTTCAGTGGATTCAGGCACTTCTTCTGCCGGGATCATCGGCTCTGTGCTGGTATTGGCTATAGTCCTGCTGATCGGAGGAATCATCAGGGCGGCAAAGAGGAGACAGTTCTGAAGCATAGACGTTTGGAGTAAGATAAAACCATGTTTGATAACTCATATTTTAATCTCGGACAGCTCGATGCCCTTTCCTGCCGGCACACGATTATTCACAGGCTCGATCCAAGGGCAAAGCTTCTGGCCACCCTGGCCTTCATCATCACTGTCGTATCGTTTCCAGGGCATGAGATTACCGGGCTCCTGCCGTTTTTTCTTTTCCCGGTCCTGATTTTTTCTCTTGGAGACATTCCGGTCAGGTTTATCATGAAAAAGGCGCTCCTGGCGTCATCGTTCGCAATATGCATAGGCATATTCAACCCCCTGCTTGACAGGGAGGTCGCTGCATCCTTTTTCGGTCTTTCTGTTTCAAGGGGGTGGGTCTCCTTCTTCTCGATCATGATAAAGTTCTCCCTGACCGTTACGTCTGCATTGCTGCTTGTTGCCACTACGTCATTTCCGGGCATCTGCCATGCCCTGCAGAAGATGGGCATGCCGGAACTATTTGTTGCCCAGCTCCTTTTTCTTTACCGGTATCTGTTTCTGCTTGTTGAGGAGGGCATGAGGCTTGTGCGTGCGAGGGCTATGCGGTCATTCGGGAAAAAGGGGCTCGGCATAAGGCCTGCAATAAGCCTCTTAGGAACGCTTTTCCTCAGGACTGTAGAACGGGCCGAACGGGTCTATCAGGCAATGCTTTCGCGGGGCTACAGCGGAAGGCTCATCACCTCAGCGTCTTATCGCATCACCCCTGCCGATGCGCTCTTTGTCATTTTTACGCTCCTGTTTCTGTATATTTTCAGGGCATATGATATTGTAGGCAGCATTGGGGATTATTCGATGAGGGCCTTCGGCTGAGCCATGAGCCATCATATCGTTGAATTTAGAGACGTTCATTACAGATACCCTGACGGCACTGCTGCCTTGAATGGGCTGTCGCTCAGGATTACGCATGGAGAATCAGTCGGTATTGTAGGGGCCAACGGCTCCGGCAAGTCAACGCTGCTGATGCATACAAACGGATATCTGCTGCCGCAGACAGGCGCCATAACCATAGGCGATAAACTGCTCGATAAAACCACACGGCAGGAGATCAGAAAAAATGTTGGACTTATATTCCAGAATCCGGATGATCAGCTCTTTATGCCGACAGTGTTTGATGATGTTGCATTCGGCCCGCTGAACCTCGGCCTCAGTCAGGAGCGGGTCAATGCTGCTGTGCAGGAGGCGCTTGAGACTGTCGGCTGCAGCGCGATCAGGGACAAGCCCCCCCATCATCTGTCGGGGGGCCAGAAGAGCGCGGTCGCTATTGCAGCAGTAATTGCAATGCAGCCTGAGATCCTGGTGATGGATGAGCCTGCATCCCATCTCGATCCGAAATCAAGGAGAGCCTTGATCAATCTCCTCAGGCACTTTCACCACACAAAGATAATTGCCTCGCATGACCTTGATCTTATCCTCGATACCTGCGAGAGGTGCCTTATCATAAAGGCCGGGAAGGTTATAGCTGACGGGCCGGCAGAGGAACTGCTGTCTGACAGACAGCTGCTTGAGGAGAACAATCTCGAACTTCCGTTATCATTACAGAAGAAATATGCGCCACCAGGAGGAACTATGGACGAAATCAGCAAACTGCAGCACCTGTTGAGTCACTGGGCTGAACACAACATTGACCATGCAAAGACGTATCAGGACTGGGCAAAGAAGGCCGATGCACTCGGCAAAAAAGAGCTTGCCGTGACACTGAAGCAGATTGCGGAGGAGACTATGGCTATGGACAGCCGCTTTAAGGCAGCCCTTGAGCTCTGCAGATAGGGCCATGTCCATACTGGGCAAAGAGACCTTATGGGAAGGCAGATTCCTCCGTGCAATAAAGATCAAATACCATGTCCGCTGCAATTCGTCCAATGCGGTTGAGGCCAGGGACTGGGAGGCATTTGAACGTATTAACTGTGACGGCATTGTCGGTATAGTTCCGTTTACAGACAATGGTGAGGTGATCCTTATCAGGCAGTTTCGTCCGCCCATAAACGGGTTTGTGATAGAACTGCCTGCAGGGCTTGTTGATGAGGGAGAGGGCTATGAAGGGGCTGTGCGAAGGGAACTGATTGAAGAGACCGGATATGAGGCCCGCGACGTTCATTTCCTGACAGAAGGGCCCATGTCCTCAGGCGCCTCTGCAGAAATTCTCTCTGTATATATTGCCACAGGACTGAGGCATGTAGGCATCGGCCGGAGGGACGAAACAGAGGATATTGAAGTGATCCCGGTTCCTCTTGAGGAGATAGCCTCAAAACTGCAGCAACTGAGGCAGAGAGGCGATCATATTGATCTGAAGCTCTACGGGCTGATCGAGATGGCTGTTAACGTATTGAAAACCAGGAGGGAATAAACAACCATGAAGAAGATGAATCTGAAAACGATGGCGGAAAAACAGACGGGTGAATATGTGTTCGGCTCGGCAGATACCGGCTCCCATGCCTGCTATATGATCTACGGCAGGCTCAAGCCCGGAGAAAAGGCAAGGCAGATTAAGCCCGGAAAGGGCCACGAGGAAATGCTCCTCGCTGCAAGCGGGGAGTTCAGCGTTACAGGCGATTTTGAAGGGATAATCGAAGAAGGCTCTGTAATACACCTGTCCGGGGAGCAGACCTGTTATCTCGAAAACAGGGGCTCCTCAGAGGCTGTATATGTGATCGCAGGCGGCCACTCAGGACAGGGCCATCACCACTGAGCCGGCGTTCTCTTTATTAGTCCGGTCAGTCAAGGCTTCATGGCACAGGGATTTTCCGGGTTGCAGCTGCAGTGACCGGTATCCTAAGCGCCCTGACCTGCAGTTGCTCTGGCTATTTCCTGCCCTCCAGTTTTGCCTTTAACAGGTCGCCGAATGTTCCGAAGCCGGCCGACGAACTGCCTGTCTGGCCTGACTCGGAAAGATATTCCTGGTATTCCAGCTTCACTTCCATATCCATGGCAGCCTTCCTGCTGAGCTTGACCTTGTTGCTGTCAGAGTCAACCTCGATGACCGTCACCTTCATCCCAGAGCCTTCAGGGAACATCTTCCTGTGGTCAGCGCCCTGGGAAGTTGCCATTTCATTGTTAGGCACAAGGCCGGTCAGACCGCTCTTGAGTTTTACGAATACACCGAAGGGCATAATCTTTTCTACAGTGCCGTCAAGAGTTTCCCCAACCTCAGGGGGCGGGATCTTCTGCGGCTCCACCCTGGGGTTTATGGAGAGGCTGATCTTTCTGTTTTCCCTGTCAACTGACAGCACATAAACCTCAACAGTCTGGCCTGTCTCCACCACTTCTTTCGGATGGTTGATCCTTCTGCCTGCCCCGATGTTCGATATATGAATCAGGCCGTCAATGCCCGGCTCAAGATTCACAAAAGCGCCAAAAGGAGCAAGCCTTACTATCTTTCCGCTTACGCGGCTGCCTTCAATGTATCTGTCTGCAAGCACTGTCCAGGGATCCGGCTCCAATGCCTTGATGCTCAGACTCAATTTATTCTTTTCCCAGTCAATCGAAATAATCCTGGCTGTGACCTGCTGGCCAACAGACAATATATCAGAAGGCTTTTCGTTTTTGACCCAGGAAAGTTCGCTCGCAGGGATAAGGCCGTCAACGCCGCCCAGATCAACAAAAGCCCCGAAGTTCATTACTGACCTGACTGTGCCATTGACCTCTGCGCCGACCTGAAGGGTTTCCCTGAGTTTCTCTATATTCTCTGTCTTTTCCTTTTCAAGTATTGCGCGGCGGGAGAGGATGATATTTCTTCCATTCTCCTCAAACTCAAGAACACGGAACGGGAAGGTGCGGCCAAGATAAATACCGCCTTCTCTGCCCCCCTTGAGATCTATCTGTGAAAAGGGGCAGAAGCCCCGAACATCGCCTACAAGAACCTCGAACCCGCCTTTAACTTCACGCTTGATCTCACCCTGCACGGGTATTTCAGCTTCAAAAGCGTCCCGTATGCTCTTGAGGCTTATGGCTGAGTAGCCGTGAACCATTGTTGTGAACTTGCGGATGCCGTTTTCGACAGAGACGAAGAAGACATCGAACTCATCACCCGGCTTTACATCAGTATTGCCGGCTTTGTCTCTGAACTCGTGCAGGTCTATGCCGCCCTCGCTTTTGTCCCCAAGGTCAATGAAGGCAAGGTCGCCGGAGATGCTGACGATTTTTGCCCGAATCTTCTGGCCGGGTGAGAACCTGACCGTCTGCCTGCTGCTCTGCGCCAGCAACTCAGCAAAGCTTTCTTCCCTGGGACGGGTATGTCCGGCATTGATATCAGGTGATGCGTTTTGAGCAGTTTCGGAATTCATGCTTGTGTATAACCTCTCAATATAATTAGTAGTATGTATACCCGGACTGTGCCACAAAGGATTATAAACAGCATGGCGGGTAATCAGCGTGCTGTAAGTGTAAAAGATTTTAGGCCCCTGAGTCAAACAGTCAGCCTGTCTAAACCTCAAAGGCATCCTGAATATATTCAGGATGCAGGTTTTCGTCTGTCATTGATATGCTGATGACATCGAACCGTACCGGCATTTCCTTCCTGAATCTCTTGAGATAGCTCATGGCGACTTTCGAGATCTTTTTCCTCTTACGCAGGGTTACTGCCTCAAAAGGAGCGCCGAAGGCGTCTCCTCTTCGGGCCTTCACCTCGATAAAAACAAAGATATTGCCGTCCTTTGCAATGATATCAATTTCGCCGTGAGGAGTCCTGTAGTTCTGCTCCAAAACGACATACCCTTTATCCCGGCATAGGGCAACCGCAATATCTTCTCCCTTTTTGCCCAGGTCTTTCAAAAGATCAATCACTTCCCTCAAGTCTCAGGAGCAGTTTCGGGATGCCTTCTATGTCCTTGATCTCCTTCTGGCAGATCATCCTGAGCAGATCCCTGAATGCCGAATATTCCTCCCAATGTCCGTGAAGGTTTTCTTTTAATGATGTAAACAGGGCCTCCCCCTTTGTATCCCAGTCAGGGAGCAATATGACCTTTGGGAACTTTTCGGCTAATTCCTCGGAAAATTCATAGAGCCCCTTGCCTCCATGAAGGGGGATGATATCGCCGGAGAGGCCGAGTCTTCTCAGAGCCTGGAGATCCTTTTTCCCTTCCACAACAACAGGGATGCTTCTGTTGACCTCACAAAGGGCCTCTATAACCTCATGTAGCCTTTCAGCCCTCTCAAGGTCTTCAGTCGTCGGCATTTTAGGGGGACGGCAGCTGTTCATATATTTTGCACTATTATAATCATTATTCCATTTTGGATCATCAGTATTATTTTGCTGAGGATGTATGAGCCGGATGCAGCCGCTTTTGGCGCTGACGCTTGAGGTTGGAGGATGCACTGAAAGAGCTGCTCTCTTTGAAAAACAGTCCTCCCTGATGCGTCCTGAATAATTCAAGAAATACTTGATGGGTAGGGCTGAAAGACTGCTTGAAGACAGACAAAAATATATCATTTGCCTGCCCGCCTCTTTGTTGACAATAGCTCTATTTTCATATATTTTAATCATATGGCGGCAAAACTTGGCCAAATTCTGATTGCCTCAAGCATGATTACAGAGGATCAGCTAAAGCAGTCCCTCCTCATCCAAAAGAGAGAAGGGGGAAGGCTCGGCACAAACCTCGTTAAACTGGGATTTATTACAGAAGAAAAACTTGTTGCCTTTTTAAGCAAGCAGTATGGCGTTCCTGCAATAAACCTTTCTGATTACAAGATTGATTCGGCAGTGCTTAAACTCGTTCCTGCGGACATGGCAAAAAAATATCTGATAATGCCTGTGGCAAGGGTTGGAGCAACGCTCACCATAGCAATGGCTGACCCTTCAAATGTGTTTGCAATTGATGATGTCAAGTTTATGACCGGATACAATGTTGAGGTTGTGGTATCGAGTGAGAGCGCAATCATCGGCGGCATCACCAATTACTATCTCGGCAAGGGAGAAAATGTCCTTGCCACAACCGGTTCGCCTCAAAAAGCTGCTGCTGCTCCTGCCGCAGCCATTCTTCAGGCAAAGGACTATACCTTTTCCGACGCTGACCTTGCAGTCGGAGCTGACTTTGGGCCCATGGATGAAGGCCCTCAGGTCAGCGTTGAAGACTTTGATTCGATCGTCGGCAACGCCCTGGATGGCGTTGATGTGCTTGAGGAAAAAGACGATTCAGAAATAATAAAAGATGTAGAGGCGCCGATTGTCAAACTCGTCAACGGCATCTTTGTTAATGCAATCAAGTCAGGCGCAAGCGATATCCATATTGAACCCTATGAGAATTCCCTCAGGGTGAGGTACCGTGTTGACGGTGTAATGTACACGGTCATGAACCTTCCGACCAAGATCAGGGCTGCCCTTACCTCGAGAGTAAAGATCATGGCCAGACTTGATATTGCCGAGCGCAGGCTTCCGCAGGACGGCAGAATCAAACTTAAGCTTGGGAAAAAGCGGGAGATTGACTTTCGCGTATCAGTTCTTCCCTGTCTGTTCGGCGAAAAGACTGTTCTGAGGCTTCTTGACAAGGCCAATCTGCAGGTAGACCTGACAAAGCTCGGTTTCGAGGTTGCCGCCATGGATGATTTCATGTCAGCCCTCAATAAACCCTATGGCATGATCCTCGTGACAGGCCCTACCGGCAGTGGGAAGACAACAACTCTCTATTCGGCATTGAGCCATCTCAACAAGGCAGACACTAATATCATGACGGCTGAAGACCCTGTTGAGTTCAATTTTATGGGCATTAACCAGGTGCAGATGAAGGAAGAGATAGGTCTGACCTTCGCTGCAGCGCTCAGGTCATTCCTCAGGCAGGACCCGGATATTATCATGGTCGGCGAGATCCGGGACTTCGAGACTGCTGAAATCGGCGTTAAGGCTGCCCTGACAGGACATCTCGTGCTGAGCACGCTTCACACCAACGATGCGCCCGGCACGATAAGCAGGCTTCTCAATATGGGCATTGAGCCATTTCTTGTTTCATCTGCAGTCATCCTTATTGTTGCCCAGAGGCTTGCAAGAAGGATCTGTTCAGGCTGCAAGGCAGATGATCATGTCCCTGTAACCACGCTGACACAGATCGGCTTTTCTGAAGAAGAGGCCAAGCAGCTGAGAATCTCGAAGGGCAAGGGCTGCCCGGCCTGTAACAATACAGGGTACAAAGGCCGGGTTGCGCTCTATGAAGTAATGCTCCTCAAGGACGAGATCAAGGAACTTATACTTGAAGGCGCATCATCAGCAGAAATCAAGAAGACTGCAATCCGAATCGGTATGAAGACATTAAGAATGAGTGGCTTGACCAAGATCGCAGAGGGTGTGACAACGATTGAAGAAGTGCTGCGTGTCACCTTTGGCGACTGAAGAGGCCGCTGTTTATAAGCAAAGGAGACTGAATGGCGACAATTTATGACCTGCTGAAAGTCATGATAGAAAAGGGTGCATCAGATCTCCATATCACGACCGGCAGCCCGCCGAGACTCAGGATCGATGGAAAACTCATCCCCCTTGATCATGAACCGCTTACACCGGTTGAGACAAAAAACCTGGCCTACAGCATCCTGACAGATGCCCAGAAACATAAGTTCGAAGAGAACAATGAGCTCGACCTTTCCTTTGGGGTAAAAGGGCTGAGCAGATTCAGGGGGAATATTTTCATGCAGAGGGGAGCAGTTGCAGGGGCCTTCAGAACTATTCCCTTTGAGATAAAAACGTTTCAGGATCTTGGCCTACCCGAGGTGGTCAATGACCTTGTCAAGAGGCCAAGGGGTCTGATTCTTTGCACAGGACCGACAGGCAGCGGTAAATCTACTACCCTCGCAGCCATGGTAGACAGGATTAACTCCGAACGCTTTGATCATATCATTACCGTTGAAGATCCGATCGAATATCTGCATGGCCATAAAAAATGCCTTATCAATCAGAGGGAGGTCCATGCTGATACTGCGTCTTTCAAGGCTGCGCTCAGGTATGTTCTGAGGCAGGACCCTGATGTTGTGCTGATTGGTGAGATGCGGGATCTCGAAACCATTGAAGCTGCGCTGACCGTCTCTGAAACCGGTCATTTAACGCTTGCAACGCTTCATACGAACTCTGCTGTGCAGACCATTAACCGTATTATTGATGTTTTCCCTCCGCATCAGCAGGAGCAGATCCGTGTCCAGTTATCCTTTGTTCTTGAGGGTATCCTGTCACAGCAGCTGATTGCGAAAAAATCCGGAAAGGGCAGGGCTCTTGCCATCGAACTTCTTGTGCCGAATGCTGCCATCAGAAACCTGATACGTGAGGACAAGATCCATCAGATCTACTCCATGATGCAGACAGGCCAGGGCAAATTCGGCATGCAGACGATGAACCAGTCGCTTGTAGAGCTGTATGCAAAGGGGCATATTTCTTATGAAGATGCCGTTTCCCGGTCGCCGGTGCATGAAGAAATAATCCAGATGCTGCAGAGGCTCAGTTCTTCTCCCTCTGCCCGCGGGAGGTAAAGGATCATGGCAACGATTTTTGAATGGTCGGGCAAGACCACAAAAGGCCTGATAGAGACAGGTGAGATTACTGCCAACTCCAAGGATGAGGTGATCGCCCAGCTTCGGAGAAAGAACATTACCGCCACACTTGTCAGGCCAAAGGAGAAGACAAAGAGCGGATTCAGTTTAAGTTTTGGCGGCAGCGTCAAAGACAAGGACATTGTTATTTTTACCCGGCAGTTTGCCACCATGATAGACGCAGGCCTGCCTCTTGTTCAGGCCCTTGACATCCTTTCGCAGCAGGTTGAAAGCAAGGCGCTCGCTGCAGCGATTTCGACGATAAAAAATGATGTCGAGGGAGGGGCAACCTATGCCGATGCCCTGAGAAAACACCCCAGGGTTTTCACTGACCTGTATGCGAATATGGTCGCAGCCGGAGAGTCAGGAGGTATTTTGGATACGATACTGAACCGGCTTGCCGCGTATATGGAAAAAGCGATGAAACTGAAGAAAAAGGTCAAGGGAGCGATGGTATATCCTATTGTTGTATCAACGATAGCGGTTGCTGTTATCGCGGTCATCATGATCTTTGTCGTGCCGACCTTTTCGAAGATGTTTACATCAATGGGTGGAACTCTGCCGATACCGACGCTCCTGGTCATGAAGGCAAGTAATTTTCTTGCCGGCATTGGAGGAGTGATCTCAGCGCTGGTCATTGTTGCCGCCGTTGTCGCCTTCAAACAGATCCGCAAGACCGAAAAAGGAACTGCAGCAACAGACCGTATCTTTTTGAAGCTGCCGATCTTCGGCATCCTGCTCCGGAAGGTTGCGGTCGCAAAATTCACCCGGACGTTGGGCACGTTGATCAGCAGCGGGGTGCCGATATTGGATGGGCTGGAGATAACGGCAAAGACAGCAGGCAACAAGGTCATAGAGTATGCAGTCATGGACGTCAAGAATGCGGTAACCGAAGGCAAGACCCTTGCTGAACCGCTCATGAAATCGAAGGTTTTCCCCCCCATGGTTACGCATATGATTTCGGTAGGCGAATCCACAGGAGCGCTCGATGCGATGCTCAGCAAGATTGCAGATTTTTATGATGACGAGGTTGACGCATCAGTCGGCAATCTCACGGCGATGATGGAGCCGTTTCTGATGGTCTTCCTCGGAGGATCAGTAGGCTTTATAGTTGTTGCAATGTATCTTCCGATATTCAAGCTTATCACCCTCATCAAGTAAGCGGCATGGCAGATGCCGCCCTCCGCCTCCGCCTCAAGGCACTGATTGCACTCAGGGCCTTGTTTGTCAGCCTGCTCCTCGGCTCTGCATATGTATTTAATATAGACTTCTTTCCAAACCCGCGTGCCCTGTCTTTTATTATCATTTCTCTCTATATCCTGACTATTGTCTATGCACTGCTCATACGGCGCACAGCAAGGGTATTTCTCTTCGCTTACGTCCAGCTTGTGCTTGACGTTTTTACGGAAATTGCGCTCATTTATATTACCGGCGGCATTGAAAGCTGGTTTTCCTTCACCCTGATCCTTACGGTAATGTCCTCAAGCATTGTGCTTAACCGCAAAGCCGGATATATTGTCGCAAGCATGAGCGCTATTCTTTATGGAACCCTGCTCGATCTGCAGTTTTACAGGCTGATTCCAGTCCCCTACGAAGGGGACATACTCGAAAAACAGTTCCTGTACAATATATTTATCCATACCATTGCGCTTTATGCCACAGCGTATCTTGCAGGATATCTCTCTTCAAGGCTCGAGGAGACCGAGGAGAAGCTCGCAGCGAAAGATACTCATCTGCGGGATCTGGAGATCTTCAATATGAAAGTTATTGAGAGTCTGCCAAGCGGTCTCATTACTGCAGATATTGAGGGTAAGGTGCTCATCTTCAACCGGGCAGCAGAGAGAATTGTTGGCATAGCAAAAATTGACATTATCGGCAGCAGCATAGATAACGCCCTGCCATTTCTGAAAGTTCCGATCAACGAAGGACGGCAGGAAGAGGTCCTGATAAGGCCTGATCAGGAAAAGAAGATCATTGGAGTGCACACCTCGATTCTGAGGGACATCAGCGGAAAGGAAACAGGATTCATAGCCATTTTTCAGGATTTGACCGCATTAAAAGAACTTGAGAAAGAGATGAAGAACAGGGAAAAAATGGCCGCAATCGGAGAACTGTCGGCCAATATCGCACATGAGATCAGAAATCCCCTCGCGTCACTCAGGGGCTCCATAGAGATGCTCAGGGAGGGAAAGATTCCGGAAAAGCACCGGGAAAAGCTCATGGGAATAGCTATAAACGAGACAGAGAGGCTAAACAGTATTGTGACGGACTTCCTAACCTATTCGAGGCCAAGACCACTTGTTATACAGAATGTTGACCTGAATGCGCTATTGAGCGATACCCTTGAACTCCTCGGGAAAAGAACGCAGAACATGAGGAATGTTATCGTCCGGCAGGAATGTGAAGGAGAAATGATCGTTTCTCTGGATCCCATGAAGATCAGACAGGTGTTCTGGAACATCGGCATCAACGCACTTGAGGCTATAGAGAAGGGAGGGGTACTGACTGTCTCGACAAAGGCAACGGGGGAAAAGATATCAGTCATTTTTTCGGATACCGGACCTGGGATGTCCAAAGACGATATCGAGAAGATCTTTTATCCTTTTCATACGACGAAAGAAAGGGGGACAGGGCTCGGGCTGTCAATTGCCCACAGGATTATTGAGGAGCATAAGGGCAGAATTATTGTGCAGAGCACCCCTGGATTAGGGACAACCTTTGAGATTATACTACCGAGAACCTATGGAACATAAAGGCAGGATCCTTATAGTCGAAGACGAAAAAAGCATGCGGGAGGTGCTGAAGATCCTTCTTGAGGAAGAGGGGTACGAAACCGTATCAGCTTCAGACGGACTGGACGGCATCAGAAGAATCCAGGAGGATATTTTTGATATTGTGATCACGGATATCAGGATGCCCGGGGCTGACGGCTTTGAGGTCCTTCGGAAAGCAAAGGAAATTTCCCCATCGAGCATTGTGATCATGATCACTGCCTTTGGCACCACTGAATCAACGCTCGATGCAATGAAAATGGGGGCGTACGACTATATTCACAAGCCCTTCAAGATAGATGAGATTCGCCTTATCATCAACAAGGCCTTTGAAAAGAAGAGACTCAGGGAGGAAATCTCTCTTCTCAGGGAGAAGGTGCAGGCGACCTACCGCATTGAGAACATCATCGGGAAGAGCCCCAGGATGCAGGAGCTTTTCAGGCTCATTCCGAAAGTTGCCCAGAGCAGTTCCACAGTGCTGATTACGGGCGAGAGCGGCTGCGGCAAGGAACTGGTTGCTGCAGCCCTGCATAATCTGAGCGCAAGGAAGGACAAGAACTTTGTCACAATAAACTGTTCGACCTTTCCTGAAGGACTTCTTGAGACAGAGCTCTTCGGCCATGTAAAGGGCTCATTCACCGGCGCTGTCCAGAATAAGGAGGGGCTTTTTGAGATCGCTGATCATGGGACTATTTTTCTCGATGAAATAGCCGAGATGCCGCTGTCGCTGCAGCCGAAACTGTTGCGTGTGCTCGAAAGCCACATGTTCAGGCGGGTAGGAGGCGTTGCCGATATCGCCGTTGATGTAAGGGTGCTGGCTGCGACAAACAAGAATCTTACAGAGGCTATAGCCGAGGGAAGGTTCAGGGAGGACCTTTATTACAGACTGAAGGTTATACCTCTGCATCTGCCTCCGCTCAGGGAGCGGCCTGAAGACATCCCCCTTCTGCTTGAGCATTTTTTCCGCAAGTTTTCGGGTGGAGCAAAGATATTGTCTGCTGATGCCCTCCGCATTCTTATGAAATATCCATGGAAAGGCAATGTGCGCGAGCTTGAGAATATGGTCGAGAGGGTTGTTCTGCTTGCTGAATCTGAGGCCATTCTTCCTGAACATCTGCCGGAGGAGTTCTTTCTGGGGGCCGGCAAAGAAACAGGGCTGCCGGAGATTGATGAAGAAGGCATTGATCTTGAAAAGATAATTGCAGATGTCGAAAAAGGCTATCTTGTAAAGGCATTAGCCAGGTCCAATGGCAGCAAGACAGATGCAGCAAGGCTTCTCAATCTTACGTTCAGATCTTTGCGGCACCGCTTATCCAAATATGGGATAAAGTGATAAAATCATAAGATGAAACTCGGAGAAGCATTAATTAACAGCAGCATAATCACCCAGGACCAGCTGAAGAAGGCCCTTGAGCGTCAGGTTATGTTTGGAGGCCGCATCGGATCTAATATTATGGAACTCGGTTTTGTGAAAGAGAAGGAGATGCTCTCTTTTATGAGCTCTTATTATAGGGTGCCTGCAGTCAAAGTCGCAGACCTGAATTCAGTTGATCCTGAGGTCATCGCAAGCATTACACCTGAGTTTGCCGATAAATACAGGATAATGCCCTTCAGGAAAGATCGCAACCGGCTGCATGTTGCAATGCTGGACCCCAGAGCCCTGTCGAGCGTTGATGAGATCAGGTTTCTCCTGGGGCTTGATATTGTCCCTTATGTCATTACTGAACTGAGGCTTCTGTACTGCCTCGAGAAATATTACAACCTCAAAAGGGATCTCCGCTATATAAGCGTATTTGGGGGTGAGGAAGCCCAGGAGGAGAGGAAACCGGAGGAAGCCGCCCGGCAGATACTTAAGGTGAAAGAGCAGTTTGGAGCGGTTCGGGATAAGGAAGAAGTTATAGGGTTACTCCTGAGCGAAACAAAGCCGATTGCATCACGGGCTGCTGTATTTCTTGTCAAGGGCAATACAGTCTCCGGATGGAGGGCCCGCGGCATAGACATGGACCAATTCAGCCTGCCTGCTGAAGGACAGTCCATATTCACGGAAGTCTTAAGCAGAAGAGACTACTATCGGGGCCCCCTTCTTAGGGTCCCCGGCAATGCCATGCTGATAGAAAGGCTCAACGGAACACCACAGGACTGTTGTATGATGCCGGTGTTCATCAGAGACAAGGTGATCGGTCTGCTTTATGTGGACAACGGCAATGTCTCGGTTCTGGATGCAGGGCTTGGATATATACACAGTCTGGTGCTCATGGCAGCCATCAGTTTCGAGATCCTTATCCTCAGAAAGAAACTGATTGACCTATAGTTTTATCCTCTCCTTGCCTGTGTATATATTCATTCTGCTGCCTCGGGCAAACCCGATAAGGGTAATACCGGAGGACTCTGCTATGGAAACGGAAAGGCTTGTGGGCGCTGCCCTGCTGATGATGACCGGGATGCTGCAGCGCACACATTTCATTACAATCTCGGATGACAGTCTTCCGCTTGCAAGCATAGCCTTTCCGGCAAAGGGAATCTCTTCAAGAAGCGCGTACCCGATCACCTTGTCCACGGCATTATGCCTGCCGATATCCTCAGCAAACACGAGCATGCGCTGTCTGTCTGCAAGGGCTGCGCTGTGGACTCCGCCGGTCGCCCTGTAGCCTTCCGATCTTTTCTGAAATCCACTGCAGAGTTCCCTGATGTCCTCCAGACCAAAAACAGAGGGATCGGATATGCTTTTTTCAGGAAGCTGTCTCTGCATGCTTATGCCGCTGCCGCAGCCTGAGGTGATCACCCTTTCGCCTTCGCTGATCGTGCCGGCTGCAGGTATATCAACGTTAATCTCATCACCATAAGTGATGGATATTCTCTCTGCACACCATGTCCCTGAGATAAGGCCTTCACTGAAGACTACGCCTGCAGCAAACTCTCTGATCATCTGAGGACTGCAGTACAGGCTGAGCGCGTATTGTCCGTTTACCGATATCCTGACCTTTTTTTCGACGGCAACAATATCCTCCACCTCTTCGAAAGAGGAGCCCCTTACCTTCAGTGCCGTTATTCTGCTTGAGATATCCATTACATGTTTATTATACCAGCAGGCTTATGCAAGAGGCTCACTTGACATGCAGGGTGATTGACTCTTAATATGTTATGTTCGGGGCGTAGCGCAGTCCGGTAGCGCACACGGTTCGGGACCGTGGGGTCGGAGGTTCAAATCCTCTCGCCCCGACCATTTTCCCTGTATGTTGTTCTGTATTGTTTCCGGCATTCTAATTCTGCCGGGTTTTATTGAGATTTGGCGCAAAACCCTGCATGAGTCAGGTCAGGCCGATATCTATCCCGCCGGCTGAGCTATCTGTTATAATAAAAAACCCGGGAAATACAGCATGATCATGAACCTAAAAGAAACGATAATAACCTCTTCTTTCTTTCATCTTATACTTTTATTGCTTATGATCGCAGTGTCGAGTCATCAGGGTGGTTTGTCAGGAGGACTCCAGAGCATCATCTCAGTTGATCTTGCGATGCAAGACAGCCGGGATCAGGCAGCGGTCAGGAGCGAACATATGGAAGAGCCGCAGATGTCTGTGAGCCCCCCTTCAAGCGATGAGGCAGGCATTCCGGAGCCTGCTTTGACAGCTCCGACTGAGGAAGCAGCGAAGGATCCGGCTACTGAAGCAGAGGTTGAGCCCGCTACAGAGCAACCTGCAAAGATTGAAAATGAAGAGCAACACTCAATCCAGAGGGGTGGATTCTCCAGCATGGAGGCTTATCGCGAATTCATAAGGCTTCATACAAAGGTTTTTGGGCAGAAGGCCGGGGCAAGGGTTAATGAACTGGTAGGTGAGGCGCTTAAGGAGAATCAGAGAATATTTTTCGGCGGCATGGCCACAGTCAACCTGGATTTTGGCCCGGACGGCAAATTAAGCGGTGTAATGGTTGATTCAGATTCAGCCGATTTGAAGGCCTTTCTCGATGAGATAAGCTGGGCTGCCCTGCCTGCACCGGCAGCATTTTCGCTCGGATATCCCAGAGTGCTGATAGAGTTTACTGTGCTTCAGGGATATCTGAGTTTCAGAATAAATGCCTTGCCTGTATTCCAATAGCTGTTTTCAGAATTTCTCAATCTTCACTGCCGTAACCTTAAATTCCGGTGTTTTTGCATGACTGTCAAGAGCCTTGTCATTTGTCAATACGTTGACCGCAGCATTGGCATAGTGCATTGGTATAAATACTTCTCCCTGCTTGACACTGTCTGCAATGCTCGCCTTTATTGTGATGCTGCCCCTTCGGGATGAGACCTTCACCCTGCTGCCGTTATTGAGATTCAGGACAGCTGCATCATCAGGATTTATCTCGATGTATGCCTCTCCCACATGCTCATCTATTGCCTTGACCCGTCCTGTCATTGATGCCCAGTGGTAATGAAACAGGTTGCGGCCGTTTATGAGTATAAAAGGATACTGATCGTCCTTGGCCTCAACTGCAGACTCAAAGGAAACAGCAGTAAAGGGCGCTCTGCCCTTTGAAAAACCATCTTTATATAAAAACCTGGTGCCCGGATGATTTTTATCAGGGCACGGCCACTGAATGCCTCTGTTTTCGAGCCTCGAATATGTTATTCCTGCATATGCAGGCCACAGCCTGCCGAGTTCCTCAAGAACTTCTTCCTCAGAGCTGTAGTCCATCTGATAGCCAAGCCGTCTTGACAGCTCTTTGATTATCCATGAATCATCCTTCGCCTCACCAGGAGGATTAAGGGCCTTCCGCACTCTATGCACCCTTCTTTCCGTGTTGATGAATGTCCCGTCTTTTTCTGCAAAACAGGCAGCAGGCAGAACAACATCCGCAAGTCTTCCGGTTTCCGTCAGAAAAATATCCTGCACAAGAAGAAAATCAAGGCCTTTCAAACCCTTGATGGTATGCTCGGTATTGGGGTCGCCAAGCACAGGATTCTCACCCATGACATATACTGCCCTCAAAGTGCCTTCGCTGATTTTATCAACGAATTCCGAGGCCATTATGCCGGGCTCCTGCGAAAGCCCCACCCCCCATGCATCCTCGAATTTCTTCCTTATCTCAGGCAGGTCAACCCGCTGATACCCGGGATATACACTCGGCAGACATCCTGCATCGCAGGCGCCCTGTACATTGTTCTGCCCCCTCAGAGGATTTATGCCTGTGAACTCTCTTCCTATATTGCCTGTTAAAAGAGCAAGATTCGCTATGGCGTTTACATTTTTTGTGCCGTGGGTATGCTGGGTGATTCCCATGGTGTAATAGATGGCAGCCTTTCGGGAACTACCGTACGTAATTGCAGCAGTTATAATATCTTCCTTCGGCACTCCTGTAAGTCTCTCTCCTGCTTCAGGAGTGCAAGATTCAACCGACTTCTTCCATTCTTCAAACTCAGCTGTATGTTTTGCTATAAACTCGTCATTATGAAGCCCTTCCTTCAAGATCACGTGCGCCATACTGTTTAAGAGGGCAATATCAGTGCCGGGTCTTTGCTGCATCTGCAGACAGGAGAATTTGCCCATTGATATCCTTCTCGGATCGGCAATGATGATCTTCGCCCCCTTCCTGTATGCCTTTATCATCATATTGCCTATTACAGGGTGAGCCACTTTCGTATTAGAGCCGATTATGAAAATAACCTCGTTGCCTTCTATCTCAGCTATGGAATTTGTCATCGCCCCGGAGCCAAAAATCGCAGCCAGACTGGCCACTGTTGGGGCGTGTCAAAGGCGGGCGCAGTGATCAACATTGTTGTTGCCGATCACTGCCCTGATGAATTTCTGGAAGAGATAATTTTCGCCTGTTGTGCACCTTGCAGATGAAAGGCCTGCTATGGCATTAGAGCCGTAGGCGCCTTTAATTTCCTGTAGTCTGCCGGCAGTATAATCAAGGGCCTCATCCCATGAAGCAGGCTGCAGTTTCCCCCCTTTCCTGATAAGCGGAGTCGTCAGTCTGTCAGGGCTCGATACGAATTCAAATCCAAATCTGCCTTTCACGCATAACAGTCCATTATTATTATTGTCCTGCTGAGACGTGACACGCAATATCTGATTGCCTCTTACATGCAGGGTAATATTGCAGCCGACCCCGCAATAGGGGCATACAGTGTCAACCTCTTTGGTATTCCAGCATCTACCCCTGCCAAGCCCTGCCTTTCCCAGGAGTGAACCCGTTGGACATACGCTGACACACTGTCCGCAGAACTCGCAGTTCATATCCTTTCCATCGTGGGTGGTAATCTTTCCCCGCGGATCACTCTTGTCAAAGGCCAGGGCTTCAACGCCCTGCAGGTCCTTGCATATCTTTACACATAAGCCGCATTTGATGCACTTGTCAAGATCCCACCGGATAAAGGGATTATTGTCTTTTCGGTAGACGCCTTTTTCTGAGCTGACCTTTGTAATATCTATGTTATGCAGATAGGCCATCTCCTGAAGGGCGCAACTGCCTGCCTTTTCACAGATCATGCAGTCATTGGGATGGTCTGAAAGCATCTTCTCGAGAATGCCTTTTCTTAATTCAAAGAGCTCAGGAGAGGAAGTAGTCACCTCCATTCCATCCTTGACCTTTATCAGGCATGAATATACGGGTTTTGATGATCCCTTGACCTCAACCGCGCAGAGCTTGCATCTGCCGGAAGGAGAAAGGCGATGATCGTAACAGAGGGTCGGTATCCTTATGTTGAGGAGTTTGGCTGCCTGCAGTATCGTCAGAGTATCAGCCACCTCGAGTGCTTTGCCGTCAATTATGATCTTTGCCATATGTCCAATCCTTTCATGCGAATTTAATTTGCAGGCATTGAAGCAGGCACTGCAATGTCACCCTGCTTCAGCATTACGGCCATTGAGACTGGAAACAGATCCCCTTCATGGTAGTACTGAGTCATAGATTATCAGCTAATTGCGGACTTTGGCAAGGCTCTTTATTGTCCGGCTCTTTATTGTCCGGACGCAGCTATCGCACAGACTCTGTTTGACCACTGTCCTTGAGTCATGATCTCTGCATGAATGACGCCTTCTTGACGGCCCATATCATCCGGCAGGTTTATGTCCTTTCTGAAGGGAAATATAAGGATTGACATAAGTTACAGGCTTGATTATATAATTACAATTATCAGCCAAACTAATATCAAAGAAAGGAGGTAGCAAAATGTTCAGGTATTATGACAATGCATCAGCAGCAAGCGGGACTTTACGGAACCGGCCTTCTGATACGGCCAAGGCAGCAGGGCAGGAAGCAATTGAATCAGACAGCAGATCTGCGAAGTTCAGCACGCTCCGTACAGCAGGCATCTTTCTGTTCGGTCCTCTCTCAGGGCTCTTGTTTGTATGTCTTCTGCCTCTGATATCACTTCTGATCGTAGTGACCCTGTTTTCTAAGGCGGCATTCGCCTCAGGCGCTCTTCAATCAGAAGAGGCAGCAGTCTGTATGAGCTGCCATTCAACTCAGGATGCTGTAAAGACATTCAGAAACAGGGAAAAACTGTCTGTGAGAATCGCTGAAAGCCATTTTAGAGACAGCGTTCACAGTTTCCTGACATGCACCAGCTGCCACAGCGCTGTGTCCATGGAAAGCCACCCGTCAGCACAGTATGCAAGCAGACAGGAATTTGTCGAACAGATCTCCAAAGCCTGCCGCGGCTGTCACAGCGATGAACAGCTTAGGGTAAAGCCTATCCACTGGCAAGCCATAACCCGTTCAAATGCTCCGCCGTGTTCAGAATGCCATGGTTCCCATTCTGTCAGGAAAACCGCCGCATGGAAGCAATCAGCAAGCAACTCTCAGTACTGTCTCACCTGCCACAAAAAAGATATCACCACTTCAGTAAACGGAGAAGCCCTTTCACTGGCGATTGATGAAAATATCTTGAAGAAATCAGTCCACAGGATGAATGAGTGCACACAGTGCCACAGCGACTTCTCAAAGAAAGATCACCCTCTCATACGTTCCAAAAACAGACGCGAACTGTCAATAGCGCTCTCAGGCGTCTGCAGGGGGTGCCATGACGAAAAATACAGGCAGCATGAGGGAAGCTTCCATTCCAAACTGCTTATGGAGGGCAACAGAGACGCGCCTGTATGTACAGACTGTCATGGGGCGCATTCTATAGGACCAAAGGATATGGCAGAGACCCTAAGCGGAACTCCCTGCAGGAAATGCCACGAAAACACCTTTGAAGCGTACAAAAGCAGTGTGCACGGCAGAGCCAAAATGAGCGGCAACACATCAGCCCCAATATGCTCTTCCTGCCACTCAGCGCATGAGGTAAGGCCGGCGCTATCCTCCCGGTCGCCCAGAACAACCTGTTTGGGGTGTCATAAAGATGCGGCAATGAAGCATCAGGAGTGGCTGCCAAATTCCGAGAGGCATCTTGAAACCATAGCCTGCACTGCCTGTCATGTGGCAAACGCAGAGACTACAGTATATCTGCGGGTTACTGATAATGCATCCGGTCAGGATGTTTATAAGGCAAGGCTCAAGGAAACTTTGGGGGCAGGATATGACTCATTGACAAGCTCGAGGGCAGAGGGACTGGAAGCTCAGCATCTCTGGGATGTGTACCAGAGGCTGGGAGGCAACAGATCTGAGGCCGGCATCACCGGAACAATCGGCCTTGAGGACTGCAGCCAGTCTCACAAAATGGTCGGAAAGAAATGGGCGGTAAAGCAATGTGACGGCTGCCATGATGCTGATTCCAGGTTCTTCAAGAGCGTGGCCATGGCCATTATTTCGTCTGACGGCAAAGAAGAGCATTATAAGGTAAACCGTGCGGCGCTCGGTTCAGTATATACGCTGCTGCCGATGAATCGGTTCTACGTGCTTGGCAGCACGCGGGTCAAACTGCTCGATATTATTGGGGTATTGATGGTCTTCGGCGGCATGTCGGTCCCCATTGTACACTTAACCCTGCGGATACTGACGATACCTGTCAGAGAGGCCAAACGCATGAACAAGCTGAGGAAGGAAGGCAGAAAATGAAAAAGATCTATCTTCACCCACTACCGGTCAGAGTCTGGCATTGGATAAATGCATTCAGTTTTCTCTTGCTCATTTTTACAGGTCTCCAGATACGGTACCGCGACATAATAAAGATTACAACGTTTAAGACAGCCGTAGATGTACATAATGTCTTCGGTTTTATTCTGCTGGCCAATTTCTTTATCTGGCTGATCTATTATGTCCTGTCGGGCAATTTCAGGATATATCTGCCTGCCTTCAGCCTTGCGGGCTTTATTAAGGGTTGCATCAGACAGGCACGCTATTATGGGTACGGAATTTTTATCGGCGAGGAAAACCCGCATCACAGCACACCTGATAACAAGTTTAACCCCATGCAACAGATGGCCTACCTCAATATCATGGCGCTTTTTATCCCGTTTCAGATCATCTCAGGGATTCTGATGTGGGACATGAAAGGGTTTGCCTACTGGATAGGCCTTGCAGGCGGCATAAAAATCGTGACCTCAGTGCATGTGCTGCTTTTCCTGTTCTTCAGTTCATTTCTCTTTGTGCACATATATCTGGCGACCCTTGGTCATACTGCCTTTGCTCATATAAAGGCAATGTTCACGGGATATGAAGAACTGCCGGAGCATGGGCATTCACACTGATTGCATAGTGCTGCTTTCTCACATTTTTTTCCGTGGGGAAGGTCTCTGCCCTTCCCCACGGGATTACAGGTGAAGATTTTCCTGGCCTTAAGAATGACTGAAGGCGATTCTGTAATCAGAAAAAGAGGCAGCCTCAGTTCAAGGCATATCCAAAACTGCCTCGGTCTTTATCAGGAATGTTCTAATACCCTGCTATATAATCCTTGAGATAATGGATCTCTGTGGTCATTTTGTGGACTTGAGAAAGTACAATATCCCTTATCGAGAGCATGCCGATGACCTTTCCTTTATCAACAACAGGAAGATGCCGGATATTTTTTTCTACCAGAACAGACATGACGCTGTTGAGATCGTCATCGAGTTCAGCAACCATAAGGTTCTTGGTCATGGCCTCATTGACCGGTATCTCCCTGAACTTTCTGCCGGCCTTGGCGATATAGCACCGCACAACATCGCGCTCTGTGAAAATTCCTGCAGTACTGTTATTTTCCGTAATGATTACGGCACTGATCTTCTTTTCGTTCATGAAATGTATGGCGTCCTCCACTGTTCGTGAAGCATCCATTGAGAAGACCTCTTTTCCTTTTGTCTCCAACAGCTCTTTAACTTTCATGCTAAATCCTCCCTCTTATGTGATGACAAAATAAGATCCATAAGTCAAGTCTATTATACTGCTTCAGATATAACAACAGTTATTTATTATTAAAATACGATTATTTGCCTGACTCGCATACTGTCTTTTATCTCATATTCGTATTCCCCCCTTTTTTGCAGTATTGCAAAGGGGATTTGCGGAACTGCAGGGTTAATTGGAGGGGGAATCGTTAAAAAACAATGGGATATGGTTGGCATGGGAAC
>CAYUNK010000038.1:0-24567 GCA_964446125.1 uncultured Nitrospiraceae bacterium | reverse complement strand
ATCGAAATGGCGATACCCGCTAGTGCAAGCAAAAGTGGTCAGGCTTGACTATTGACACAAAGACCTGCGGCTATGACAATGCAGGCTGTCTGCTGACACTTAAGGCTCTTCGACAGGGGAGCAGTCAGTTTGTGAAGAGTGTAGTCCTGCCCCTTGAGGTTTTCCGCAGTCTATCCAAGACCTTGCAGACAAAAGTTATGTATTGTTGAAAAATGACCCTCGTCATTCCTCGTTGCACTTGAAGAAAGTTGGCCGTTATTGGTCTGTCCGTGTAGGTCTTTATTATAGCGCTGTTGCTGTTGAAGTTCCAGGCGCTGACCCGTCGCGAGGTATTTGACTTAAACAGCGATCACTGTTATTGTATGAATACAATAGGCACACTTAATGAAATATTTTGACTGGAATGATGAAAAGAATGAATTGCTCAAAAAAGAGCGAGGCATCTCATTTGAGCAGGTTGAATTGGCAATCGCCATAGGCGATTTGCTCGACCGCATAAGACATCCCAATCAGTCAAAATATCCGAACCAAAAAGTTTTTCTTGTAGAGATTGAGGATTATATCTATTCTGTGCCATACGTTGAGGATGAGAAAAGCATATTTTTAAAAACAATAATACCAAACAGCAAGGCGACCAAGAAATATTTGGGAGGCAAAACATGAAAAAGACTGCATATTTGGATAAAGAAGAAAAGGAATTGGCAGAATCGCTTGAAAAAGATGAATGGATTTCAGATCTCGACAGGAAAGAAAAAAAACAATATGAAGCATATGCCCGCTACAGTCTTAATAAACAAAAGAGAATTAATATACGGATGAGCGAACGCGATTTAAACAAAATTCGGGCGAAGGCAATTGAAGAGGGCATTCCTTATCAATCCCTTATATCAATGCTGATTCATAAATTCAATGAAGGCAAACTGACAATATCAATGAATAGCCCAACAAAAAAATCCAGCAGACGAGGGATAAACGCGGTTTGATTTTCAATTTGTCCTATTTCCCCGCGCTGCTGATTTCAGCCGTTGGGCTCAATTTCTGTTGAATCTTGGGAAGTTGGTTGCTGAAGGTGGGACAGACAGAGATAATCCGCTTGCTGCGATGATCGGCAAGGAAGAAACCACCGGAACAGCATACCTGAAGTTTCCCCTTCCCGATTCAGATGTCCTTCAAAAGATGTTTTCAGCCTTCGGAGAGTGGATGGCTAAAGTATCTTCGGGGAAATCATTGACACCATAGAGATGAAAAAGATGGCATAAGAAAGACTACGCTTTCTTATTCTCCTTCTCGAGCAGGCAGACAGCATGCACAGCAATACCCTCTGCCCTGCCGATAAACCCCATCCCTTCGTTCGTCTTTGCCTTGATATTGATCCTTCCTTCCGGAATTCCGCTCTGGGATATGGCAGTCTTCATCCTGTCAATATAGGGTGAGAGCTTCGGTCTTTCCGTGATAATCGTCGAGTCGATCCAGGATACAGTGTACCCATTGCTTGCAGCCATCCCGACAACTGCCTTCAGCAGCTCGATGCTGACCGAATCCTTCCACTTCGGGTCAGTATCAGGGAAATGTGCTCCTATATCGCCAAGACCGAGCGCGCCGATGATCGCATCCATGATTGCATGACAGAGGACATCAGCATCGGAATGGCCGAGCAGCCCTTTTTCATGAGGTATCTCGACTCCGCCAAGGATAAGCCGCCTGCCTTCCCAAAACCGGTGAGAGTCGTATCCCGTGCCGATCCTCATGGCAGCATACCCCGCATCTTCAGGAATGCCTCGGCTATCACAAGGTCTTCCGGCGTAGTGATTTTGATGTTGGTATATTCCCCTCTTACCACCCTGATGCTGCCGCCGTTTCTCTCAACAAGGGCAGCATCATCTGTTGCATAAAAAGATTCCCTCATCGCCTTTTTGTATGCATCAACAAGCGGCCTGCAGAAAAAGATCTGGGGAGTCTGCACCGCAATCAGCGCATCCCGCGCCAGAGTCTTTCGTGCCAAATCGCCCCGCACCTCTTTTATTGTATCTTTTGGCGGCATGCCGATCACCACGCCGTCACATCCCTGCAATGCCTTCAGAGCCCTTCGCACGGTTTCCGGATCAAGAAAAGGCCTTGCACCATCATGAACAAGGACAACAGCATCCATGTCATTTATGCAGCGAAGTCCTGCAAAAACTGAATCCTGCCGTTCTTTTCCGCCCCTGGCTATGCGGTTCACTTTTGTGATCTGATAATGCTCAAAGAGCTCCCTGCCTGCATGCAAGTCTGCCTCCTTAAGCACAGGAATGATCTCGGAAATCTCCGGCATATTTTCGAGAGTCTCCAATGCCCATACCAGAAGCGGCCTGTTTCCCAAGGTCTCAAATGGCTTGTTTCTGCCCTGCCCAAGCCTTCTGCTCAATCCTGCAGAAGGGATAATTGCTACTGTTTTATGCTGCATGATAACCTTTAGTCCCGGCGAAAATATAAAACCGCTGTATATCCAAAGGCAAAGAAAACCGCCTCAGAAGGATCTAATCGTTACGTAGAATTTCTTTCCGCCTCTATTTACGAACAGAAGCGCCGCCTCTCCAGGCTTCACTCCCGCCACAGCCTTATTATAGTCGTTAAGGTTTTCTATCTTCTTTCTGTCTATCTCCTGTATCACATCTCCTTTTCGCATGCCGGCCTCTTCAGCAGGGCTTCCCGCTTCTACCCTTACAACAACGACCCCTTTTTCATCCTTGTGAAGACCGAGCTGCCGGGCAATCTCGCGTGTCAGCTCCATCGCAGTCAGTCCTGAGAGACCTTCAAATCCTGAATCATCCGGCGCACTCTCATGAATTGCCTCAGCCATGTCCTTCGGCATTTCTACGATCAGAACTTTTACGGCATACTCCTTTCCGCTCCGCAGGAGGGTAATCGGTATTTCGCTTCCGGCCTTGCTCTGGGCCACCATATTCCGGAGATTCCCTACATCAGAAATCTTCCTTCCGTTATATTCAAGGATTATATCGCCTCTTCTGAGCCCTGCCTTTTCAGCGGGGCTTCCTTTGGCGACATCTCCCACAAGAGCGCCCTTCTCATTGTTTAGGCCGAACTTCTGCGAAAGTTCCGGCGTCAATTCCTGAATAGTAACCCCCAGCCAGCCCCGCGTCACCTTCCCTTTTTCGACAAGCTGGTCCATCACAAGACGGGTCATATTGCTCGGCACGGCAAACCCAATGCCCTGATATCCGCCGGACCGTGAAAATATGGCAGTATTTACACCAATCAGCTCACCCTTGATATTGACCAGCGGACCGCCAGAATTTCCCGGGTTGATCGCAGCATCTGTCTGGATAAAGTCTTCATAATCTGCTATCCCGACATTGGCCCTTCCGACTGCGCTGATGATGCCCATGGTAACAGTATGGTTCAGGCCATAGGGATTTCCGATTGCAAGTACGAATTCACCCACCTGCAGATTGTCGGAATCTCCCCATTTCGCAGCCCTAAGACTGTCTGCCTCGATCTTCACAATCGCAAGATCCGTCTTGGTGTCAGCGCCGATGATCTTTGCCTTGAAGGAACGCTTGTCAAAGAGAGTTACCCGGATCTCATCTGCCTGTTCAACTACATGGTTATTCGTAATGATATATCCGTCTGCGCTTACGATAACGCCTGAGCCCAGACTCTGCTCTTTCCATTTCTTCGGCATCTTGAAATTACGGAATGGGTTCAGGAGGTCAAAAAAAGGGTCTTCAAAGTATGGACCTGCCTCCCGCCTCATAACCTTTGTGGTGGATATGTTCACAACAGTGGGTGAGAGAGAGCCTGCAATCTCTGAAAATGCCCTGCTCGTCTCTATTATCTGATGCGGCACATTTGGCGTGGTATACGACTCATATCCCTTATGTCTGCCTGTTGCCTTCTCAAGAAAATAAAATGAGACTCCCCCAATAAGTATGCCTGCAAGCAGAAAGAAAACAATAAGCCCGACTCTGTTTTTCATAATTACATAATTATAATGGTCTGTCTGCATGAAGTAAAGCCTCTATCCTTGACAAAAACCCCGTTCTAATGCTACTTTTCAAGTTCAGAATGCTTGGGGATCCAAGGGTTGGGACTACCTATGTGTTGTCTCTTCCGTCTTTTTCAGCCCCTATATAGATATCCCTGTAATACATATTTTGGAGGTTTCTTATGATGAAACGATATTTATTGGCGCCTGGACCGACGCCTGTACCTTCAGAGGCGCTATTGGCAATGGCGATGCCGATGATACATCACCGTGCGCCTGATTTTGTGCCTGTGCTGGAATCGGCAAAGAGGGGGCTTCAGTGGCTGTATCAGACCGGCAATGATGTATTGATCATCTGTTCAACCGGCACAGGCGGCATGGTTGGGTCGGTGAACAACTTTTTCAGTCCTGGGGACAGGGCGCTTGTGGTCAATGCCGGCAACTTTGGGGAGCGCTGGGGCAAGATCTGCAAGGCATATGGACTTATGGTGGAGGAGATCACGATAGACTGGGGATATACGGTAAGGCCTGAGGATATAGAGGCAGCGCTTCGGAAAGACCCCTCGATCAAGGGGGTATTTGTGCAGGCCTCCGAGACGTCAACGGGAGTGTATCATGACATAGAGGCGATAGCCTCTGTTGTTAAGAAGTTTGACGGCACGATATTGGTGGTTGATGCGATCTCTGCGCTGGTTGCGCATGACCTTAAGATGGACGCCTGGGGGATAGATGTGCTTATAGGGGGGTCGCAGAAGGGGCTGATGCTGCCTCCTGGGCTTGCCTTTGTGGGGGTGAGCGAGAAGGCCTGGAAGTTTGCAGAGAGTTCGAAGTCTCCGAAGTTTTATTTTAATTTCAAGGCAGAGCGGAAGAAGCTCAAAGACAACCAGACGAATTTCACCTCGCCGGTATCGCTCATCATAGGCTTAAACGAGTGTTTGAGGCTGCTTCAGGCAGAGGGGCTTGAAAATGCGTTTGCCCGTCATGCAAGGCTTGCCCAGGCAACGCGTGAGGCAGTAAAGGCGCTTGGGCTTGAGATGTATACAAAGGAGTCGCCGAGCAATGCGGTGACGGCGATAGAGGCGCCTGCGGGGTATGACGGCCAGGAGATATACAAGAATCTGAGGGTAAAGTATGGGATCACCGCAGCAGGGGGTCAGGGACAGGCAAAGGGCAGGATATTCAGGATAGCGCATTTAGGGTATGCCGGCACGTTTGATACGATCACCGCGATTGCAGGCCTTGAGATGGCGCTCAAGGGCATGGGATATCCGCTTGCCCTCGGCTCCGGTGTTGCCAGGGCCCAGGAATTATTAATGGTATAAGAGAGGAAACGATCAATGAAAGTGCTCGTCAGCGACAATATATCGGCAAAAGGCGTAGAGATACTCAAAAAGGCAGGGCTGGAGGTTGATGTCAAAACCGGCATGAAGCCTGAAGAACTTAAGGCATGCATCGGGCAGTACAGCGGCCTTGTCATCCGTTCAGCAACAAAGGCAACGGCCGAGATTATCGAGGCTGCAACAAACCTCAAGGTCATAGGCAGGGCAGGCTCAGGCCTTGACAATGTTGATAAAGTAGCAGCATCCAAGAAGGGCATTGTTGTCATGAATACTCCGGGCGGCAACACAGTTACGACTGCCGAGCATGCTATTGCGATGCTTTTTTCAGTTGCACGCATGATCCCCCAGGCAACAGCCTCGATGAAAGAAGGCAAATGGGAGAAGAAGAAATTCATGGGCGTCGAGCTTTTCAATAAGACCCTCGGCATTGTAGGCCTCGGTGCAATCGGCGGCCAGGTCGCAAAAAAGGCGCAGGGCCTCGAGATGAATGTTATTGCGTATGACCCATTTCTGAGCGAAGAAAAGGCACAGGCAATGGGCATAAAGAAGGGTTCTCTTGATGAGATCTTTGCTGAATCAGACTTTATTACGATCCATTCGCCGATGACCCCGGAGACGAAGGGGTTGATAAATTCCGACACAATAGCAAAGATGAAAAATGGCATAAGGATAATCAACTGCGCCCGCGGCGGCATCGTAAATGAACAGGATCTTTATGAGGCAATGAAAAGCGGCAAGGTGGCTGCTGCAGCGCTTGATGTGTTCGAAAAAGAGCCGCCTGAAAACAATCCTCTTCTTACACTCGAAAACCTGATCTGCACGCCCCATCTGGGCGCTTCAACAGAAGAGGCCCAGGAGAATGTTGCCCTTGCGGTAGCAGAACAGATAGCTGATTATCTCGTGCATGGCACCATAAGAAATGCGGTCAATTTCCCTTCAATCCCAAGCGATCAGGTGCCGAGGCTTCAGCCATACATCAACCTTGCTGAAAAACTTGGCAGCTTCGCATGCCAGATATTGGAAGGCGGCGCAACAGAGCTTACAGTGGAGTACTATGGAGATGCTTCTACAGTCAATACTGCTCCTGTCACCATTGCTGCGATCAAGGGATATCTCAATCCGATCCTGCTTGAGACCGTGAACTTCGTGAATGCACCATTTATAGCAAAAGAGCGGGGCATTGAAGTGAAAGAGGTCAAGAGCAGTGATGCAGGAGACTTTTTCAGCAAGATCACGATCAGAATAAAGACAAAGGACAGGGAGCGTTATGTGTCCGGCACGCTGTACAGCAAGAAGGACCCGCGCGTCATAGAGATAGACAATTTCAAGGTAGAGATAGTTCCTGAGGGCGAACTGCTGCTTATGTACAATAATGACAAGCCCGGGGTCATAGGCAACATCGGCAACATGCTCGGCAAGAATGATATTAATATTGCCCGCATGCACTTTGGAAGGGAGTCTGCAGGAGGCATGGCTATCTCTGTGGTCAGCCTTGATGCAAGGCCAGGGCCTGAGGTGATCGGCCAGCTCAAGGCCCTGCCGAACATATTATCCATTAAACAGATCAGTCTCTAATACTGTCTGACGGAATATAGGAGAGGAGTCACACTATGTCAGTTGTCGTTATCGTTGGCGCGCAGTGGGGAGACGAAGGAAAGGGAAAGATCGTTGACTATCTCACCAGAAAGGCTGCAGTGGTCGCCCGATACCAGGGAGGACATAATGCAGGCCATACTGTCGTAATCAAGGACGAAAAGTATGTGCTGCACCTTATCCCTTCAGGAATACTCCACAAAAAAACGCTCTGCCTGATCGGCAACGGCGTTGTTGTCGAGCCTGAGGCGCTCATAAAAGAGATAACTGACCTGAAAGCGCGAGGGATTACGGTCGGCAGCAACCTCCTTATCAGCAAGAACGCCCATCTCATCATGCCGTATCATATTGCCCTGGATCAGGCAAGCGAGCAGGCCAAGGGCAGGAAAAACATCGGCACAACAGGCAGGGGCATCGGCCCTACATACGTTGACAAGATGGGCAGATCCGGCATGCGTGTAGGGGATCTGCTGACTCCTGATGCATTTCGTGATAAGCTTAAGGCAAACCTTCTGCATGTGAACTTTCTCCTGAAAAACCTTTATCAGGCTCGGCCGTTCAGCGCAGAAAAGATCTACAAAAAATATATGGAATATGCCGAAGCGCTCAACAAGCATATTGCCGACACAGACATTATTGTAAACAATGCCATTGCAGCAAAGAAAAACGTGCTGCTCGAGGGAGCCCAGGGAACACTGCTTGATATTGACCACGGCACATACCCTTTTGTAACGTCTTCGAGCGCTGTTGCAGGCGGTGCATGCACAGGCCTGGGCATCGGCCCTACAAGGATAAATAAGGTTTTAGGCATTGTAAAGGCATACACAACACGTGTAGGCAGCGGTCCTTTCCCAACAGAACTGCATGACAAAACAGGAGAGTTGCTGAGGGAAAAAGGCGGGGAGTTCGGCTCAACTACAGGCCGCGCCCGCAGATGCGGCTGGCTCGATACAGTCATACTCAGGCACTCATGCCGTATTAACGGCCTTTCAGGCATTGTGCTTACAAAGCTTGACATCCTTGATGGCATGGATACACTCAGGATATGCACTGCTTACAAGTACAAGGGAAAGGTTATTAAGGAAATGCCGAAGGAACTCTCGACCCTTGAAGAGTGCCTTCCTGTATACGAAGAGGTCAGGGGCTGGAACACGAGCACGCTCGGCATCACGGATTTCCGCAAGTTGCCTGGAAAGGCACAGGCCTATATCAAGCGCATTGAAGAGCTTGTTGGTGTCAGGGTCACCATCGTCTCCACTGGCCAGAAGAGAGATGAACTGATACTGCTTCAGGAGCCTTTTTGAGACCTCGCCGGAAATACGAGCGGTTTGTTCGAAGGCTCGAGACGGAGTTTGTCGGGCAGGAGAAACAATATCGGGCCATTTCGAGCGACTTTTCCCGGTACGGACTCTTTATCAGAACTAATCATGCCTTTGTTCCGGGCACTGAACTGGATGTTGTTATTCATCTGCCGACAGGAGTGGACTGCAAGCTTAAAGGCGTAGTCAGACGGGCAATGAAGACGCCTATTGTCTCTTTGAAAAATGGCATGGGCATTGAACTTACCAGACGGGATCAAAACTATATCAAATTTCTGAAAGAGTTCGATCCAACCGAAGACGGCATTCCCGATACTTTTGCCTTTGAAAAGCCTGTCTCGGCTGAGCCGGACTATGTTATCATTGCCTGCTCTCAGTGCAAGGCAAAGAACAGGGTCCGCAGAGAACGCCTTTCTCATAGTCCAAAATGCGGCAAATGCAGCGCCCCGATCTCGCTTTAGGCATAACTGCCGGCCTTGTTAATTTTATATTCCCCTCTGTATGTCCTGCATGCAGCAGACCGACTGACAGTATTTCCGAGGCGCCATTCTGCAGACAGTGCTGGCAGAGCATAGTGAAATATGATGGCCCTGAATGCAGGATATGCGGAGTCCGTCTTGTCTCGGGTTATGCCGAGCAGTGTCAGCGCTGCCTCGAAGATCCACCTGCTTTTGTAAGGGCCAGCTCCTTCACTGATTATGAAGGCCTGATCGCCTCGGCAATTCACCACTTCAAGTTCCTGGGACTTCGGCGACTGTCAGTGCCACTGGCAGAGTTCCTGTCCTTTTACAATACTGAAGGCATAGATTCGGTCATCCCTGTGCCGCTCAGCCCGAAAAGCCTCAAAAAAAGGGGGTTTAACCAGTCACTTCTCCTGTCGAGACAACTGTCCATAACGAAAAAGATTCCGCTATGCATGGATGTATTGCATAAGGTTTTCGAGACACCGACGCAGGTGGGCCTGTCTGCAAAAGAGCGGGCAGTCAATGTTAAGGGGGCTTTTGCCTGCAGAGGCAGGGTAACAGCCAACAATGTGCTTCTAGTGGACGATGTTATGACAACAGGCGCCACGGCCAACGCCTGCTCAGTGCAGCTTCTTAAGGCAGGCGCAAAGAGTGTGCAGGTGCTGACCCTTGCACGGGCGGCAATGCCGTGAAGAACCCCTGGGGGTCTGCGACAAAAAAATGGCAGGGTTGAAAGAAGACTCTTTGTGAGCCATAATTCTACTGTAAATAAATCTGGGGCTAACAGTATTTTTGCCCTCCGCAGCTCCATGGTCTGTAACCGTTGGGAGGATTTCCGGCAATACAGATCCTGCGCCTGACAGTGTTACCCACAAATTTGTTGCACACCCCCGTGACTTTTGGCAAGTTGATATTTTTGTCTGTTGTCCAGTAATATATTCAGTTCGGGGCGTAGCGCAGTCTGGCTAGCGCACCTGCCTTGGGAGCAGGGGGTCGGAGGTTCGAATCCTCTCGCCCCGACCAGATTTATTGCATATGAGGCCAGGCAACAGCTTTTTTTCGCAATCATTCATCCTGCAGGCAGCTTTCTCTTTATTGCAAAGCAAACTTGGCAAGTGGTAAACTCAATCAGGGTTACAGGATCTCATTCAAGTCTGTTATCAGGTATATTTTGATGAGCGGCAGCCAAAAGAAAACAATAGAACCATCTGATGAAGTTTTGAGGCCTCCTCTTAAGATCTCCGGGCTTGAGGCAGCCCACAAGAGCGACGAACGCCTGCAGGCGTCTGCGCGGAAGTCAAATACAAAAAACCAGGGCTTTGCAGAACATTCCCTCGTCGGCATCTATATTGTTCAGGATGGAATAGTAAGCTTCGTCAACCCCAAGGCATTAGAGATCTTTGGTTACAGTCGGGGGGACATTTTGGAGATGCCCCTGCCGGCCATCATCATAGCGGATGATTGCAGGTCAGCAGAGCGGAATTTTGATGCGCTCCTCTCTGGCAATGAGGCGGTCACCCACTTCATTGTCAGAGGAAAGCGCAAGGATGGCGCCATCATAGAGATTGAGATAGAGGGAACAAAAACAGAGATCAATGGCAGGCCTGCAGTCATCGGCACATTTATTGATAGTACAGAGCTAAAAAGAATTGAAGCAGAGATACGGAAGGACTATAATCTTGAATCTCTGAGTTCTTTTGCAGGCGGAGTAGCCCGTGAGTTTAACGATATCCTTACCGCTATAATGGGCAATCTCGCCCTTGCCAAAATGTATGCCAAACCGGGCTATGAGGTGTATGATGTCCTGACTGAGGCAGAAAAGGCCTCGCTGCGGGCAAGGGACCTGACGTCTCAGCTTCTCTCTTTTGCGGCGGGGGGGGTTCAGCTCAAGAAAGTCGTATTCATTGGGGAACTTCTGCGGGATATAATAAGATTCTCCATAACCCCCAATGAGATATCCTGTGAGCTTACGGTTCCGGACTCCCTTTGGACTGTTGAGGTTGATGAATCCCAGATTGGGCAGGTGATTTCTACCCTGATCAGATATCTCCATAAACCGACTCTCCAGAACAGCAGGATAAGAATCTCTGCCGACAATTTGACGCTGACCAGATCCTCAGGGTTGCCTCTGATGGAAGGAAGCTATGTTATGACGGCAATAAAAGGATCAGGCAATGGCATTTCAGATGCAGAGCTGCAGACCCTTTTTGAGCCCTTCAGTTCCAAAGACAGGAAGGGAAGCGGTCTGGAGGTTGCAAGCGCATTAGTTATAGCACAGAAACACAACGGACATATTACTGCTGAGAATATGGCTGACGGCGACATAATGTTTCGCCTGTTTTTGCCGGCAAGCCAGGAAAGACCGTCGTTGACATCCGGATCATTTGCAGGTCGTTCTTCACGAAAAGGAAGGGTCCTTGTTATGGACGATGAAGAGATTGTCCGGGTTGTGATTGAGAGACTTCTCCTTCAGTGCGGCTTCGAAACGGTCTTAGTGAAAGATGGGAATGAAATGCTCAGACTGTATAAGGAAGCAAAAGAGGCATCCGTCCCTTATGACGCCGTAATACTTGACCTTATCATACAAAACGGCATGGGTGGACAGGAGGCAATGAAAAGTCTGATCGAGTATGATCCTGATGTTAAGGTGATCGTATCAAGCGGCTATTCCAATAACCCTGTTATGGCGAATTACAGGGACTATGGCTTCAGCGGCTTTTTGCCAAAACCCTATAAACTCGATGAACTTAAGCGGGCAATGTGCAATATAGTCGGCGATAGATGACGATGGAGTGCGCGCAGAAGTCCGATGGCAGTAGACTCTCCTGTATCTGCCCTTCTGCCATTTGAGCCGCAGGGATCTCCTGGAAAGCAGCCCCCTGAATCTCTGTGTCTGTGGCATTGGCCTTTTCAATGTCCTCCATATGCTGCCAATGCCTCTTTTTTTCTGTCCGGATAACCTGAAGCAGCAACGCGCAAAAAACCAGTATAACTCCTTCTGCAAGACTGTAAGGTATAGTGCCTCTCCCTTGTACCCTGTTTATTCTGATTCCTGCTCTTCAGGGTGCTATGCCTCGATGCATTCCCTGTGTACAGAGGATTATTGGAAAATAGATGCTTCTTGAGCTCTGATATCACACTTAAGGCTGAAGTGGCAAAAAGAGACAAAATCATTTAAGATCAATCATGCGAGAGTGGCGGAACTGGCAGACGCGCTGGACTTAGGATCCAGTGAGGCAACTCGTGCAGGTTCAATTCCTGTCTCTCGCACCATTTGATTTCAATAGGTTATGTCCTGCCCGTCGCATGTGTCCATTCCTCCAATTATAGCTCTGCCGGCTTTCTGCCTCATTTCAGTCTGCATTTTTATTGTTCTCTTTGGCCTGCCCTGTCCAGAGCGTGCTATAATCTCCAATGCGTTTTTTTGCTGACCTTCATATACATTCAAAGTATTCCCGCGCAACCAGCAGGGATCTGAATCCCGAAAGCCTCTGGAGATGGGCTCAGCTTAAGGGCATATCTGTTGTCGGCACCGGAGATTTCACGCACCCCCAGTGGATCAAAGAGCTTGAATCAAAGCTCGAACCTGAAGGTGATGGCCTTTTCTGCCTGAAAAAGAGGTTAAGATCAGATCAGATACCGGACTCCTGCAGTGCGGACGTCTCCTTCATTCTTTCTGCAGAGATCAGCTGCATCTATAAGAAGAAGGACAGGACCAGAAAGATCCATAGCATTGTCCTTGCCCCCAGTCTTTCTGCTGCAGGGAAGATCAATGGCCGGCTCAACCAGATCGGCAATCTGCATTCTGACGGCAGGCCGATACTCGGGCTGGATGCAAAGGAACTGCTCAGGATCGTCCTGGACATATCTGCTGATGCCATGGTCATTCCTGCCCATGCCTGGACACCGCATTTTTCAGTCTTTGGGGCTGCATCAGGCTTTGACAGCCTCGAAGAATGCTATGAAGAGCTGACACCCCATATCCATGCCGTCGAGACGGGGCTGTCGTCCGACCCGCTTATGAACTGGCGGCTTTCTGCGCTTGACAGTGTTGCGCTCATCTCGAACTCTGACGCCCACTCGCCTTCAAAGCTGGGGCGGGAGGCAAATCTGCTGGATACGGACATTTCCTATACAGGGATCACCGATGCGCTCAAGACACGGAAGGGCTTCGCAGGCACCATCGAGTTCTTCCCTGAGGAGGGCAAATATCATTATGACGGCCACAGGGCCTGTGATCTGAGCCTTACGCCAAAGGAATCCATAAGGCATAACAATATATGTCCTGTATGCGGCAAAAAACTCACAATCGGCGTGATGCACAGAGTCGAAAAACTGGCAGACCGGCAGGAGGGGTTCCGGCCTGAAGATGCGCCCCCCTTTTATTCTGTTATCCCTCTTTGCGAGCTGCTCGGGGAGGCCCTGGGAGTCGGCCCGGCCAGCAAGAAGGTGGCAGCCGTCTATTTTAGCCTGCTTAATGCGCTCGGAACTGAGTTCAGGATACTTCTGGATGCCCCTTTAAAGGATATCGAGCATGCAGGAAATGAAAAGATAGCAGAGGCAATCGCAAGGATGCGCTCTGGCGATGTCTCGATCTCGCCGGGCTATGATGGCCAGTTCGGCAGGATCAGGATATTCGAACGGTTTGAAAAGAAAGGGCCAAAAGGCCAGTCCCCGCTTTTTTAGGCAACTGCCAGAACAATCTATTCATCAGTTATTGAGCATCATATCTTTTGAAACAGGGATATGAAACGGCAAAAACCTGATAAATCGGGCAAATCAAAATGCCAACTTATTGGATGATTTCATCAGGTTTTTTATCACTGCCTTTAAAGAGCATATTCGAAAATATCATTCCCGGGCAGATGCCTGTTACTGCTGCAAAGCCGAAAAAGACTGCCGGCCAGTAGAGCAGCCAGTGCGCTGTGCCGAAACCTGTCAGCCATATGCCTGCCCATATCATGCAGCTTGATATAAAGAGAAAAAACCTCATTGCACTGCTGACTTTGTACTTGTTCATCATATCCTCCTGAGTTATCGGAATATTACCTGCAGAACGCTGTCTATCCTTTTGAGAGTCCCGATCACTCCCGCCGCCTCAGATGGTGACAGAGACGATGCATCAATCCTGTTAAGTTCCTTCTGCATGGCGTCAAAGGCCGGTCTGACGCTCATATCATCGTCCATGGCAGAGACAAATGCAGCCCGAAGATTGACAGAGATCTGCGATTCTGCCTGTCTTGAAGGCCCTGCCTTTTTTTGAAGCCTTTTCACCTGTGCCCTGAAATCCCTTAACCGCTTTGCTGCTTCACCCATCGCCTTGTCAGAGTAATTGAGCCTCCTGCGGTAGTGGCCGTACATGAGGAAGAAACGGACCTCCTGCGAAGAATAGCCCTTCTTTATCAGCATATCTGTGTAGAGGATATTGCCTTTGGATTTTGACATCTTCTGGCCGTCAACAAAGAGGTGAGCGCCATGAAGCCAGAAGCGGGCCATGGGATAGGGCCTGATCGCCTCGAGTATTGCTATGGAATAGTCATGATGCCTGTACAGGTTGTCTATGCCGCCGCAGAAGACAGAGAGCGTTCCGCTGAAATGGCGCAGCACCATGCTTGGGTCCTGCACATTCCATGACGGTCTTCCATCGCCCAGTTCAGTGCTCCAGCAGGCCGTTTCGCTCAGTTCGCAGCCATTCCATAGGATGAAGTCACCATAGTTCCACTGTATGCCCGGATAGGTGTCCTTATGAAAACGCCGCCTCTTCTTCGGCCAGTTCGACATGTCGAGACCAAAAAGCCTGCCGAAATTGCGAACCTTCAGGGGATTAAAATAGATATTGCCGCGATGGCTGTATGCGATCTTCTTATCAAGCAGCCTCCTGATGATCTGAACCGATTCCTTCAGGCATTCAGATGCACGGGGCATATACTGGGGCACCTTCATATTCAGAAGCTTAAGCTCTTTTATGAACCGGGCAATATTGCCGTCAGTCAGTTGCTTTACCGATATCCTGAGCTTTTCGGCCTCTTTTATTGACTTGTCCTCTATGTCTGTAACCGCCATTCCGCGCTCGACCGTAAAGCCTGAATATTCGAGATACCGCACAAGTATATCCTCAAACAGAAAGGTCCTGAAATTGCCTATATGCGCGCGCTGGTACACAGAAGGGCCGCAGGTGAAGATCGTGACCGGTCTATTGCCTGCAGGTCTGAACGGCTTAAGCTCCCTGCCAAAGGTATTGAATAATCTCAGCATGCCTCTCCCTTTATTACCGCTATTCAACCTTAAGATGTTTCCAGGTTCCCCTGCGAAATCTTGATGCCATTAGTATACCCTGTATTCACATCGAAATGACCATGGCCATCCAGACACCTGTTGCCCCATACTTCATGACAAGGGCAAAAAACCAGGCAAGAGGCAGTCTGATAAGCCACATGCAGATGCCGATCACCTTTAGGTTGCCTCGTGTATCCCCTGCACCCTGAAGCGCGCCCGCCAGTATGGCGCTCATGGCCATAAAGGGTTCTGAGAGCATATTAAACTGCAGATACCGCGTAGTCTCTTCGAGCACTGCCTGGTTGCCTGCAAGCAGCGAGGCCAAATGCCCTGCATTCAGGAAAAAGACAAAGGCCAGCAGGCTTATAAAGAAGGTGCCTGCAAGCGCAATCTTCCAGCCGGCATTCTCTGCCCTTTCAGGGTCTCCTGCCCCAAGGTTCTGGCCTATCAGAACTGAGGCTGCCAGGTTCAGGGCAAAGGCCGGCAGGTAGATGATAGCCTCGATCCTGAGGCCATTGGATATTGAAGCAAGCGCGGTGATGCTCGTATCTCCGAGCCTGCCGAGGATGAAGTACAGCACAATGCTCCCAGCATTCCAGGTGATCTGCAGCATTGCTGCAGGCCAGCCAATATGCAGGATCCTCCTTATAGTCTCTGGCGAGATTCTCCATGACCCGGGAAAAACGCCTCTCCAGCGGCTGAATTTAAGAAAGAGCAAATTCATCAGCATACCTGTCATCAGTGAGATGGCCGTAGCTGTTGCGATGCCCCTGTATCCCAGCGAAGGAAATGGGCCCAACCCGAAGACAAGACCGAAGACTGTGACTATGTTTACCACAGCAACAACAGACATGGTCATGAGCGGTCTTTTCGGCTCACCGCTGGCATTGAAGACCGCATTTGAGATGATCAGCAGGTAATTTGGCGCAAGCGCCAACAGAAAGATCCTGAAAAAAGCGACGGCTATCTCCCTGATCTCTTCCGGGACGCCTGCAAGGATAATGATCTGCCGGGAAAACAGAGCTCCTGCTGCAGCGAGGCTTAATGCAGAGATCAGGCCGAAGATCAGTGACTGTCCCGCAATATGCATCGCACGTTCATTATCCCCCGCGCCGACAGCCCGCGATATCAGGGCAAGCGAGCCGACACTGACTGCATTGGCGGCTATTACAACAAGGAAATAGATCTGCCCGATGTAGCCGACAGCAGCCTGAACCCTGGCATTGACCAGCCCTGCCACATAGATATCGGTAAACCCGACGATAAAGTTCAGGACCATTATGATCAGCATGGGCCACGAAAGCTGCCATATGCCTCTCCAGAGGCTTCCTGAGGTTATGTCTTTCTGATTAGGCTGGTTCATCTCTGCCATAGGGGTATTGTAGCAATAAAGAAAGTTCAGGAGATAAAGAAGAAAATTGGGGGAAAGCCTTAAGCTATGGGCAGTTATTCCTGCAGGCTTATCGCCTCAACCGGACAGTTCTCCTCTGCAGCCTCGCAGCAGCCGACATAGTCGCAGGCATCCTCATCTATCACCCTTGATTTGCCGATCTCCGGGTTGACGTGGAAAACTGCAGGGCATATCTCTTCGCATCTGCCGCAGCCGATACAGATATCATCGTCAACGATTACTCTCATGCCAATCCCTCAATCACCGCAGCAGCCAGAAGCGGCAACATGATCTCATGATGTCCGGTCAGCGCAAAGTTCCGGCCGCAGTTCATGGTGGGCCGTTTCAGCACATTCTCCCCGGGCCGGTAGTGCTGGATAAAATCCATATTCACGGTCGTGAAATTATTGACTGTGTTGCCCAGATTGCGTGCAATGTTCAGAGCCTTCAGAAAGACCTCAGGCAGTATCACTGCAGAGCCGAGGTTGATATATACCCCGCCCTCAAGGTCTGCAATAACCGAGGCAAAAAGCCTGAAATCGTCCATGCTTGCCTTGCCGATTGCAGCCCCATCAGCCTGGGGATGCATCCGGAACGCCCAGCTCATATGCCTGGCAAAAAATACTTTTGTCCCTGAAGGGATATCTTCCCTTGCTGATATATTCGCCTGCAGACCTGCCGAGGCCATTGCCCTTTTTTACGCCCCTGTTGATCGCAAGGTTCACCCCCCTGCCCGTATCCTTTGCCATGCCAAATGTCCCTGAGCAGAGCTCCCTTGCTACATCTTCAGAGGTATGGCCTGCCATTGCGAGTTCAAAGTCATGCACAACACATGCGCCGTTTGTGGCTACTGCCGTAATGATGCCTTTTCTGATAAGGTCAATAATAATCGGGGAAAGGCCAAGCTTTATGGGGTGCGCTCCCATGCCGATGACAACTGGCCTCCTGTCCTGCCTGGCCTGTACAATGGCAGCAACAACAGATCTAAAGTCGCTGACAGCAAAGAAATCCGGAAGCCTTGCCAGAAAAGCCGCAAAAGAACTGTTCTTTTCATGTGCTCCTGCAAAGGAGTTGACCGACACCCTGCTCGTCCTGCCTGCGAGTGAACAGGTCTTTACTGCCTTCAGAGAAAGGGGTTTATACTGTTTCATGGGATAAATTGTAGCACAGAAGCTTCAGGCCATGCATACAGCCCTGCCCTGCAATCGGGCTGAGATCATATGGCACGGCCATGAACGCCCCCTGAGTCTATTGAAATATCTTTTCTTCCTCCAACCGATTGACAAGGCCAAAGACATAACTCAAAATAGCGATATCATTATGTATCTGAAGACAGTAAGGATTATCCATAAAATATTTAAAGAAAAAGGGTTGACCCTTTCTGTTGCAGAGTCATGCACCGGGGGACTGATCTGCCACTGTCTGACCGCTCTTCCTGGGGCGAGCAGTTTCCTTCAGGCAGGGGTTATCACCTATTCAGCAGAATCGAAAAAGACCATATTGGGGATCAGGCAGGAGAGCTTCGATAGCTTCGGAATCGTAAGCGAAGAGACTGCCCGGCAGATGGCTGACCGAATACGCTGCCTGACCAAAACAGATATCGCTGTCTCTACAACCGGAAACCTCGGCCCTGATGTCCTTGAGGGCAAGCCAAAAGGCCTTGTCTATGTTGCGATAAGCTCAAAAAAAGGAACTGTCTCAAAAGAGATACAGTTAAAAGGGACAAGGCTGCAGGTGAAAGAACAGGCTGCGCTTGCTGCCATGACATTGCTTATAGAGGTTGCAGAAAATGGCTGAAGAGACCCCCGAGGCCATAAGAAGAGAGATCGAAGAACTGGTCAGGCAACTCAATGACTACAGCTATCACTATTATATCAGGGATGCGCCTGTCATATCTGATGCTGAATATGACAGTCTATATCGCCGGCTTAAAGACCTTGAACTGAAGCAGGGGTATATTCTGCCTGATTCACCGACTCAGCGGGTTGGCGCACCATTGTCCGAGAAGTTCAAAAAGGTTAGGCATACTGAGCCGATGCTGTCGCTCGACAATGCCTTTACCCACGATGAACTGAGGGAATTTAACAATAGAGTAAAGAGGCTTCTTGATGCTGAGGGAGAGATCGAATATACCGTAGAGCCGAAGATAGACGGACTTGCTGTGGAGCTTACCTACAGAGACGGGCTTCTTTATCAGGCATCAACACGCGGCGACGGCTATGAGGGCGAAGATATTACACATAATATAAAGACGATCAGGTCAGTGCCGCTCCAGATCAAGGCAGAGAAGCCCCCGCGGGAGATTGATATCCGGGGTGAGGTCTATATGGATATCAATGCGTTCGAAGAGCTGAACAGGCAGAGGGAGAAGACCGGAGAACCTCTCTTTGCCAACCCCAGAAATGCCGCTGCAGGAAGTGTCAGGCAGCTCGACCCGACCATTACGGCCCAACGCAGACTTCATCTTGCCTGCTACGGCCTCGGCGCAGTCAAGGGCCTGACCCTTAAGAGCCAGACAGAACTCATAGACTGGATGAAAGAGGCGAGGCTGCCTGTGCCGGCGACAATAACAAAGGTAAGGGGTATCGAGAAGGTGATCGAGGCGATCCAGAAATTTGAGCAGAACCGGGACTCCCTTTCTTTTGAGACAGACGGGGCAGTGGTGAAGATAGATGACTTCAGTCTCCAGCAAAAACTCGGGGTCAAGACACGCGAGCCCCGCTGGGCAACTGCCTACAAGTTCAAGGCACATCAGGCCACGACACGGGTGAGAGAGATTCTTGGCAGCGTAGGAAGAACAGGAGTCATCACACCCTATGCAGTCTTCGAGCCGGTCAGGATAGGCGGCGTCACTGTTTCGCGGTCAACCCTGCATAACTGGGACGAAGTGCAGAGAAAGGACATACGGATTGGCGACACAGTCCTTATCGAACGCGCAGGGGATGTTATCCCACGTGTTGTTATGGTCATCAGGGAGAGGCGTACAGGGCAGCAGAAGGCAGTGTTGCTGCCTGAGAGGTGTCCTGCATGCGATTCAGCAGTGC
The DNA here is from genome assembly GCA_964446125.1 of uncultured Nitrospiraceae bacterium. Classification (GTDB taxonomy): domain Bacteria; phylum Nitrospirota; class Thermodesulfovibrionia; order Thermodesulfovibrionales; family UBA6898; genus UBA6898. Next base: position 5,156 of record CAYUNK010000038.1, on the reverse strand, counting down.
TGAGAGAGGAAGGAGAGGTTGCGGTCAAATGCGTCTCCCTGCACTGTCCGGCCCAGGTTCAGGAAAAGATCATACATTTTGCATCAAGGGGCGGCATGGATATAGAGGGCCTTGGAGAAAAAAATGTGGAGCTTCTCTTTTCGCGCGGCCTTATCAGGCATTTTGAAGATATCTTCCGGCTCAAAAAAGAAGACCTGCTTGGGCTTCCGCGTTTTGCCGATAAATCTGCGCAGAATCTTATGGATGCCATTGACAGGGCCAAACATGCAACAATGGCGAGGTTTCTCTTTGCGATAGGCATCCTCCATGTCGGCGAATATGCAGCAAAACTCCTTGCCAGGAACTTCAGAAGGCTGGAGGACATCTATCATGTGAAGAAAGAAGAACTGACAGGCATTAAGCAGGTCGGGGGAAAGATTGCCGAATCGGTCTCCACTTTTTTCAACGACCAGAAGAATATTGATCTGCTCAATTCCCTTAAGGGGCTCGGCCTTGATCTTTCAAACCCGGACTTCTCGGATATGCCTGCAGAGAACCTCCCCCTGAGCAACATGACCTTTGTGATTACCGGCACATTGCCAAGGCCGAGGAAAGAGGTGGAGGCGCTGATCGGGGTCAACGGCGGCCATGCAACATCTGCGGTTTCAGCAGGCACATCGTTTCTTGTGGCAGGCGAGGAGGCAGGCTCAAAGCTCGACAAGGCAAAACAACTTGGTGTAAAGATAATAACCTATGAGAATCTGCTCGAAATGATAGAGAAAGATAAGGGCCAGCAGAGGCTGTTTTGATTGCTGGATAATGGCCTGCCGATTTCTGTAGATGCAGTGACAGGGCAAAAGGGTTCATCGCCCTGATCGTGGAATGCATCTATGGATGCAGAACGCCGCAGATCTGCTGTATTTTCATTAAAGTCTGAGGTCTCTTATATCCTGTAGGCATAGTTACCCGCGGCAAGGATACGGGCAGATTTACGCCAGTGGCACGGCTTGGAGATTCATGGCATTGTAAATTGCCAATTGGCATGCTAAAATGCCAATAAAGGAGGCTATGCCTTGAGAACAACAATTGACAGATTTGGCAGAATAGTGGTGCCAAAGGAATTAAGAGACAGAGTCGGGTTTCGGCCTGGTACGGAAATAGATATCGCTCAGCATGAGAGAGAGCTTGTAATAAAGCAGGTCTCTCAGGAGTCTCCGCTGCAGGATGAAGACGGGGTGCTGGTCTTTGCAGGAAACGCCACAGGAGATATCACCGGTAATATCCTTAGGCAGAGGGAGAAACGCTTACTTAAATTATCATCAGGCGAGGTTTGATGATAATCTTGTTTGACACAAGCGTTCTTGTCGCTGCGCTGATTAAACCACACCCGCTGCATGAGAGGGCTGTTTCATGGCTTAAACGTGCCAAGACCGTAGAAGTCAATATGGCTGTTTCCGCTCATACCCTCGCAGAGCTCTATGCGGTATTAACAACATTGCCTGTGAGCCCCCGGCTGACTCCTGAAATGGCATGGCGACTTATCCATGAAAATATTGAAAATACCGGTACAGTCATATCCTTGGAAGCATCAGACTATGCAAAGACAATACTTCGGTTAAAGGAACAAGGTTTTTCCGGTGGAATTGTCTATGACGCCCTTATTTTCTCTGCTGCCTTAAAATCAAAGGCCGAGGCTTTATTGACATTGAATGCATCTGACTTTGCGAGGCTGAAACAGCGGGAAGAAATCAGGATCATTGAGCCGTAGAACCTGACAGGAAGTTAAGCTCTGTTGCCTGCCAGAAGAAGCTTCGCGGGGAGTGGAACAGGTAAAGCAGGCTGTGTTTACGTTAGATACCAATGTCCTTATCGGCTATCTCAATGATGACAAAAAAATCACAGAAAAACTTCTTGCAGGGCGGAGAGAAAACAAGAAATTCCTGATTTCAGTAATAACCGAGGTTAAGACTCTCGTGTTAGGGCAATAGAAGGAAATTGATGCTATCTATCCGGCAACAGACCTTATGACTTTGATGGCGCGGCGGAGAGTGGGTTCGTCAGAGGATTTGACTATGGACTGGAAGGCCTGATGTAGGGGCATTATGTGTTATGCCCAACGGCTCAGGACATGACCGAAATCGAACATCGCGCACATTTGTGCCCGCTTGATACCCTTTTCCTGATAAATCGGTCTTCATCCATGGGCTGGTTCAACATGGAATTTAAGGCCCAGGGCACGAATGACTTTTATGACTGTTGCAAATTCAGGATTGCCGCCCTCTCTGAAGCTTTTATACATGGTTGCCCTGCTCAGCCCGGCATCTTTAGCAATCTTTGCCATGCCTTTTGCCCTCGCAATATTTCCTACAGCCATTGCCACAACTGCCGGATGACCATCTTCAAGCGCGGCTTCCATATATGCTGCCATGTCCTCTTCGGTCTTAAGGTAATCAACCGGATCATAAGGCGTAGTCTTAAGTTTCATCTTTTTCATACAAATACCTCCTAATATAGACTAATACAGACGCGCCAATTCCAGCGCGGTTTTAATATCCTTGTCCTGGGTGCGCTTGTCTCCGCCAGCAAGCAATATTATCAGTTCGCTGCCGCGCTGCATGAAATAGACCCTGTAGCCTGGACCAAAATCCATGCGCAGCTCTGAGACGCCTTCCCCAACAGGTTTGACGTCGCCGAACAAACCATACATCAAACGATCAACACGCACCTGTATACGAGCGCGCGCCTTGCGGTCACGTAACGCTCTAACCCAGCGTTCATATAACTCGGTTTTCCTCACCGTTATCATGATTAAGTGTATACTATAGTAGACAGAAAGGCAAATTCAGAGTGAGAGAGGCTGGTAGCAGATTGACTGCGAGAGCTGATAAAAGTATTATGTCTGGGGAGGGAAATCAATGTATTCTGACAAACGGCCTTATGGAACCAATCTTGCAGACAGACAGACAGACAGACAGACAGACAGACTTTATAGCCTGTTAGCCCGGCAGGCAGCCTGCCTTGCCCTGTCATTGTGGCTTGGCCGCAATCCTTCGACCAACTCCTCCAGATCATCGCAGTTCATTATTTCTCCGCATCACAGGGGTCATTCCGCATGCTGAATATTGGTGCGCAGCCTGATATCTACACAGGAGTTAAACCACTAATAGTGCCGCTTGAATCATTTGAGGATGTAACAGATGCATACTGGCAATGCTATCCTGCTGAATTAGAGGCTGAGGTGCTCAAGTGCTTTTCCGAAGGTAATGGGTTAGGCCATCCTGATGGCAAGTGCCTTCGAAGGATTCAAAACGAATGACTTCAGGGAATTTAAGAAATAGGCTTCTCAGCAGATTTCACCCCTATGGAAGAAGGGGCGGGGAATTGTCGATAGGATTGACGGCTAAGTATCTGAGTGACCAGGCATTCGATTATCTTCTCTATCCATATGTGATCTTAATGCTCGGAATTATCAAGGGCGGCGCTGTTATGGCAACTCTGGCCGCAGCCACAAACTTACTGACTTTGAAATTCTACGACTGGTCAAAGCGCGATTGGCTCGGAATTGAAACGCTAAAAGATTTGAAGGAATATGCAGGAGAAAAAAGGCTCGGCCGTTTTGCATCGTGGTTTCTAAGAAGAAGTGAACCTGCTGTATTTCTCTTCCTCTCGCTGCGATACGACGCTTTTACTACGACGGCTTATCTCCGCCACGGCAAATTCAGCGGCATGTCGAAACGAGACTGGCATATCTTCATGGGAAGCCTACTGTTTTCAAACGCCTACTGGACGCTTGCCTGCTTTATGGGTATTACGCTGTTTGAGTGGGCGTGGAAGGTAGTAACCAGCGTATAGAAGCTATCCAACAACACCTAATAACTGGAAATAGCGCTCCCGCGTCATTTCAGCAGTCGTCATATTTGTGCGTATATGAGTTACGGGAACAAGTCTTGGGCTTGTTTTTATCACGAGAGGCCTTTTGATTCCGGGCTTTGTCATGATGATATGATCGCCCTTTTTTCTCTTGACGCTGAAACCGTCAAGTTCGAACAGCTTTATAAGCGTCTCATAATGAAGAGGAATGATCCTGTGTTCATCCACAACTTATATGGCAAGGGCAAGATTTTCTTCTGCAACAGGGGTTCTCGATACCCATGAGTTATCATTCTTCAGAAAACCGGCTTCTTCCAGGATTTCTTCCAACGTGCCCATTGCCCGACATTCTTCAATAAATGCTTCCATAGCTTCTTTAAAAGAGGTTTTGGCGTCTGCAATAGTGTCGCCGAAACTGGAGACATTTAATTCAGGCGATAACGCAACATAAACATCACCTTCTTTGAATATCTCAATTTTCAATGACAAATTCATAAAGCACCTCCCTCTTTGATGTCATTTTAGCATATTGAACCAGATCTGTAACATGGTCAAATATAACGTCAGTCCTGCCGGGAAGGAAGGATCGTCATGGCAGCCCGATTTTATCAAACGCCTGCTGGACGCTTGCCTGCTATATGGGTATCACGCTGTTTGAGTGGGCGTGGAAATGGATGACGGCTTAACTCATAAAGCTGCTTTCTGGTAAGATAAGCTGTGGAAAAGCAGGAGATAAAACAGAAGATTAAGGCTGCCATTGAAATCGAGCCTCTGAAATCAGAGATCAAGAAAGTTTCTCTTTTTGGTTCCTATGTTCATGGCGATTTCAGCGAAGACAGCGATATAGATATCCTGATCGAATTTCTTTCGACCTCCTGTATCAGTTACTTCAATCTTGCCAGGATCAAGAGAAACCTGGAACAGTTTACCAATAGAGAGGTTGATCTGCTGACTCCGGAGGCTATCAGCAGCCGCTTCCGTGACACAATTATCAAAGAGGCTGAGACTGTATATGAGAGATGATACCGCCTACCTTAATCATATCCTGGAAGCTATAGAAACAATCAGCGATTATCTCACGGGAATGGACTTTGAGCAGTTTTCGCAAAACAAAATGGCTGTGGATGCGGTTGTGAGAGAGCTCGAGATTATTGGCGAGGCGGCCCGCAATTTGAGCGAAGAGTTCAGGAACAATAATCCTGATCTGCCGATAAGGGATGCCGTTGATATGAGAAATTTTCTCATACATGAATATTTGTCGAGGGCCAGAGTAATTCCCCAGTTGGGGCCAAAAGAATTCCTCAGTT
>CAYUNK010000037.1:0-24682 GCA_964446125.1 uncultured Nitrospiraceae bacterium | reverse complement strand
TCTCAACCGCCTCAAACAAGCTGCATGATGATTTTTATGCAACATTAGGGTATATCATGCAATATGCTAATGGCAACTACAAGACCGGGGCCTGCTGTCTGCGGCATGGCTTCTGCATCAAAAGAGGCTATTTAGGGCAGGATGACGTATAATAGAATCCGTTGAGGCCGGGCAGATAGGTTCCTGGGACTCCTGCATCCGGAAAGCAGAGGCTTACAGACCCCCTGCTTTTGGAAACAGGTCACAGACAGGGCCCAATTCTATAAATAAACGAGGATAACCTTATGAAAGTACTGGTAATAGGCAGCGGGGGCAGGGAACATGCAATCTGCTGGAAACTCTCCCAAAGCAGGTCAGTTGACAGGATCTACTGCTGTCCCGGCAACGCCGGCATCGCAGAGATCGCGCATTGCATATCGGTCAACCAGAGCGATTTTCAGGCGCTGCTTGATTTCGTCAAATATGAATGGATAGACCTGACAATCGTGGGGCCGGAAGTCCCGCTGTCTCAGGGTATTGTAGATCTCTTCGAAAAAGAGGGCAGAAGGATCCTCGGGCCGACAAAGGCAGCAGCACAACTCGAATCAAGCAAGGTCTTCTGCAAGGATCTCCTGAGATCACACGGCATACCCACGGCTGAGTATAAGACCTTCACATCCTATATCCATGCAGAAGAGCATGTGCGTTTGAAAGGGGCTCCTATCGTGATAAAGGCTGACGGTCTCGCGGCGGGTAAAGGCGTATTTATTGCCTCTACTGTTGAGGAGGCCCTTGAGGCCCTCAGGATCATCATGAAAGACAAGGCATTTGGAGAGGCAGGCGAGAGGGTAATCATAGAGGAATGCCTGAAAGGCGAGGAAGCCTCTTACATGGCATTCACAGACGGCAAGACCATTGTGCCGATGGTAAGCTCCCAGGATCACAAGAGGATCTTTGACCATGACAAGGGACTTAACACCGGGGGAATGGGGGCATACAGCCCTGCGCCGGTCGTAACACCTGAAATAGAGAAGATCGTCATGACAAAAATCCTTGAGCCTACTGTAAAAGCCCTCAGGTCAGAGGGCATAACCTATAAAGGCATACTTTATGCCGGACTTATGATCCATAATGGCATGCCTTCAGTTCTCGAATATAATTGCCGGCTTGGCGACCCGGAAACACAGCCTGTGCTTTCCCGGCTCAAGACCGATTTCATGGAGATTGCCATGGCAATCACAGAGCAGCGGCTCTCGGATATCACGATCGAATGGACGCCTGATCCTGCTGTCTGCGTTGTGGTCTCCTCCGGAGGATATCCAGGCAGCTATCGCAGCGGCGATGAAATTACAGGCCTTGACGAGGCCGGCAGACTCGATAATGTGCAGGTCTTCCATGCAGGCACGGCCTTTAAGGATAATAAAATAGTCACCTCCGGCGGCAGGGTCTTGGGCATAACTGCCACCGGCAGGGATATTGCCGCAGCAAAGGCCAGGGCTTATGAAGCCGTAGAAAAGATCCATTTCGAGGGCATGCATTTTCGCAGGGATATTGCTGACAGGGCGCTGAAGAGACAGTAGCAGGACAGGAAGAATTCTGATGAAAACCTTTATCGAATGCCTGCCCTGCTTTCTGAAGCAGACCGTAATCGCCCTTACACAGGCCGAATGTGACGAAGTCACCGGCAAGGCGGTATTCAGAGACGTCCTTTCGATTATGCAGGATATGGATATGAGCAAACCTCCTGCTTACACCACAACCCTGATTCACAGGGCCATACGCAAGGGCATTGCAGGCGATCCTTTTGAGAAAGTCAAACGGCAGTACAACAGCATCGCCCTATCCCTGTATCCAAAACTCAGGGAACAGGTCAAAAACAGTTCTGACCCCATAAAAACTGCTTCGCGGCTCGCCATCGCAGGCAATATCATAGACTTCGGCATATTCACAGATATTGATATAGAAAGATCGGTTGACCAGTCCCTGAAGTCTGAGATAGCAGTAGATGACTATGACTCCTTCTCTCAGGATCTCTCCTCAGCAGGGGAGATCCTGTACCTCCTGGATAATGCAGGGGAGATAGTATTTGACAGGCTTTTGATAGAGGAACTGATCCATGCAGGAAAGCGTGTCAAGGCTGTGGTTAAGGGCTCGGCAGTGCTCAATGACGTTACTCATGAGGATGCTGTCCAGGCCGGTCTTGATGCTGTATGTGAGGTCATCAGCAACGGTTCTGACGCAATCGGCACAATACTTCCCTGGACATCAGCCGGATTTCAGAGGGAATATGAGAAGGCAGAGCTCATCATAAGCAAAGGACAGGGAAATTTTGAAACGCTCTTTGGAACTGCAAAAAGGACCTACTTCCTCTTCCAGTCAAAATGCGACGTGGTTTCCAGGGAATTGGGACTTCCGGTCTGCTCTATGCTCTTAAGGAAATCCTGAAGCGCTGGTAAGGCTGTCTCTGTCTGCCCCCTCAGGCAGTCAGTCTCTGTCTCTTGAGCTCGTTCTGTTGCCTGATCTCTGCCTGAATCCTCCCTCTCTCTTTTCCATCGGCTTTGCCTCGTTCACCACAATGGCGCGCTCCATGAATTGCTGACCGTTGAACATGGAGATAGCCTTCTGCGCATCCTCATCAGAGACCATCTCAACAAAACCGAAGCCCCTCAACCTGCCTGTGGCATTGTCCTTGATCAGTTTGACGTTTGCCACCTCTCCTGCCTGCGCAAAATGGTTCTGCAGGTCTTCCTCACTGGCCCTGAATGAGATGTTGCCAACATACAGTCTCGTACCCATGCTTCCTCCTAAAGATATGATACTCCTGAGCACCATCAGATGCCTTCACTGAATAGCCTAAATATGCCTAATGCCCGCACTTTTGTCAAGAAATTATTGCACCAATCTCAAATTGATTAAATATGGCTGAACTTCCTATAGATGGCAGCGCTGTGCTACCATGTGTCATGAAAATGCTCAAACCATATGAATGCGGCATGGATGCAGCCTTAAGGCGTCTGAAACAGATACTGGATGAAGCGGAAATCATCGCCTATCCAACCGAGACGTTTTACGGACTTGGCGTAAAATATAATCAGGAGTCTGGACTTGAGAGGCTGTACCAAATAAAACAGAGGCCTCTGGACAAGGGGATGCCGCTTATCATCGGAAGGCCGGAACTGTTGTCCCTTCTGACGCCGGCAATATCTCCTGCGGCCAGAAGGCTCATGAAAATATTCTGGCCCGGCCCTCTCACCCTGATTTTTCAGGCGCGAGAGGCTCTATCGCTGCATATCACTGCAGGCACCGGCAAGGTTGCGGTGCGCATCCCCGGCCCCTCCTTTGCCCTTGACCTTGCCCGGCAGACAGACTATCCAATAACCTCCACCAGCGCAAACATTGCCGGCATGCCTCCGTCAGAAACAGCGGCACAGGTAATAGACTATTTCGGCAGCTCATCAATCACGATCGTGGATGCAGGAAGAACTCCGGGTGGGGCGCCCTCCACTATAGTGGATGTGACAGGGGCAGGGGCGGCGATCATCAGACAGGGAGTGATTTCTGCTGAGGCTGTTTCTGCTGCTGCTCAGTTGTAGCCAAATACCGTCATCAGCAGCAGAAAAAGAACCCCTTTTGCCATCTCTATCCATCCGGTTGCCGGAAGGCTTATCCGGTAGAGGGTCAAGGCAAAGATCAGGTTATCAATAAACGGCAGAAGAAGGACCATGCGGTAATCCATTGCCCAATACACGACAGATGCAGCAGCCACATAAAAGAACATTGCCATTCTGTGAAGCAATATCTTCTTGAACTGAAGACGGACGCGGAAGACTCCTGCAACAAAGAATACTGAAACGACTAATAAGAGGTTCCAGTCAAGGCCGCCTCCGACGATCGCCTTTGCAACAACCGCCGGGAGAGACAGTACAATAAAACCGAGCGCCTCTGTGATAAGTGCATGCTCCCCCATAAATAGCAGGGACAGGAGATATACAGCAGGGATAATACCGTAAGGCAGAAGCTCGATGAGTCCATAACTGACATACAGCGGGTACAGGAGCAGTGATGCCGGGAGCAGATGAAGGCCAAAGATCATGGCCGGCGCAACCCGCTCATGAGTGGCAGTCCTCATCCAGACAGTGGCAGCCTGCTTGGAGTTGATCAGAAGAGCCAGGGCAAGAAATCCTGCAAGCGACTCTATCCTGACTTGTCCGGCTTCGACAAGGCCTGTTATATAGGCCAATGTCATAACTCCCCAGGAGCCGTATTCCTTCAGCAGATATTTATGCGCAGCCATATACGATATCTTCATTAAAGCCATTTTATCCGATCTGGAAGACAGGAGAACATGACCTGAATCATACTGTATGCGCGGCCTGATTGCGAACATGCAATACAATACCCAAAGCAAAGGCAATAGGCCATAAATAAGGTGAAGCCGTCAATTATGCCCTGCTGTGCTTGCCTTTCTTGCTCTCGTACATCATCCTGTCACCGCGCCGCAGAAGCTCTTCAATCGTGCAGGGCTGTTCAGGATCATACAGTGCAATGCCGCAACTTAAGGATATTTGATAGTCTCTTCCGGCCTCTGCATTAACCTGCGAGATATTGTTGCGTAAACGCTCAAGAACCTTGTCAATGGATGCGCCGCTTACGGCTGCAGGCATAATCACAAACTCATCCCCTCCGATCCTGGCTGCAACATCAGATTCCCTGAAGGTCTCCTTCAGTATCTCTGCAGTTTCGATCAGCGCCCTGTCGCCTTTTTCATGGCCAAGGGTGTCGTTTATGATCTTCAGGTCATCCATATCAGCATAGAGAATGGATATCTTGTTTTTCATGCGGTTGGCGATCTTCAGATACTGTTCGGCCAGGGTTAGAAATCCTCTGCGGTTATAAAGTCCGGTAAGCTCATCGGTCAGCGAAAGGGTGCGAAGTTCCTCCTCCATGCGCTTGCGCTCATTTATATCCTTCGAAATAATCGTTATTGCAACTATATTGCCCTGCTCATCCTTTGCAGGGCTGAGTGTCTGGAGAAAATACCTGCCGTCCCGTTTGCTCTGATGCTCATTCTGGAAGGACTCTCCTGTTTCAAGAATCCTTTTGACGTTCTCTTCAAACCATGCAGTCTCTTCCTGCGTATGATATGCACGGTATGGCATTCCTTGAATCTGAGACGGAATAAGACCCATACGAATCATGTGCTGTCTGTTCATGAAGAGATACCGGCATTCCCTGTCCACAAGATAGATGGAATCCTCTGTGGATTCCACCAGGGAACGGTATTTCGCCTCGGTATCCTGCAGGGATGTCTCGACCTTCTTCTTTTCAACGATCTGATTTTCTATCTGGCGGCTGCGCTCTTCAAGAGTCTTCTCAAGATCTTCCTGATGCTTTCTCAGTTCCTCTTCTGCCAAGTAGCACGCCCTGATGCTGCGATGGACATTAAGACCGCTGATCACAACGCCCACAAGAAGTCCCAGGGTAACAACAACCACTATGACCGCAGACCAGGATATAAGCCTGCCGAGATCTTCCTTGCTCTTGGTGATGTCATAATAGATCTCGAAAGCCCCCATAAACATGTTGTTGTTCATAAGAGGCACGTATGTCTCAACAACGTCCCGGGGCATCGTCTGCCCCTCAAGAGACTGCGATGACTTCCTCACCACTTTTGTGTGGTTGTGCCCTTTGGCAACGATCTCATTGAAATATTTGTTCTTGTTGATCTCGCCAATGTCGTTGCGGTCGGTCGAATAGATGATCTCGCCGGAAGGCGAAAAGACCTTCACCTTCACCAACTGCATCTGCCGTGATACGTTTTCGATCTCCTCGGTAACGAGAGTGGTAATAGATGTCCTGTCCAGAGGCTTCGCCTCATTCATCAGGCCAGCGGCACAATGGTTTGCAACGCGAACAGCCTCGTCCTCGGTCTTTTCGGTCAGGAGCTTATCAAAAGAAGGAAAAAGATAAGAAAAGGTATAAAGCGGCAGGAAGACCAACGAGCAGAGCGATAACAACAAAATTACCCTGAATAGATTCGTCCTGACCAATGCGCCCCCTTGATCGGTAAATATGACTCCAATGATCCCATTCTTTGATTAATTTTTGCAAGTAATCGGCAGGAGGGCAAGACATCTGTAAGTAGGATATCTGGCCCAATAAAAGATCAGAGAGTTTTCAGGCTCCTGGGAGTCCATGGCGCAAATTTCAGCAAAAGCAGCATCCCGGGCAGCGCAGCTATGACACAGAAGATGAAGAAACTCTCCCAGCCCATATGTTTGGCAAGGAATCCTGTCGGCGCAGAGGCCAGCACCCTCGGGATTCCCATGAGGCTGCTCAGAAGTGCGTATTGTGTGGCAGTGAATTTCTTGTTCGTAAGACTTGCCATGAATGCAGCATATGCTGCCGTGCCCATGCCGGCAGTCAGGTTTTCAAAGGCAATGACGCCTGACAGCACAGGCACGCTATGGCCGACCCTGGCAAGGACTGCAAAGCCTGCCGTGGATATGGCCTGCAGAAATCCAAATATCCAGAGCGAGCGGCTGATCCCGATCCTGAGCATCAGCAGGCCGCCTATGATGCTTCCTGCAATAGTTGCCCAGAAACCGAAGAGCTTCACCACAGCGCCGATCTCGGTTTTGGAGAAGCCGATATCAAGATAAAATGGCGTTGTGATTGCACTTGCCATTGTATCGCCTATCTTGTATAGAAGCACAAAGGCAAGGATCAGAATCGCATTTTCTCTGCTGAAATATTCTGCTAATGGCTCTACAATAGCCTGCCGTAGGGTTTTTGGAGTTCCTGCCGGGGCCTGCGGTTCAGGGGTGAGAAGTGTGGTGATGATACCCGGCAGCATGCATGCGGCCATGATCAGATAAACCATGCTAAACGGCAGGTGATCGGCAAGAATCAGGCCTCCCCCTGAGGCCAGCAGCATCCCGACACGATAGCCGTTAATGTAGAAGGAGGAGCCCAGTCCCAACTCCTCATCTGCAAGGTCTTCTCTTCGGTATGCATCAACAACAATATCCTGAGAGGCGCTTAAGAAGGTGACAAGGAGCGCGGCAATCACCATTATGGCCGGATTCCCGGCAGGCTCGGTCAGGCCAAGCCCGGCAAGTGAAATCACAAGGCTGATCTGGGCCAGGAGCAGCCAGCCCCTTCTGCGTCCCATCATCAAGATGGTATACCTGTCAAGAAAAGGCGCCCATAAAAACTTGAGGGTATAGGGGAGGCCGACCATTGCCATCAGCCCTATTACTGTCAGGTCTATCCCCTCGTCCTTCATCCAGGCCTGAAGAACCGTAGATGTCAGCAAAAGCGGCAGGCCGCAGGCAAACCCCATGATAAAGGAGACCAGCATGCGCCGGCTGAAGATGACCTTCAGCATCCTGTAGGCCTCAAGATGATCAGTCCTGTTTTGCCCTTCATATAATTTTTGAAATCCTGATCAACTACCCTGCGAAGACCGGGCTTTGAGGAGGCATGGCGCAGAAATAAAGATGCTCCTTTCCTGATGATAATGCCGACATGAGAGACGTCGAGGCCAGGGACATCGGAATATATGCCTGCATAGTCGCCGGTTCTGAGCCGCTGAAGCATCTCTTGATCAATTGAGTCTGTCGGAATATAGGTGATTGTCCTTTCTGCCGGCTCAAGACCATTGAGAAACGGAGTTCCGTCTTCTTTTTGATTTAACCTCTTCTGCAGATTTATTGCCCTGCCCCTGCCGACCTCTTCAGAGGCATCTTTCACAAAGGCTGGCCTGTATTCGGCCCAGTCAGTAAAGAAATGATTCCTTGTCCGGTATGATACAACACCGCCTCTGTATCTAACCTGACGGAGCATATCGCCAAAATCCGGAAATGATCCCGCCAATCTCATCGCCTCCACATAATCGAGAAAGGTGAAGCAGTCCATGCCGCTCAGGTCAATCACAAGCTCTTCTTCCTGCTGAGCGCCGCCGATAAGGCTCGACCCCTGATAAGGGCTGTCCAGAAAATGCTCTGAGATAAACGCAATCCTCTCTCCTGGGTCTACGATTCCAGAGGCCTTTTGGAGGATACGGTCCAGTTCGTCTTCTGTCCATCTGCCAGCGTCAAGATGCATTCGGTAACGCTAACAAAAGGGCTCTAAAATAGCAATACAAAATGAGGGCTGAACTATATCAGCTGATCTGAACTTCGCTTGCCGCCGACCCTGTAAGCGCTAGCCTGCAGGGGTCAGTTTGCAGGCCTGCATCCTTTTTCGCACAAGACGGAAAATGGAAAAAGCATTGATCTTAACCGGGTGCAGCGTAACTTGCGGTACACTCAAGGGAGGATAGGGGGAGGCTGCCCCGGTTTATTGGAGGGGACAGGGGCAGCCTCTGGGGACAAAGTCCTATTATACACATTTGAAAGCTAAATGGAAGAGGAAATGCCCTGAAATAAAATTATATTTTTTTAATGAATATATTATGGCCAACGCCTCAGGGCTATCACAAATACGAACAGGAAAACAAAGACAAGATTCATGTACGCAAGAAAGTAAAATATCCTTTTATGAAAGGGCCTTACAGCTATTGCTGCACTATTGAACAGCTCTCCAACATGCCTCATCGCAAGGATTACATCTTCTCTTCGTTAGTGGAAGTGACAGGATTCTACAGAGGTCAGGTCGTCTTTTCCCATTAATTCATGCTCTGAAGTCATGATCTTAAGCCGCTTTTTCATCCTTGCATCTATTTAGCCCGTTACGATAAAGACTGGGCCAAGCAAAAGGAAAGTGGCCCCTTTGAATGGAGAAGGTGGCTGAAATCAGCCTCTTTCTGCCTGCTGCAGGACCCAGAGGGCTTCGCTGCAGGATCTGCAGTTCAAAAGAGTTGAGGTGATCGCATCAAGGGGATGGTCAATATTCTTTGATTGATGGGGAAACAGGGAGATCAGTTTGCGATCACCATCCTTTACTCCGTCTGGAAGACTGTATTCCCATAGTGTCTTATACGGAATGATACCGGCAAACAGCCTTATCACCCTGATACTATGCGCTGGATGGTTGGCCACAGAAATCATGATCCTCTCCCTGCTGTCAAACCTGATCTGGCTGAAGCAATGCCGGGCAGTATTCTGATATGCAATCACCTTGCTCATGCGCTATCTTATCAAACTCTGGAGCCTTATTCCAGCGCCGCATACTGCACGCGATGACCACGACTTCAGCTTCGGCGTCTTCCGGCTCAGGCAGCCTTCTTTAATCCCTCGTCGAAGTTAATGGCCTTTTTTGGACAGGCAGCAACGCAGGTCGAGCACTTGATACAGTCATTGTCGCCCATTATGCCGCTCTGTCTATACTCATAAGGCTTCAACTGCATGGGACATACCCTTGAGCAGACCTTGCAGTCTGTGCATTGCGCTTCGCTGATGCTGAGCTGTTTCTTGCCCTCTGACATGAAGTTGCCCAGGGTGCCCATAGGGCAGATATGACACCAGATGCGCTGGTGATAGACAAGGCCGAGTATGATCCCTATGGATGTTGTTACTGTCAAGACCCTGACCATGGCAAGGCCGATCTTGTTAGGGTCGGGCCATGCATAATATACCTGGGTGCCCAGTACAGCCATAAGAGCAGCCATCATTGCTATCCGGAAACCCTTTTTCCTGAAGAAGGCGGGAATTTCCCTCTGGGCGCTTATCTTCTGAAGGAAGAGGTCATAGAAACTGCCTCTGGGGCACATCCAGTCGCACCATGCCCTTCCCTTATAAAGGGCAATTGCGGTTGCGCCAACCATGCAGCTTAAAAGGAAAAACCCCAGCTTTGGGAAGAACCATCCGCCTACAATAACAAGGGGCAGGCCGACCCAGGTAAGTGACTGGCGCCTGCTTCTTCTTTTCTTTAACTCTTTCAGCATTTCTGTCTGTCCTCATCTTCTGTTTCGTTTTTTCTCCATATAAGAGAGAAAGGTCTTCATGTCACACTTGCCGCACTCCTTCTGATACTCCGCACATTCTTCCATTGACCTGATGTCCTGTCTGATAACCTGGTCATCCTCAAGAAGCTCCTTGAGCAGGCTGATGAGCCTTGAATTTCTCTCCTGCATATTCTGATCAATGGAGTAAAAAACCAGCTTGCCCTTTTTGCGCTCCTGAAGCAGTCCTGCGGCGTCGAGAAGCTTAAGATTTTTTGAGACCATCGGCTGCGAAATTCCCAGAATACCCATTATCTGGCAGACACAGAGCTCCCTTGCAGTAAGCAATAACAGTATCCGCAAGCGTGCAGGGTCTGACAACAGTTTCATAAGTCTCGCCATCTCTTTCATATAAACATATTCACATATGATTATATGAAAAGTCAAGGGCTTTTTTTGAAATTCTGCAGCAGACTTATAAATAGCTGCAATGACGCTCTTTCTGCCTGTCAAAAGGGAGGTTCAATAAGGCCGGAACCGGCAGGATGATGCCGGGATATCAAGGCTACAGGAGGCATTGATTACTATGAATAAAAAATGGCAGGGACAAAGGCAGTGGTTATCTCTGATCTAAAGAATCATATGGATAAACAGCAGTCGGGTGTATGGGCAGGATCAGTCTCTGGAGCCTGCTATATCTCGCAGATGCCGTTGTTCTGGCATCTGTCCTCTTTGGTCTTCTGCTCAAGCCGCATCTTCTTCCGCATCTGAGCCTCCTGATTCCTCCTCCGCTCAACATCATTTTCAAATACAAGTGGAGGCACCGCCCTTGGCCTGCCGTCTTCATCGAGCGCCACAAAGGTCAGGTACGCAGAGGATGTATGTCTGAGTTCGCCTGTTACCAGGTTCTCTGCCTCGACCCGTACGCCTATCTCCATGGATGTCCTGCCGGTCATATTGATGCTCGCCTTTAAAAAGAGCAGGTCCCCTACATAAACAGGGCTATGAAAATCCAGCCTGTCAAAAGATGCCGTGACCGTATTTGATCTGGCATGCCTGCCGGCCACGACTGCAGCTGCCGTATCTATGAGCTTCATGATTACGCCCCCATGCACATTGCCTGCAGGGTTTGCATCCTGCGGCAACATCACCTGAGCCATGGTTACACTCGTCTGCCCTACGGTCTTCCCTTTCATGATATATTCACCTTTAACGGGTTTGATTTGGCTGACCCCTGCATCAGCTGATACTCCATTTCACTCCCTAAGCTGGCCATTTCCGAGGACAATGAACTTTGTGCAGGTCAGCTCTTCAAGCCCCATGGGGCCGCGTGCATGAATCTTGTCTGTTGATATGCCGATCTCTGCGCCGAGGCCGAACTGGTACCCGTCATTAAGGCGTGTCGAGGCGTTGACCAGCACTGCAGAGGAATCCACCTCTCTTAGGAACCTCATGCCCTTTGCATAATCCTTCGTAACAATAGTGTCTGAATGGGCTGAACTGTATGCGGCAATATGATCCATCGCAGCCTCAATGTCCTTCACAACCTTCACATTCAGTATCAGATCAAGATATTCGCTGTGATAATCAATATCCTCTGCCGCTGCCGCTGACGAATCGAGTCTTCTTGTTTCAGCACAGCCCTTGACCGTCACGCCTGCCTCTTTGAACCTCTTTAGCATTGAGGGCAGGAATTTCCGGGCAATATGTTTATCAATGAGCATCGTCTCCATCGCATTGCAGGTGCCCGGCCTCTGAACCTTTGCATTAAAGCAGATATCCTCTGCCATCTTAAGGTCAGCATCCCTGTCAACAAAGACATGGCAGACCCCTTTGTAATGCTTAAGCACCGGTATGCGTGAATTCTCGGTCACGGCCCTGATGAGGCCTTCTCCTCCCCTCGGAATCACAAGGTCAATGATCCCCTCCAGTTTCAGCATCTCGATGACCGCTGCCCTGTCTGCAATATCTATAAAGGTGATCGCACCTTCATGGATACCATGCCGCTTTGCTGCATTCCGCAGAATATTCACGATTGACCTGTTTGAATGGATCGCCTCAGAGCCGCCGCGCAGGATTACAGCATTGCCTGCCTTGAGGCAGAGGCTTGTCGCATCAGCAGTCACATTGGGCCGCGACTCATAAATGATGCTGATCGATCCGATCGGCACGCGCATCCTGCCGACAGTCATGCCGTTGGGCCGCTGCCACATTCTGATAATCTCGCCTACAGGATCAGGCAGCGCAGCAACCTCAATAAGTCCCTGCGCCATCTCATTAATACGCCTGTCATTGAGGGCAAGCCTGTCTATCATCGCCTTTGTAAGGCCTTTTTTCTGGGCGAATTTGATATCTTTTGCGTTTTCCCTTATCAGAGCCTTCGCACCTTTTTTGAGCGCCCCGGCCATCGAAAGAAGAGCGTCATTCTTCTGTCTGGAAGATGCCTTTGCCAGAGAACGCGCGCCCTCCTTTGCCTCTTTTGCCTTTGCAAGCACATATGCCTTTATATCCATGAAAACAGCCTCCCTTATGGGCAGTGATTTATGCATTGTATGGTTTTAGGATACTAAATCCTAAGGCTTTATTGAAAGAACGGCGTTTTTTCAACATGTTACAAATAGCGATTACGGTATCCGCGGATTTTTAATGGTAAGGCCATAATATTTTCTTTCTCTGTCTCTGTATTTATGCAGTACCGGCATCTATTTCCTCATTTCAAGTTCAAGCATTTGACGCTCTCTCTTCAGTTCTTCTTTTAGTTCCTTCTCTGTTGGGAGATAAAGCTTATACTTTGAAGCAAAGAGATTCTTGCTGTCTTTAAGAAGCGTATACTTTGCCATAGCTTCATTTTTTTCGGCACAGAGGACCAGGCCGATTGTCGGGTTGTCACCCGTGAGTTTCATTTCCTCTTCGAAAAACCGGATATAGAAATCCATCTGCCCGACATCCTGATGAATAAGCTTGCCGACCTTAAGATCTATAAGCACAAAGCACTTGAGGATATAGTTGTAGAAGACAAGGTCAATGTAGAAGTGGTCGCCGTCTATGGTTATTCTCTTCTGACGGGCCACGAATGAAAACCCTTTGCCAAGTTCCAGTAGAAAATCATGGAGTTTGTCTATAAGCCCCTGTTCAAGTTCATGTTCGAGATACTTCTTGTTCTCCTTCAGATCAAGGAATTCAAGCACATACGGATCTTTGATAATGTCCTGGGGCTTGGGACCTGGCTCCAGCTTCTTAATCTCTGCTTTGACAGGCCCTTTGTTCTTGCTTGAAAGCAGCCGCTCGTAATAGAAAGAATTGACCTGCCTTTCAAGCTGACGGGTTGACCAATTGGCTGAAATGCATTCATCCAGATAGAATTGGCGAACATCCGGTTTCTCCACTTTCAGCAGCAGACGGTAATGAGTCCAGGAAAGCTCATGGCGGACAGCAGGCAATTCGTGACGCACTGCGTCACATATCTTTTTTGATGGAGAGTGTGAACGCACTGCGTCTACAATCTCAAACGACTGATAAAAGAGTCGCATATAACGGAGGTTGCTCGAATCAAATCCCTTGCCAAATTCTCTGGTAAGCCGCGCTGAGAGTTCTTTCAGCAGATACTCCCCATAATCAGCCTTTGCCTTGCCCTTTTGCTCTTCCTCCACAATAATCCTGCCGATGTTCCAGTATGCCTGGACCATAGCGACATTCACCGCACGGTAGGCCTGCGTCCGGGCCTGCACAAGGACTTCCTTGATGGTCTGATAGGCTGATTCTATTGGTTTCGTAGTCTTCAATTTCTTCATATTACTTCTTCCCCTCCACAAGCGCAATCTCTTTCGGCGTGAGGCCGTAGAGGGCATGGAACATTTCGTCGATACAGATCGTCTTGCCCGTTATTCCGGCGACTCCGTCCGGCCTGCTGTTGTCGAATGCCGACATAGCCTCATAAAGCCTTTGGGGAGTGCCTTTGTGATCTGACTTTACCTCTACATCGACCATCTCGCTCCTGTGATGCTGGACTTCTGAAATCAAGCCAAACAGTTCTTCGTTAGTCATTGTTCAGCCTTCTCAGTGAGAACTTTCAATCTTATCCATCAACTGTTTATAGACATTCCTGCCCTGCGCATCCTTCTTTTCCGCCATAACAAAAAGCACTTTGCCTCCGCTTTTCTCCTCCCATAACTCTCCCAGATTCCGCTTTTCTTTTGAATCGTCATTGGAAATGTATTGTTTGCCTTTATATTCAACAACAAGTATGCAGCCATCCGTCAACTCTGCCACAAAATCAGGCCAGAACATGTCTGTCGACGTTGGAAGGCCGAAGGAATATTTTGATTTGGAAATATTCCTAATCCAGTGCTTTACCTGCGGCAGGCTATCCAATATTTTCGCGCATTCGAATTCCTCACCGGAGGATTCAAGCTCGCCGATGAGAGGATGAAAATGTTTCCTGAATTTGTAAGGGGCCTGTTTGTAGTACCAATTAGCGCAGTAATTATTTAAGGTAAAAATAATCGGAAAATCAAAACTTGTTTCAACTGTCGCCTCTGGAGCAAAAAGGGCCGCCTGATAGCCTTTTTCATGCGCTTGCTGGTAATAGGCCTTGATCTTCTCGATCAGTACTTTTGCCAAAGGATATTGGCTCCGGATCAAATTGGCAAGTTTGAATTTTCTTTTGTCCGTCAAATAAGCAATTGTATGACGAAGAAACTCCAGCATTACCTCCTGCCGTACAAATTTCTGACGCACCTGTTTGTCGAGTTGGCGGGAAAAATCCAGTGTTGTCAAAGCAGTGGGGACATTACTTAAATCCAGCTGTCGCGAATCATCGACAAGTCCGTAAACCACCCGTCTGCCCTGAACGTCCACTTCAAAGGTTCGTGCAGTTTCATTGATGGAAAATTCTGCCTCTGAAAGTTCGGCAGGGTAGTCAAGGAGATTCCAGCCTTTGGCATCAAGAAACAGCTCTTTCTCTACAAGCTCCAATTCACCCTGAATCCAGACACAAAGCCTGGGAACGGTAAGGGTCACCCCCTTCTCAGCTGGCGTCAGATTGCGTCTATGAATAGTGCGGTAAACATGCACCCGCTTTTTGATATCCTCAAGCTGCTCCGTCGGGACGGTACTTACAATTTTTTCCGCCATTTCGTCGGTTATGTCGCCCTTGACAGTAATTTGCACCTTGCCTGCATCATCTATCGCCACATTGATCAACGCGCTTTCTTCCGCACTCATGCAACTAAAGTCAGGCTCATGCGCCAGCGTGTAGACAAAAGTCTCGACAGGCTTATACGACAGTAACGGTAAATCGGCTTCTTCGATAAGAGCAGGCTGGGAGCGCTGGAGATATGCGTCTATCTCCTCTTCTTCAAAGCCCATGGACACGAGGCGGTCATGCAATTGACTTGCGGCCTTGGCAAAATCCGGGGACGAAACATTGGCATAGGCCCGGTTCAGTTCATCATGCAGACGCTTTTTTGCATATGGCATCCTCAGCACCCGGCCAAGCAATTGTTCGACATCTTTGCTGGAGTGGATATTCGCTACTGAACAGAAGACATATGCAAAAGAACAGTCCCAGCCTTCTTTAAGCGCTTCCATTGTTATTACATATTCGATTTTGCAGTTGGGATCAAACAAGGCAATTCCGTCAAGGTCCCGCTGGCTCCCGGTTGCAACGGCGATATTTTCAGCATCTATCTTTTCATTTTCGATCAAATGCCGCCTGAGCACTTCAACTGTTACCTCTTTGTCTTTGCTCTCAGCCTGTATCAGCGCAATAGGTCGGATATACGCATTGTCTTCTTTTGCCTTCAGTTCAAGCTTCTTACGGGTCAATATGGCGTCCCGCAGAGCTTCCTGCCAATTATTGTGTTCGGTAAGCATGATCGGCAGCTTAATCATATCCTCAGCCTTCAACTCAGAGGCGGAAACGCGGAACAACACATTGCTGGCACTTGCCTTGCCGGTGTCAGGTGTGGCGGTATACTCGATGATGCAGGCCGGACGGATGCGCTGCAACACTTCAAAAGTTAAGGAAGTCCGGGCATTGTGGGCCTCATCCATAATTATCATAGGCTGACGAATATGCAGGAGGTTTGCAAAAGAAAATTTGATCTTGCCTGTATCCGGGCCATCCTCTATGCGTTCAAGACCGGGCCTGCTTGGTGAGACACGAGAGAAATGCGCCTCGAAGTTCTCGTTATGCGCGTATATCTTCCGACCCTCCGTGTTGTTCACCCTGAGAGTCGCCAATGTGCCGACGATCAGACAGACCTTCTCAGTTAGATCCTGAGGCCGAATCTGCTCTATTTCTGATATATCAAAAACAGCCACTCTTCCTTCAAAAGCATCATTAATTGCTACCCTGCAAAGATGCGTTGGTTTCTTTAACACCTCGAGAGTTTGTGCCCTTATGGTATTTGAAGGCACCAGCCAGAGGACCACAGGATAGGCCTGCTCAAGATAACTGCGGGCCGCTTCAGCAATGCTATATGCAGCAAGAACGGTTTTGCCGCCGCCTGTCGGAAGCCGCAAACAAACATAGGGGATATCTTCAAGCCCTTCTATTTTTCGATATGACGGGGGCACATGAGCGGGGTCTCTCTCTCTCCAAGACTCATTAAATGCCTTCTCAGGTCCCGCAACACGCGCCTCTTCCAGAAATTCCCGTAAAACCTTCAACGATGTTTTTTGGTAATCCTTCAGTTCAAAATCCATGGTCACCGTGCCTTAATGTCATAGGGAATCTGTTTGAATATTATGCCTTCAATACGCAGTCGCTCCAGCCCCAGCCGCGTTGTTTCACCATAAATTACTTTAGGCCCATCAAAAGATGGCAAGTCTTTTAATACCCTACTTGTCAGGACATTCCCGCCATCCGGACGCTTGTCTCCGAGGATGCCGTTGAAAAGGAGATAATAGGCCGTTTCGTCATGAACTCCAAGAAGGGGAGAATCTGCTTTTTTATCAAGAGGGATCTTGGTTTCACAAAACCAGACGTGCGCGGCAAGAACAGCAAAACGAATGTTCGGATTGATCTTGCCGGTTTCATCGAAGACAGCCTCACCCAAACGATAAAAACGAAAACCGCCGCCGCCCTGCCAGTTGACCGTTTTTGAAATACCACCCTGTTCTCCGTCAACAACCTTCTTTAAGCGCGGGACACAATGTGTCACCGCATGTTCGCCCATTTCGATGCCGATATATCTGCGGCCCATCTTGTGCGCAACGGCACAGGTCGTGCCGGAGCCAAGGAAAGAATCGAGCACAAGGTCACCGGGATTGGTGGCA
The DNA here is from genome assembly GCA_964446125.1 of uncultured Nitrospiraceae bacterium. GTDB lineage: Bacteria > Nitrospirota > Thermodesulfovibrionia > Thermodesulfovibrionales > UBA6898 > UBA6898. Next base: position 7,536 of record CAYUNK010000037.1, on the reverse strand, counting down.
ACGGTTAGCACTTGATAAAGTAATTTTTCAGGTTTTGGTGTTGCAAAAACGTCAGCATCAAATGGAACTACTGACAAAACTTCCTTCTTAGCTTCTTGAGTATTCCCAGCAACCTGATGAACCCAAATTGTCGGAGGAACAATACCCCCCTGCACTTCTGACAAGAACACTTTCCTTCGAGGAACCCCTTCACCCTTCTTGCCCCACCAGATGCGATTGTCTTTACAAAGCTCACTAAATTTGTCAGGAGAAACTGTCCAATAACGGCCTTTGGGAGGTCCGGCTATAACTCGCCCAGAAGGTGTTGTTGTGCTCCACTGACCAAGGCTGTAGAAATTTCTTGCTGAAAGGGCAACTGAATTCCATGGCCCTCGGGAGTCGTTATCAGGATTTTTATAATCAATCTTTTGCGCTTCATTACGAGGTAGCAGATTCCTCTTCCAATTACCTAATGCGTGTGCATAAACCAAAAGGTGATCGTGATTTGAGGAGAAATACTGAGACGAGTTTTTTGAAGCAAATACTTTTTCCCATACTACATTAGCAACAAAATTCTTCCGTCCGAATATCTCATCCATAACAACCTTGAGATAATGCCCTTCATTGTCATCAATAGAAACCCAGATACTGCCGTCTTCTGATAAAAACTCTCTCAGTAGCTCAAGACGGGGATAGATCAGGGAAAGCCATTTTGAGTGTTCGAGGTTGTCGTCATAATGCTCAAAGGCGCTTTTGGTGTTATACGGCGGATCGATGTAAATGCATTTTACTCTTCCGGCATAATAAGGGAGCAGGGCTTTGAGCGCGTCGAGGTTGTCACCCTGAATAAGCATGTTTTCGGCCTGCTCTTCGCCATATGACAATTCAGGAACGGATTCCAAAAGACGATAGGGGGCTTTCTGGGCAAGCCTAATATCAGCTTCGCGCGTCAGCCAGGTTAAAGTCGGCATTTGAAGTAATTATTAGAGGTCACGTTATTTAATCTTCCCCTTTACCCCTGTATGAACGGATTTAGCCATATTATACATTATCCATCCCTTGCGAAATGCTGCTGCCAATACGTACAATGTCAGATGCCCCAAATAACGGTTCTTCCTACGGATCTATGCAACAAAATCTCTGCAGGCGAGGTGATTGAGCGGCCTGCGTCAGTCGTAAAGGAGCTTCTGGAGAATTCGCTCGATGCCTGCAGCACTGAGATAACGATTGAGGTTAGCCGTGGCGGCAAACGTCTGATCAGGGTCTCGGACAATGGAGTCGGCATGGACCGCGACGATGCGCTGCTCTGCTTTACGCGGCATGCAACAAGCAAGATTACCAAATATGATGACCTGTTTAATATCAGCACTCTGGGGTTCAGGGGTGAGGCCCTGCCCTCTATCGCCTCTGTCTGCAGGCTGAGGCTTGTGACAGGGCTTAAGGGTGAGGCAGCCGGAGTCTCCCTTGAACTGCATGGCGGGGAGCTTAAAGATATAAAGGACGCGCCATCAGCAGGCACCTCATTCGAGATAAAGGATCTTTTTTTCAATACCCCTGCAAGAAAGAAGTTTCTCAAGGCAGACGGCACAGAGCTATTCCATATCATAGACATTGTCACAAAAGAGGCCATTTCACATCCTGAGACTGCCTTTACGCTCTTTGCAGAGAGCGCTGAGACGTTCAGACTTGCGAGGGCATCAGGCCTGAGGGAACGGATCATGCAGGTCTACGGTGAGGAGTTTCTTGCGGGGCTTATTGAGACTTCGGCCGGTATGGAGGGCCTGCAGATGCATGCTTTTTTCTCAAACAGCGCCCGGTTCAGAAAGACCCGATCGCACCAGTTTATCTTCCTTAACAGGAGGCCGATCAGGGACCAGTCAGTGGCACATGCGGTTTATAAGGCATATGAAGGCATTCTGCCGCCGGACAGACACCCGATATTTTTTGTGTTCCTCAAGATTGATCCCCAGAAGGTTGACTTTAATGTACACCCCACAAAACGGGAGGTGAGGTTTGAGGACAAGGAGGCGATCTACAGATTTGTTGTCGCTCATCTGAGGGACGCCATAAGGGCAGGCCATAAGGAATATGCAGCCGAGTTCATGAAGCCTGAGGCCGAGGCTGCTACATCGTATAGCAAAGAGGCTGATCGGCCATATCTTCAGCCCGCCTCTTTCGGAGCCTCCGTTACAGCTGAACATCCTGAGTTTCCCTACCGAGCCTCGTTGCCGCATATCTATCTCGGGGACACCTTTGTTGCCATATCAGGAAAAGGGGGACTCACCCTTCTTGACCACCATGCAGCCCATGAGAGGGTTCTTTTTGAAAGACTGCTTCAGGGTATGGAGACAGAATCCCGGCAGTTTCTCTTCCCGATGCAGGTTCAGTTGTCAGCCAGGGAATACAGCGTCCTTGTAAAACATAAAGAGACTATAAAGACCTTTGGTATCGAGATTGATGACTTTGGAAATAACTCGGTCATTGTGAGGGCAGCGCCTCCAGAGCTTGCAGATGCCGACCTGCCCGGCATCCTTTCTGATATGGCTTCAGGCCTTGCAGGGGAGCATACAGAGGCAAGGCCGCTTCGCTATGATATTGCTGCGCGGATAGCATGCCACGCCTCAGTACGAGGCAGGAAGATACTTTCCCCGGATGAAATGGCAAGGCTGCTTGAGGACCTCGAAAAGACAGAAAATCCTGAGCAGTGCCCACACGGCAGGCCGACAAGGCTCTTCTATTCCCTGAGTGATCTGGGCAGGCTCTTCAAACGCAGATGAAAAAGATCATAGTTCTTCTTGGCCCCACAGGCGTGGGCAAGACAGGCGCATCCCTGCTTCTTGCCAGGGAGCTCGGCACAGAGATCATCAGCGCAGACTCGATGCAGATATACAGGCATATGGACATCGGCACTGCAAAGCCCTCTCAGGCAGAAAGAGCCGCCATCAGGCACCATATGATGGATATTGTCGAGCCGTCTGAGGGGTACAGCTCAGGCAGATACATAAGCGAGGTTGAGCCGATCCTTGAAGGGCTCTTTCTTAAGGGCAAGATCCCTGTCATCGTCGGCGGAACAGGTCTTTATATCAGGGCAATGACACGGGGCATATTCAGCGGCCCCTCATCAGACCAAAAGCTGAGAGAAGGCCTGCTTGCAGAGGAAGAAGCGCATCCAGGGTCGCTCTATGCCAGACTCCTTGAACTTGACCCTGAGGCTGCCGGCAGGACGGAAAGAAACAATATCCGCAGGATCGTCAGGGCGCTTGAGGTATGCATGAAAAGCGGCAGCCCCCTGTCTCTTCTGCAGAATGAATTCACCAGGCCCCTGCCGTACGAATTCATCAAAATAGGCATTACCCGGCAGAGGAAAGAGCTCTATCAGATGATCGAGGGCCGCGTGGACAAAATGCTTCAGGCAGGGCTTGTTGATGAGGTGGGGGCTATCGTGCAGATGAATCCTGACAGGACGCCCATGCAGGCTATCGGGTACAAAGAGATTGCCCGGTATCTGAATCATGAGATAGACCTTCAGGAGGCTGAGCGTCTGATCAAGCGCAACTCAAGGAGATACGCCAAGCGCCAGTTCACCTGGTTCGGGCAGGAAGAGGGAATCACCTGGATAGACGTAACAGGCATAACGAGCGGACAGGATGTATGCCGGAAAATAATTTTGTCGCTTGACGGGGCGTTTCCTGAATTATCAGTTATGCCGGGTGAAAGTGCTTGAATAAATGCTCTGAATAATTTATCGTAAAGAAAATAAAAATGCTGTTCGAAATAGAGGGGGGCTATGTATGGCCGCGACAAAAAGTCAGAGCTTACAGGACAATTATCTGAATCAGCTGAGAAAGGATAAGCTGCCTGTGCTCGTTTATCTTACAAATGGCGTGCGTCTTAAAGGGGTGGTCAAGGCCTTTGACAATTTTGTGATCCTTCTTAAAGATGCCAATCAGCAGCTTGTGTACAAGCATGCAGTCTCGACTATTGTTCCTGAGAGGGACATAGACATCCGCTTTGAAGAACATAACTGAGAGGATCCTCTCTTTTTTTCTCAGGGCTTATCTCATATGAATATTTTTGGAGGTACTGATTAGATGCTCAAGGCTATGCGGCAACATGCCAAATATCTGTATTTTCTGTTTTTTATCGTGATCCTTACCTTTATTTTTTGGGGGGTGGGCACGGTAGATCAGTCCAGCACTGCACAGATTGTTGCGGAGGTGGGCAAACACAGGATATCTGCCCAGGACTATGCCAGGGTATATGACAACTACTACAGGCTGTACCGTGATGTATACCAGGAAAAATTTGATGAGGAGATGCAGAATTCGCTCAAGCTGAAGGACAAGTCCATAGAATCGCTTGTCGGCCAGAGCATCCTGCTTATAGCTGCTGAAGAGCATGGCATAAAAGTCAGCGACAGCGAAGTCAAAGAGGCGATACTGAATGAGCCTGCCTTCACAAGAAACGGTGTTTTTGACAGTGAGATCTACCAGAACACCCTGCGCCTGTCGAGGCTTACTCCAGGCATTTATGAGTCAAAGAAGAGGGAAGAGCTTGTCATACAGAAGATGAGCAGGCTCATACAGACCGCAGCGCCTGCTCCTGATGCAGGGCTGGAAGGCATCTCTGCTGACGAGCAGACAAAGAAGATGATCATGGATGCCATGGCAAAGGATGCCCAGGAAAAAGTTGTTTTATCATTTATAGAAGGCATGAAAAAGAGAGTGAAGGTAAAGATCTATACTGAACTTCTCTGATGAAGAACCCTGACACGAGGAAAGACCTGGCCTGGCTCAGGCAGATATCATCGTTCTTCTCTTCGCGCATTATCCTCAGGCGCCACCTATACGCCAGGGCAGATATCCGGCTGGATGAAAAAGGCAGGCTTCTGCAAGATCAGGAAAACGCTGCTTAAGGAAACAGTCCTGATCGAGGGCCAGAGAAGATAGAGATTGCCGGTTTTTTTTAAACTGGACGCCTTGACTGATTCAAGACAGGGAGATGGGGCGGTTTCTGTTGGGATTACTCCTGCCTGTCCAGAATCCGGCGCAGTCTGCCCGTAAGTTTGGAAGGCGAAAGAGGTTTTTCGATAAGTATGTCGCCTGCATTCAGCACTCCATGCCGCGCAATAGTCTCGTCACTGTAGCCTGACATGAATATGATCTTGACGGCCGGATAATCTCTTGCAAATATATCGGCAAGCTGCCTGCCGTTCATGTCGGGCATAATAACATCTGTCAGGAGAACATCCACAGTCTCTTCCCTCCGGACTATTTCCAGCGCCTCCTCGCCGCTTTTGGCAATGAAAAGCCTGTACCCCATAGGAAGGAGAATATCCTTGATCAGTTTTCGGATCGAGGGATCGTCATCAACAACAATAATCGTCTCCCTGCCGCCTGTCATGCCGCCCCTGCCACTGTCAGGTTTCTCATCCGCAGCTTCCTGAGACACAGGAAGATAGATCTTGAAGGTCGTGCCCCTGCCCAACTCACTATAGACATAAACATAGCCGTTATGCTGTTTAACAATGCCGTACACGGTTGCAAGACCGAGCCCTGTCCCCTCTCCGATCCCCTTTGTTGTGTAAAACGGCTCGAAGATCCTCTCCTGAACCTTTCTGCTCATCCCTATTCCGGTGTCGCTCACAGACAGCAGGACATAGTCGCCCTGCAGAACATTCTCATGCCTTATGACGAAATTCGCATCCAGATGGGCATTGGCCGTCTCGAGGATAAGTTTTCCGCCATTCGGCATTGCATCCCGCGAATTGACTATCAGGTTCATCACGATCTGCTCTATCTGCACAGGGTCGGCCATAATCGGCACAACCGAGGGATCTGTATGAAGTTCAAGCGATATATCTTCCCTTACCATCCGGGACATCATCTTTACCATGCTCTCAAGGCTCGCATTAATGTTGACCGGCCGCATCTGAAGCACCTGCTTGCGGCTGAAGGCAAGCAGCCGGTGGGTGAGTTCTGCAGCCTTTTCCCCGGCTGCCCTTACGGTCTGCAGGTAATCCTTAAGAGGACTCTCAGGAGGCAGCTTCAGCAGGGTCAATTCCGTGTACCCGATAATGGCGGACAGGAGATTGTTAAAGTCATGGGCCACACCTCCGGCAAGGCGGCCTATGGATTCCATCTTCTGGGCCTGAAGCAGCTGCAGGTGAAGATTCTTCTGCTCAGTAATATCACGGATCATATGAACAGCGCCTGTCATATTGCCGCTTTCGTCCAAAATGGGATCAGCCATGGCCAGCACCCATATGTCTTTATCCCTGAAGTATATCTCTGATTCTTCGTGCCTTTTTGATTCCTTCATCTTGATCAGGGGATGCAGTTCAGGCTGTATCTCGGCGCCCTGGAAAAGCTCAAAAACTTTTCTGTTAATTATCTCTCCAAAAGACTTGCCAAGAAATTCTGATGTCGCCCTGTTGACCCTTTTTACACAAAATGCTTCATCAAGCATAAGCATCATATCTCTTGTCGAGTCAAAGGTGATACGCCATTCCTCGGATGATTTCTTGAAGGCAGCCTCTGCCTGTCTGCGCTCGGCAATCTCGCGGTTCAGGTTTTCATTGAGTTCATCCAGTGACGATGTCCGCTCCCTGATCTTCCTTTCGAGTTCACGATGGGAAGCCAGCAGCAGTCCTTCTGCAAGCTTGCGGTCCGTGATATTTTTCGATATGACGGTTATTGCCCCTACTTCATTGTCCGGCCCCAGAATGGGGCTGAGCGTCCGAAAATAATAGGCTCCGTCTATGCTGCTCTGCTGCTCATAGCGGAGAGAGGCGCCCGTCTCAAAAACTTCCCTCACCTTGCCGGCCAGTTCTTCTGCGTCCCAGGAGGAATGAAAATCGCCATAACAGCGGCCAATACATTCGGCAGCTGAGAGCCGGAGGCGGGACAGGTGCGTCTGGTTCACAAACTGATACCTGCAGTGCCTGTCAAGGATATAGATAGAGTCCTCAGTAGACTCCACCAGAGAATGATAAATATCATCAGGCTTCAAACTGCTTCTGTATTCAATTCTCCTGAGCAGAACATCTGCCTCAAGCTCTGCAATCTTCCTGCGCGCCTCCAGAAGCTCTGCAAACAGGCTCTCCTTTGACCGTTCCTTCAGGCCTGCATCATACAATGTTTTAATAAATACCTTATACATCAAAGGAGCGTCGAGGATCTTCATGCCCATGGTGATCCTGCGGAAATCATCCTGGCTTCGCGAAAACCATACCAGTTCACAGACAAGATCAATATCCTTGCCGGAAGGTTCCTGAAAATGGAGCTTTATATTATGTACAGGAATGAATTCTTCATGAGCCTCAACAACCGACGTGACTGAAGAGCCAACGCCGTCTTCAGAGACATTCACTATCAGTCCGTCAAATGATCTCCCTCCCAGGAGAATCTTCGTTGGCAGGCTAAGGGAAATCCTCTCTGATCGCCTTCTCCGCATTTCAGGGTGATTTTATCATATTACATGCATTTTAATATTCGCCTCTTGTGATGGACCCACGGTAAATTTGTTCTGGCATTTTCATATTGCCTGGCGAAGAGT
>CAYUNK010000036.1:0-25657 GCA_964446125.1 uncultured Nitrospiraceae bacterium | reverse complement strand
CCGTTTTGCGCGTGTTTAATGACGCTTTTTCATGAATATTTATGCAACTGGAGAGAGTAAATAAGTCCGTCATTGCGAGCAAAGCGAAGCAATCTCAAGGAGTTAAGGCGAGATTGCCAAGCACCTTTGGGGCGCTCGCAATGACATTGATTTTGTTCGATATATCAGGTCAATTGCGTTTTTAGGTTTAAGAAAGGTGGCAGCGAATAAATCTATTTGATATATTTATAGACAACAGAAAAGATTATCAGGAGGCATGGAGGATCTTTGAGAAAGATCAGATTCAGCTTCGTCGAATGGTTCATCCTCATCATGGTCGTTTTCTTCGGACTCGAATATGCAGGGGACTACTACGAGAGCACGGATAAGGCGAAAAAGGCTGCTGAGGCGATTTTCACCGCAACGGCAAAGGAACTCAAGAAAGACCTCAGGCAGCTCGAAAATGCTGCTGAGGCAGAACTCCTTGCCACGGCCTCGGTCTTCCAGATGGAAGTCATTGATTTCCTTGATGCTGAACGTATGAATGCATTGATCTTGCCGAGGATGAAGATATACCCGTTCATCACATCAGTCAACTTCGGTGACATGGACGGCAATGGCTATCTGATCCTCAATGCCGCCGGCAGCTTGAAGAACAGAATAAAAAAAGGTCATGAGAGAGATTCGGTTCTCTGGACCATGCTCGATGAAAACGGAAAGATTCTCTCCCGCGAGCGCAAGAAAGACGATTATGACCCGAGGAAGAGGCTGTGGTATAAAAATGCCCTTGATAAGGATGGGATTGTCTGGAGCGAACCGTATATCTTCAGGACAACCCGGGACATAGGCATCACCGGGTCGCTCAGGCTTCATGAGGCGAAGAAAAGCGTTGGGGTGATCGGCGTTGACATCATGCTCAAGGACCTCTCCACTTCCCTTGCCGGGTTCCTTGGCGCATATCCCGGCTTCACCGCGCATCTTGTTACTGAGAAGGGACAGATCATTGCCTGTTCGGACATAAAGCTTTTTCTGTCATGTCTGGAGAACGAGGAAGGCGAGCTCCCGAAATTCAGCGACTGCGGGTTCCCCTATCTTCAGGCTGCCATGGAGGCAAAAAGGGAAGGCGACGCGACTTTCAGTTTTTCCTTTGACGGGGAGCGATTTGTTTCAGCACAGCAGCGCATTGAGTTTTCTCCGCAAATGCCTTTAACCCTTTTTCTGACAGCGCCTGAATCAGCCCTGCGGGGAGATTTCATGAAGGGGGCAGCAACGAGGCTGGTCTTTTTCCTGGTACTGCTGGCTTTTGTTGTTGTCTGGTATGTAGGGAGATATCTTGCCCCGTTGAGAAGGCTGGCCCGATCCATGAAAAAGATCGGAAAGGGGAACTTTGATGGACTGGATATCGATGTCTCGCGGAACGATGAAGTCGGTGACCTTGTGTCAGAGTTCAAAAAGATGAGCAGGGCCCTTGCTGTCCAGCAGGAAGAAATACAAAAGTCTGAAAGGAAGTACCGTGCCCTGTCACAGGAATTCAGCGCAGTCCTTGATGCCATCCCTGACAACATTACTCTCCAATCACGGGACCTGAAGATAATATGGGCCAATAAAGGAGCGGCTGCACACCTTGGGTTTACCCCTGAGGAGCTGACAGGCAGGCACTGCCATGCCCTGTGGCATAACCGGAATGAGCCGTGCGAATCCTGCCCTGTTGTCAGGAGTTTCAGCGCCGGGAAGGAAGACCATGAAGTGGTCAAGACACCGGAAGGGAAGTTATGGGACCTGAGGACCATCCCCATTTATGATGAGCATGGCAAGGTGCACAGCGTTCTCGAGGTCGGCCGTGACATTACCGAGCGCCTCAGGACGGAAGAACAGCTCCGCCAGGCCCAGAAGATGGAGGCTGTAGGCCAGCTTACAGGCGGGGTTGCGCATGACTTCAACAACATCCTCTCGGCGATCGTCGGATACGGTCATCTACTGAAGTCAAGGCTCCGCACAGAAAAGGAGCATGAGGAGATGGATGAGATCCTTAAGGCGGCTGACCGGGCCGCACGGCTCACCCAGAGCCTGCTTGCCTTCAGCAGAAAACAGGTGATGGATATGAAGTCTGTAAACCTCAATACAATCATACTTGATATGCAGCGTCTGCTTTTAAGGCTGCTGGGTGAGCAGGTTGCTGTGAGCCTCGAGCTTTCAGAAGAGAAGCTGATGATCAATGCAGATGCTGGCCAGATCGGCCAGGTGCTCATGAACCTTGCGACGAATGCCAAGGATGCGATGCCGCAGGGCGGGAGGTTTAAGATAGAGACCGGGACTGCAGACCTTGATTATGAACGCGCCGGAAAAGATCAACTGGAAAGCCCCGGCAGGCACGCGGTAATTATTGTAAGCGATACAGGCAGCGGCATGAGCAGTGAAACCAGGAAGAAGATTTATGAGCCCTTCTTTACGACAAAGGAGGTGGGCCTAGGCTCCGGTCTCGGACTCGCCATGGTCTACGGTATTATCAAACAGCATGAGGGCATCATCAAATGCTCAAGCGAACCGGGCAAGGGCACTTCCTTCAGGATCTATCTTCCGCTTGCAGGACAGATGACTGAAGATTCGCCGGCTCGGCAGGACAAGCCGCAGGAAGAGCTGCTTCACGGCACCGAGACGATACTTATCGCAGAGGATGATCCAGCGCTCCGGAGGCTTGCAGGCGCTGTGCTCAGTCAATACGGCTATACAGTGATCGAGGCCCGGGACGGACAGGATGCAGTCAGGTTCTTTGCGGACAACAGGCATACGATCAGCCTTGTTGTCCTTGATGTGAAGATGCCGAATATGAACGGAAAAGAAGCGCTGGAGGAGATCAGGAAGCTGAACCCGGACATCAGGGCTTTCTTCATCAGCGGATACACGGCAGATCTGATCAACAAAAATGGCCCCTCGGAGAAGGGCATTGAACTTATCAGGAAGCCGATTTATCCGAAGGAGCTGCTTGGCAAGGTCAGGGAGGTGCTTGACCGGTAGTCAGGAAGGACTGCATAAGTATGACTGAACCCCTCTTCTTTTTTTCCCTCCTGCGGCAGGCCGGCTCACCCGGAGCCCTTTCTGCAAAAATACGCTTTGACAACCGTGAAGGAGCGAGTCCTGTTATTATTTGATGTCTGTGCGGGTTCTGCCTGCAAGGCTCGTCTCATGCGTTCGGTGCATCATCAGATATCTCATATATCTGCTCATCCTGGCCTTCAACTCCCTCGCCGCGTTCTTTCAGCTCCCGAAAGATAAAAGGGCGGGTTACCTTCGGAAGCGTCTCAAAGGAATAGAGTTCCCTGAGATCATTCGTTTTCATCTGAGTGATAAACTGCGTAACGTAAACCATCGGCGTATGGAAATTCCTGATCAGGCCGTATCTCACGGCATAACGCAGAGACCATTTCGGGTGTGATGCTATTGCATTGATCAGGGCAGGCCTGCTTTCTGGCTGATTAATGATTTCGCAGAGATGGCTCTCGGTAATTACAGGGCTTTCGAGGCAGGCAGCAACAGTGTTTCTGTCTCCACGTGACATCAGAGCCATGACAATGCTGCTGCTCGCTCTTTTGGCAAGCGCCATGCGCAGACCCGAGGGCATGGGCGGGATCTTCTCTATGATCATCAGTTCCGTCTTCTGTCGCAGTGTCACCGGAATATTCCGGTCTTTTGTCAAATCGCCAAGGTCAAAAATACGTAGGAACTTTAGCAGCGAAAAGCTTACCCTTTGCGGTGTCCCTGGATTTCTGCAGAGCGCAAGCTTCAGTTTGTAGCTTCCTCTGAACCGGATATCTTCGGCAAGAAAGCCCAGGGCCTCTGCAGGTGTAGTTCTCTTCTTTGCAAGCAGCAGGGCCATCTCTTCTGTGAGATTTTTGTTAAGCGTTGCGTTCAGCACGACCTGGGGGTGGGCATCGCGAACCAGCGTCCAGAGTTCTGCCTCCTGAGCAGTGAGGGCATGCTTCAGCCTCTGCTCAAGTGATGTCATAGGTATGGGAGCGCAGGTGGTGATCCGAAAAGAATCAGGCTGTGGCCCTTCTGACGTAGATCTCTTTGGCGATCTCCGGATCAAGGGCAACAGTGGTCTCGTCTATGCTTATCACAAACGAAGGGGTCTTCTGTATAAGCTTGATACTGCTGCCTGCGGCTATGCCAAGAGAGTTCAGCTTGCTGATTCTTGACGCATCAGAAGGCACGATAAAGGTGATCCTTGCTTTTGCGCCCACATCAAACTCAGAAAGGCGCATTACTACCGGTGTCACCTCAATCCTGAATTTCTTGCAGCACTCTCCCCGAGGGATCGGTTTGCCGTGAGGGCAGGTTGGAGGATGACCAAGAAAGGTGCAGACGCTTTCGGTCAGCTCCTCGCTCAGGATATGCTCCATTTTGCAGGCATCACTTACGACCGTATCATCGGTCATTTCGAATACATCAGTAAAGAGCCGCTCGGCAAGCCTCTGTCTCCGTATAAGACCGCGCGCTTTTTTCTGCCCCGTGTCCGTCAGGATGATATCCGCTCCTGAGACAGATACGAGGCCATGATGAATCAGTGTTTCGGTCATGGCATCAGCATCGGCATCGTCAGAATTCAGCCTGAAATGGTTTATCTCTCTGTGATTGTCCTCCCCCAGGACCCATAGCAGTTCAAGGGCTTCATCAATACGTTCCTGGTCGGTAATGAGACTCATACAGTCATTATATGACAAGAAAGGAATTTATGACAATGCAAAAGGCAGCTCTGCCGTCATGACCTGTCTGAAGGATCTCCTGTGGATCGGGCATGGCCCACGGAGTTCAATCATTTTAATATGCTCTCTTGTGCCGTAGCCCTTGTGCTGTCTGAAATTGTAATCAGGGTAAAGATCATGATAGTGAAGCATCAGGCAGTCCCTTACATATTTTGCAATTATTGATGCTGCTGCAATAGAGGAACTCTTGGCATCGCCTCGTATAATCGGAAACTGAGCCATCGGAAGATCTGGAATCGCGACGGCATCCAGAAGCAGAGCGTCGGGAGAAGCGGCAAGATCCTCAACAGCCTTCTTCATGGCAGATTTAGTTGCCCTCAGGATATTTGTCCTGTCTATTTCCTGATTATCGGCGATTCCCACACCAATAGCGGCGGCAGATGCCAAGACTTCCCGGAAGAGATATGAACGTTCTTTTTCAGGGACTTTTTTTGAATCACGGAGGCCTGCTATTCTGGTATGCGGGGATAGGACTACTGCTGCAGCAACCACGGGGCCTGCAAGCGGGCCCCGTCCTGCCTCATCTATGCCGGCTATGACAGGGAATCCTTCATCTCTGAAAGAATCGTCATGCCGGTAGATATCCATACAATCTATTTTGCGGCGAAGTCTTTCTCTTTGATCTTTGCGGCCTTGCCCTTCTTTGTTCTTAGGTAGTAAAGCTTTGCCCTCCTGACCTTGCCCTGCTTGATGATCTCTACGCGGTCTACTGTGGGGGAACAGACAGGGAAGACCCTTTCAACCCCAACGCCAAAGGAGATCTTCCTGACAGTGAAGGACTCCCGTGTTCCACAGCCCTTCCTGCCGATGACCACACCCTGGAACGGCTGGATCCTTTCCTTGTCTCCTTCGACGACCTTTACGAAAACCTTTACGGTATCTCCTACATTGAAGGCTCCAAGGTCCTTTCTGAAGCCCTCTTCAATTGCATTGATTGCGTTCATGATTCTTCCTCCTTTATCTGATCAAATAATAATTTCTCTTCAACCGAGAGACTGTATGACTCCAGCAGATCAGGCCTCCTCTGCATTGTGGCCTTCAATGACTGCTTTTTTCTCCATTTCCTTATCTCCTCATGGTTGCCCGAAAGCAGAACCCCTGGCACACCCATATCCCTGAACAGTTCAGGCCTTGTGTAGTGCGGATAGTCGAGCAGGCCATGACTGAACGACTCATCTACCGCCGACCGGCTGTCTCCAAGCACATCAGGCAAGAGACGCGAAACGGCATCTATTATAACCAAAGCCGGCAGTTCTCCGCCAGTCAAAACGTAATCACCGACAGATATTTCATCATCAACGAGATATTCACTTACCCTCTCGTCAATCGCCTCGTACCTGCCGCAGAGAAATATCAGATCTCTTGTCTCCTCCGCCAATTCGCGCGCAATGCCCTGAGTAAATACCCTGCCGCGCGGAGACGGCATGATAACCCTGACATCCTTTCTGACGGGCCAATTAGCCTCCATGATCCTGAAGAATGTGTCAGGCTTCATTACCATGCCGGGGCCTCCGCCATAGGGATAGTCATCTACAGAATGATGCTTGTCAAAGCTGTAGTCCCGGAGATTATGCGATGAAACGCTGATGAGCTGCCTGTCGATCGCCCGCCTCAGGATACTGCATCCAAGATAGGCATTAACCATATCCGGGAAGATCGTTATAATTGCGAAGCGCTTATGCATGAGCCTCAACAGTAGGGTTGCTCATGATCAATCCAGCAGACCTTCTATCGGCATGATGGTCATTATTCCGGCATCGAGATCTATCTGACTGATCAAGGCCTTTACTGCAGGAATAAGATATTGCCTGTCCGCACCCTGAACAACATACACCTCATTGCCTGGTATCTCCATGATCTCCTGAACTTTTCCCAGAACTTCTCCGTCGGCAGTAACCGCAGAAAGGCCGATTATCTGGTGATGGTAGTATTCATTATCGCCCAATTCGGGCAGAATTGAAGCATCAACCTCTATCAAGGCATTCCTGAGTTTAGAGGCCTCATTGCGGTCAGATAATCCTTGAAAAGAGAGGATAACGAACTCCCGATCAGGCCTTATGGACATTATGATTCTTTTCTGGATAATACCTGCCGGCATCACTATACGGGCTTCGGCGCCGGGGGGGAGACTCAGTGCTGCTGTTGAAAGGGGGAAGGCTTTGATCTCACCCTTGATCCCCCGTTCTTTTATGATGCGGGCTACTGCAATATTCTGTGAAGCGATCTTATGCGCCGGCCTTGTGTATAAGTCTTTTCGCAATATCGGTGGGCTGAGCTCCCTTTTCGATCCAGTAATTGGCCCTGTCAAGATCAATCTTTATCTCTGATGGTTCTTTCAGAGGATCATATGTGCCCAGAATCTCAATAAATGGACCGTTTCTGCGTGCGCGCGAATCGGTTACGATCATCCGGTAGAATGGCTTTTTATGTGACCCTAATCTTGCAAGTCTGATTTTTACCAAAAAAAACACCTCCTGTTGTAGTCTGAAATAATAATATATAATATCGAAAAAAGTAAAGGATATCAGAGAGAAAAAAAGCGCGGCAGTTTGATGTTTTTTTTGTTTTTGAACATCTTGAGCATCTTCTTCAGTTCGACATACTGTTTGACCACCCTGTTTACATCTGCAACGGTTGTTCCGCTGCCCATGGCAATGCGCTTTCTTCTGCTTCCGTTCAGGATATTATGATTTGATCGCTCTTTTTTTGCCATCGAACTTATGATCGCCTCGATCTTTACAAACTCCTTTTCGTCAATCTGCGTATTCTTCATCCTGTTCATGCCCGGGATCATCCCCAAAACGCTTTCGAGCGGACCCATGTTCCGCAGTTTCTTAAGCTGATCCCGCAGGTCATCAAAGGTGAATGAATCCTCAAGAATCCTCTTTTGAAGGGTTTCTGCCTCTTTCTGATCAAAGGAACGCTGGGCCTGCTCTATAAGACTGAGCACATCACCCATGCCGAGGATGCGTGAGGCGATACGGTCAGGATGAAAGGGTTCAAGCATATCAATCTTTTCGCCGACGCCGATAAATTTGATTGGCTTCCGGGTGATTTCCCGCACTGAAAGGGCGGCGCCACCACGGGCATCTCCATCCATTTTGGTTAGTACAATTCCATCTATTCCTATCTGATCATTGAACTGCTTTGCAATATTCACCGCATCCTGGCCGGTCATGGCATCAGCCACAAAAAGAATCTCACGCGGGTCAAGGCTGTTTTTGACATTTCTCAGTTCTGTCATGAGCGCTTCATCAACATGCAGCCGTCCGGCAGTGTCAACGATAAGGATATCATGGGCCTCTGCCCGCGCCCTCTTTACAGCCTCAAGGGAAACAGCCACAGGATCTTTGGTGTCGCGCAAGGCAAATACCGAAACGCCAACCTGCGAGCCGAGCGCTATAAGCTGATCAATAGCTGCCGGTCGCTGAAGGTCGCACGCAGCAAGAAGAGGGCGCCTTCCTTCCTTCCTGAAATGTTTTGCAAGCTTTGCTGCTGATGTTGTTTTGCCTGATCCCTGCAGACCAACCATCATAATAATAGTCGGTGGATTAGGAGAGAGCATGATCTTGGCATTGGTGCTGCCCAGAAGGGAGCAGAGCTCTTGATGGACGATTTTAATGACCTGCTGTCCGGGGGTTAGGCTTTCAAGGACATCCCTGCCTACAGCCTTTTCTTTTATCCTCTGGACAAAATCCTTAACAACCCTGAAATTTACATCAGCCTCAAGCAGTGCCAGTCTGACCTCTTTCAGGGCAATGTCTATGTCTTCTTCTTTCAGGAGACCCCTGCTCTTGAGCTTCCTGAAAATAGAGTCAAGTTTTTCGCTGACGTTTTCGAACATTACAGAATTTCCTCTATTGTTGCCGCCACTTCATCTGCGAAAGCTCTTGAATATCTCCTGCCGATACGTACAATGCCGCCATCTTTAGCCTGATTGATAAGGCTGCCATGAAGATTATCTTTGTTATCGTACTGCAGAGATGCTCAGGCGAGCAGGCTGTCAATCTTTGACTTCAGTTGGGGTTTGGGAACTGCGCCTACGACGCGGTCGACTTCGTTGCCGTCCTTAAAGAAGATAATACTGGGTATTCCCATGATCTTGTATCTGCTTGCCACCTCGGGATTTTCATCAGTATTGAGCTTCATCACCTTTATTTTGCCGGCATACTCCTTTGCAAGTTCCTCTATAGTAGGGGCTATCATTCGGCAGGGACCGCACCATACCGCCCAAAAATCCACCATAACTACGCCGCTGTGGCCCAACGCCTCTTTATCCCATGATGCAGATGTTGCCTCAAATACATGTTCAGACATGTCTGACCTCCTCTGTTGATTTTTAATTATATGGTCAGTGTAAATTATTTGTCAACGAAGCCCGATGCCAGAAACGCAGAATAGAAGGCAACGTAGCTGTATTGACAGTAATCGGCGGTATCTGTTATGTTTCAGGCAATGAAGAAAATCTTTATTATTATTGCTTTTTTTCTCTTTTCCGGCGATATTTTTGCTTTTGATATATCGGGCCTGCAGCCTGTTGCGCCGGACGGTGTTTTTTCAACATTCAGTTCAGAAAGCCTTTCCAGGAATAAGGCTGCCATTGAACTGTCCCTTGAACGCTCAAAGGACCCTGATTTCTACAGAACTCAGCTCAAGGGAGCCTATGGTATAAGTGATCATATCGAACTTATTATTACTGTTCCGTATGTAAATAACTATATGGGTTCTATTGATGGCATCGAGGATATTGCCATTGGTCTTAAGCACCGGTTCTACGATGAGGGGAAATATGGCCCTTCTCTGGCCTATATTGTTACATCATCGCTTCCGGTTGGGGATGACGGGCTTACCAGCGGGGGCAGCACCGGTATAGGCCTGCTCCTGAGTAAAAGGCTTGGTCCATTTCGTGGAAGCTTCAATCTTTTTTATCAGCACCCCTTCAGGGGCAGTCTTCAGAGTGAAATTCTATTGTCTTCAGGGCTTGAGTTTTCAGCTACGCACGATTCGGAAATCCTTACCGAGTTTTTTGCGAGAAAAGCGCGTTTTTCAAATGAATATGATCAATTAGAGGCCCGGTTCGGTTATCGTTTCAAGACATCTGATTTCATTTATACGACGATCGGAATTGGCGCCGATTTTAAGGCCAGTTCGCCGGAGTACAGATTTTTGTTTTCGGTCAGTTTTACCAATTTCAGGGATAACAAGAAGATCAGGAAGATTTATGAAGCAGAGTAGAAGCGGCTGAGGATGCATTATGTTTGATATCGGCTTCCAGGAACTGGTAATTATTTTTGTCGTTGCCCTTCTTGTGTTCGGACCTAATAAACTGCCTGAGTTGGCAAGGAATCTGGGCAGATGGATGAGAGAGATCAAAAGGGGTGTATATATCGCAAAGAGCCAGATAGAAAACGAACTTAATGTGGACTACAAATTGCCGGATGCCGATATTATTAATAACCTTCCCAGGGAAGAGCAGGGGGCAGATTATCATTATTCTGAACCTGATCCCGCACAAAAAAAGGACAAGGGATAATTGGAAGAGTATAAAATGCCTCTCACGGAGCATCTTGCCGAGCTTAGGAAGAGGATATTCATCTCGCTTGGGTCTGTTCTTATTATTTTTCTTGTCTCATTCAATTTTTCCGAGTTGATCTTTTCTGCCCTCACACTTCCGCTTAAGGCTGACCTGAAACTGTCTTTGACGGCGCCCTATATTCTGTTTAGGGAAAAACCTCCTACTACACTCGTGTTTCTTGCCCCTGCAGAGGCCTTCTGGATGCATTTCAAGGTTGCTTTTATGGCAGCCCTTGTCCTGTCCCTGCCTGTTGTCTTTATTCAATTTTGGCAATTTATTTCGCCCGGTCTGTTGCCTAAGGAAAAGAAGTATTTTCTGCCGTTTCTGTTTTCTGCTGTGCTTCTTTTTACTATCGGCGCGATCTTTTGCTTTCTTGTGATTCTTCCCTTTGCCATGACCTTTTTGCTCGGATACAAAACTGAACAGATGATGCCGATGCTCTCGGTGGGCAGCTATATTGATTTTTGCCTGAAGTTTATTCTTGCCTTTGGCGCAGTATTTGAGCTGCCCCTTGTGATCATTTTTCTGACCAGGTTCGGGATAGTCACGCCCTCAAAGCTTGCAAATAACAGAAAGTATGCAATTCTTGCTGCCTTTATTGTTGCGGCAATGCTGACGCCGACGCCGGATGCATTTAATCAGACTTTAATGTCTGTTCCCATCATTATTTTGTATGAAGTCGGCATAGTCATATCGAGACTAATGCTAAGAAGAGCAGCTCATGGCTAACATTCGGGGCAAGAGTCATAAAGCGCTTGCCATGGACATAGCAGAAGGATATATTTCGGTAAACCCTCTTTTTCTGAAACCATTTGCCCCAGACATCCTGAAGGGTTTATATCAAGAGATCGAGAAAGCCCAGATAAGTCTTCGCACCGACAAATTTCCGGCCAAAGATATTGGGGCGATCAGAATAAGGAACCTGAAGCTGCAGAGATTATATCTTGCGACGGTCATCATAAGAACCTTTGCGAGGGAGCACAGGATTCCGCTGGCTTGACCCCGGCTTAGCATTCATTGACAACCATATTTGGGTGTGATAAATAATTAGCATGGAACTGCAAGATGATCTGAGGGCTGCGAAGGATGTTCTTCAGGCGCTGCTGAAATCGAAAAAGATGATACGAATGTATCCATCCAATAATCCTATCTACGTCAAAACCCTTGAAGATACTTATGCCCGTTTCATGGAATACTTTGACTATCATGACAGCCTTCTTCTCAAGATACGACAGAATGACATCGTATGGGAAAATGAAGAGATCTATAACAACCAGGAAAAGGAGGATAATTTCGCCCTGTTTCTGTTTAAGGACGGGCTGAGAGAATTAACCTTCAACAAGGGGATGACAGCCGAGGAGATGGAAGATTTCCTGAAGATTACGGCAATGGACTTTGACCGCGAGATCCTGGACGACGACATAGTTACCCTTCTTTGGGAAAAGGATTTCCAGAACATACATCATGTTGCTGACGACG
The DNA here is from genome assembly GCA_964446125.1 of uncultured Nitrospiraceae bacterium. Classification (GTDB taxonomy): domain Bacteria; phylum Nitrospirota; class Thermodesulfovibrionia; order Thermodesulfovibrionales; family UBA6898; genus UBA6898. The sequence goes on along the minus strand of CAYUNK010000036.1, from coordinate 13,861 downwards.
TGCTCCTTGATGATGAGGAGAACTACGAGGCGAACGCTGTCAGGCATGTAGAGGAAGTTGCCAATGCTCCAGACAACATACTTAAGGCATATCAGGATGCCTTTATGGAAAGTGATGTGGCCGAGGATGTGGCTATCGTACCGCTGAGCGACAAAGATCTCCAGCACCTGATGCGCGAACTTCAGAGGGATTCGGAAAGCAAGACAAGAAAATTGGCAGATATACTTTTCGAGCTTATGTATCTCGCAGAAACCCGCGCTGATTTTGACGATCTCACAGTCTATTTCATGAATGCGATCGAGTTTTCTATGATGCAGGGGGATATCCTTATGGCCACCAGCATCCTTTCACGCCTTCATGAGGTCCTAAGGGAGGTCAGAGTAGACGAAGAGATCAAGAAATATTTCAGAAAGATCATATCCTATGCCGGCAGTGATCCAATAATCAAACTTCTGGGTGAGGTTCTTGATGCCGGCCAGGAGTTCGATGACAGGATTATGGAGGATTTTGTGGCCCTCCTGGACAAAAATGCTGTAATGCCCTTAATGAACATTTTAGGCGAGCTGAAAAATATTCATGCACGAAAAGTAGTGATTGATGCACTGATCTATATAGGGCCAAAAGATATCATGACTTTATCGAAGGGGTTGAACGATTCCCGGTGGTATGTGGTGAGAAATATTATTTACATACTCAGGAAGATATCCGACAAGCGTGCTGTGGAATTTCTGCTCAAGACTGTGCGGCATGCCGACATAAGGGTAAGAAAAGAAGTGATAAGGGCGCTGGGAGAACTTGGCGGAGGTGGCGTGTTTCAGACTCTGAGGGAATGTCTGGATGATCCGGAGATTCAGGTCAGATCAGCAGCTCTCAGGGCGCTGGGAACAGTAGCATCAGAGGCGGCAAAAAAGGTGATCATGGACCAAATAAGTGACAAGTCTTTCAGGGACAAGGACTTTGAGGAGAAAAAGGAATATTTTGAGGTTATTGCCCACTGGAAGGATAAGGATGTGTTTATTTTTTTATCGGAGATCCTGAAGAAGAAATCATATTTTTTCGGTAGTGCAAAGGTTGATGAAGCCCGGGCATGTGCAGCGTATGGACTTGGTCTCCTTGGAAACAAGGACGCTATTGCCCTGCTGCAGAGGGTTAAGGGTGAAAACAGCAAGCTGATCAGGGAATTTTCCTACACTGCCATCAGAAGGCTGGAATATGGACAATAAGCAGGAGCGAGAGCTGCATAAACATGCCAAAGAGCTTATCAATCAGATCTCTGTTGTCCTTCGGACTTCACAGATACATGATGCGAACAATATTGCGCTTGTTTCTTCGATCAGCCGGCTTGCAGCTATGATCAATACCTTTGTTGAGCAGGAAAACATGGTTACCCTCGATCTGCGCGGTGAGTTCTTTTATATAAATGAGTATCGTATACGCTATTCTCTGGAGTATTTGCTTAACTTTGACTTCCTGATTCGGGAATTCAAGAAGCGTGAGCTTGGAAGCGTTGTCTTTAAACACCATGTCAAGTCGGAGGATATTAAGTCCTTTTTCCGGTCATGTATCGCAGCTGCATATTCTCAAGAGCCTTTTGCGGCGCTTGAAGAAAAAATGGCCAATGTAAACAGCATCAGTGTCGGGCGGCTGAAGAAGGTTATCGAAGAGGACTCCTATGATGTACGGAAAATGGTAAAAAAGACCTATTTTAATGCCGTATCCTTCAGTCATGGAATCATGAATAAGATAAAGACCGGAGAAAAGGTTAATATAAAAAAGGCCAAGAGAGTTGTTGAGTCCATGGTAGACCAAATTCTTGAGGAAGAGCAGATGCTGCTCGGCATGACTGCCATAAAGGATTATGATGAATATACGTATCATCATTCCGTAAACGTCAGTATTCTCTCTGTAGCTCTGGGGCAGAGGCTTGGGCTTAACCGGAGAATGCTTACAGAACTCGGCATGGTTGCTTTATTTCATGATCTCGGCAAGATGGAGATTCCCAACGAGATTCTCAACAAGCCCACCAATTTTACCGATGACGAATGGAAAATCATAAGAAAGCATCCTGTCTGGGGCCTTAAGGCTGTGCTGAAGCTGAAAAAGTTTGATGAGCTTACGATAAAGTCTGCCATAGTCGCCTTTGAGCACCATATGAACTTTGACCTCTCCGGATATCCGAGGGTGCGCAGGCCATTGGAGCTTGAGCTTTACAGCCGTATCGTCAGCCTTGCCGATCAATATGACGCAATGACATCGGCACGGGTATATTCCAGAATCCCTATGTCGCCTGACAGAGCGCTCAGTCTCATGATGGAGCGTGCCGGGACACAGCTTGATCCGCTTCTGTTTAAATTTTTTACCAATATGGTAGGCATATACCCTATCGGCACTCTGGTCATGCTTGATACAAAGGAGCTGGGACTTGTTTGTGAGAGCAACCAGATATTTCCCTCCCGGCCCCGCGTGATGATTATTGTCGACAGTAAAGGCAGGCAGATTAAAGGAACAACTGTTGATCTTACCGAAAAGGACGAGCAAGAGGTCTTTCTGCGAACAATAAGCAAAACTATGGATCCCAATAAATACAAGATAAATCTTGCAGAATATCTCCTGTAACCAACGATAATTCACAGGCTACTGACACGAAAATATTGACTTTTTCTATCCTGATCGTTTTTAATATCTGATCGGAGGTGAGTTAACTATGTATGCGATAATTGATGCAGCAGGATTCCAGGTAAAGGTGGCGCCTGGAGATACCATTAAGGTCCAGAAACTTGCGACTTCGGGCGATATGAGCGTCACCTTTGACAGGGTGCTTCTCGTTTCAAAGGACGAAGAGACCATGATCGGCAGCCCATATGTTAAAGGCGCGACAGTCAGTGCAGAGATTTTGGGTGATGACAAGGCCGGTAAAGTGCTAATTTTCAAGAAGAAGCCCCGTAAGGGACACAAGAAACTGAGAGGGCATCGTCAGCCTTACTCGCTTGTAAAAATTCAGGACATAGTGGTCGGAGGGTAGCATGGCACACAAAAAAGGAGTCGGCAGTTCGAGGAACGGGCGTGACAGTCAATCGCAAAGACTTGGAATCAAGAGGTTTGGCGGCCAGATCGTAAGGGCAGGCAATATACTTGTAAGGCAGAGAGGAACTAAGTTTCATCCCGGCAACAATGTACAGAAGGGCTCGGATGACACTCTGTTTGCACTTATTGATGGAGTCGTAAAGTTCGAGAGAAAAGATAGCATAAGGCTTAAGATAAGCGTTTATCCTGTAGTTCAGCAATAAGTTCGGTCTCCAGGGGGCGTCAAAAAGGCAGATTTGCATCTGCCTTTTTTATTTCTATTATGAAGTTCGTAGATTATGCAGAGATACATATAAAGGCCGGAAGGGGAGGACGCGGCTGCGTCAGTTTCCGGCGTGAGAAATACGTTCCCCGCGGGGGCCCGGACGGCGGTGATGGCGGCAGAGGCGGTCATGTCATTTTTTGTGCTGCACGGGACCTCAACACTCTGCTTGATTTCAGGTACAAAAGGGAATACAAGGCTGCAGATGGCCGGCACGGCATGGGGCAGAAGATGCATGGAAGGGATGGAAATGATCTTGTAATACCTGTGCCGATGGGAACAGTCATCAGGGCTAAAGAAACAGGTGATGTTCTGGCTGATCTTATTAAGGATGCCCAGGAGTTCGTGGCAGCGCGGGGGGGCAGGGGCGGACAGGGCAATCAGCATTTTGCGACTGCTACGCGGCAGGTGCCTCGTTTTGCGCAGCCCGGTGAAGACGGCGAAGAAAAATATCTGATTGTGGAGTTAAAACTCCTTGCTGACGTTGGCCTTGTAGGACTTCCCAATGCCGGTAAATCAACTCTTATATCTGTCATTTCATCAGCTAAGCCTAAAATTGCCGATTATCCGTTTACCACACTTGCTCCAAATCTCGGGGTTGTAAAGTTTGGTGATTTCAGAAGCTTTGTTGTTGCAGATATACCAGGGCTTATAGAGGGAGCGCACAGGGGCGCAGGGCTCGGATCTCAGTTTCTGCGCCATATAGAACGAACCAGGGTGTTTCTCCATCTCATTGATGTTTCCGACCTCGCGGAGGATGATCCGGTAGAGCAGTATGAGAAGATCAGACAGGAACTGTATCTGCATAACGAAGAGCTTATAACAAAGGAGCATGCGGTCATTGCAACAAAACTTGATGCGGTGACCGATTCTGCAAGACTTGACATGCTCAGGGAATACTGCAAAACTAAGGGCATTGATTTTCATGCAGTATCCTCTGTTACAAGAAGTGGAACCCGGGAACTGCTCAGATATCTTGGGCAAGTCCTTGCCAGTGAGCGGGAAACGATTGAGACGGATAGTCGTTAAAATAGGCAGCAACATAATTGCCTCTGCAGATGAGGGACTCGATACGTCCGTTATCGACCGCATCTCCGGTGATATTTCGCGTATTGCTTCTGAGGGCAATGATGTGGTCATTGTTTCGTCCGGGGCTATTGCCGCAGGCATGAAGAAACTCGGCATGAAGAAAAAGCCTACGGATATCAGATTCAAACAGGCAGCTGCTTCGGTAGGGCAGAGCAGTCTTATGTGGGCATATGAGAAGGCCTTTGCAGACAACGGAAAGAAGGTGGCCCAGGTGCTTCTTACAAGTGAAGATTTTGCAGACAGAAAGAGATATATCAACTCGAAAAATACGCTTATGACTTTGCTTTCATTCGGTATTATCCCCGTGATCAATGAAAATGACACAGTAGCGACAGATGAGATAAAGTTCGGGGACAACGATAATCTTGCTTCTCTTGTAGCAATCATGATAGAGGCGGAGCATCTGATTATTCTCTCTGATGTTGACGGTCTCTATGAGGCTGATCCAAGACACAGTCCAGATGCGGCGATTATCTCTCATGTTGAAGAGGTTACACCGGCCATAGAGCAGTTGGCAGGGGATGCAGGAAGCGGACTCGGAACCGGGGGCATGTATTCAAAAGTTCTTGCTGCCAGGAAGGCGACAGTTCACGGGATTGCAGTGAATATTATCAATGGAAAGAAACCCGGATTGCTGATTCCCACTGTGAAGGGCCGGGATTACGGCACCAGGTTCAGGCCGCGTCAGGACAGAATGCCTCATCGAAAGGGCTGGATTGCATATAGCAGCAGACCGAAGGGGGCTGTTGTTCTTGATGAAGGGGCGGTCGAGGCAGTCAGGGAGGGCGGCAAGAGTCTTCTTCCATCCGGTATTGTTTCGGTTGACGGAGTCTTTGAGGTTGGCGATTCAGTCTATTGCATCTCTGCCAGGGGCAGGAGGATTGCCAAAGGACTGATCAATTATTCTTCGGCAGACCTGAAGAAGATCATGGGAAGAAAGACAGGTGAAATAGAGGGACTCCTCGGGTTTAAGTATTCTGATGAGGCAATACACCGGGATAATCTTGCGCTTCTCTGACTTTGATATTTCCCGTCAGTTTCTTTAGTTCCTTCCTCGCTGTTTCAAACATCGCAAGGCCTTTCTGATCCCTGTAATCCTTGTAAGTGTAGTGCATCGGATGGAAGCGGTTTCCCTGGAAGTACAGCTCCACCTCTCCATAGATACCTTTGCCGAGATAGAGCCTGTGCGAGTAGTCCTTTGCAGAGGCAAGAACTACCTTTGAGGACGTGAGATATCCCGGATCAATATTAATCCTTCGTTTCCCGTCTTCAGACAAGGCATCCTCCATGCTGTTTGTCTCCAGTTTTATGTCAGGAAGTGTTGAGGCGTCAAAAAGACTGCTGAAGAAGATAAACCGCCTGAATATGGGACTGCCCAGTTCTCTATCATAATAATCGGAGTGGCTCCAGGCGCATGCCGCGCTTTTATACAGGATATTTCCAAAACGGCTGCCCAATACAGGCAGGATCGAATCAAGAACCTCTTCACGGGAAAAAAGAACTGCCAGAAAAAGGAGTGCTTTTTCAGGTGGGTGAGGTCTTCCCATTATTCAGACAGCAGGGAGTTTATATATGCCTTTGCCTGAGGTGAATACCAGTCGGCAGGACCGATGACCCTCTTTCTTAGGGTTCCTTTTTTGTCGATAAGGTATGTCTCAGGAACTCCTGTCACACCATAATTGATCGCAGAGACGCCTTTATGATCAATGAATACAGGAAATGTATAACTGAATGCATAAAGATAGTCCATAGCCTGTTTTGCTTCGTCTTTATAAAGGACAGTAATCATCTGAAAATTATCATTTGTCATCAAGTCCCGGTGCAAGGCTTCTATCGAGGGCATCTCTTCTTTGCACGGAGGACACCATGATGCCCAAAAATTTACAAAAAGGACCTTTCCGTTAAATTTAGATGTATCTATTGTCTGACCTGTCTTTACATCCCTGATATCGAGACTGGGCGCAATATTGCCCTCTGCCACTGTTGCTTTCTTCTCAGAGCATGAGACCAAAAAAACTGCTGCTGCCGCAATAAACACCATAGCCATAATTCCAGAAAATTGTCTCATATGTTCAAACATTCCTTTCTAATTTACCCCGGAGAGTACCGACGTTTCATCCGCAATAACAAATACCGGCATACCTGCCTCAAGCAGCACGTTAATTTTCTGTCCACCCTTGAAATGACCTTTCAGGATCTCCTCAGACAGGGTGTCTTCTATCTCCCTCTGAATTGCCCTCCTCATCGGTCTGGCGCCATAAGCGGGCTTGTAATGCTTATCGAGCAGCCATTCCTTGACGTCATGAGACAGTTCTACAACAAGTTCCTGGTCTATAAGCTCTCTATTCATCTCGGCAACGAGCAGATCAATAACAGCCAGAAGATGATGCTTGTCCAATGGATGGAAAACTATGATCTCGTCAATACGGTTCAGAAACTCCGGATTGAAGGCTTTTTTCAGTTCACTCAAGACATTCTCCCTGATATTTTCAAAGATCTCGCCAGCATCATGACGCTTGAATCCCAGTGGCGTATCTTTTTCGATAATCCGAGCGCCGAGGTTAGACGTCATGATAATCAGCGTGTTTCTGAAGTCTACCTTTCTTCCAAAATTGTCTGTTAATATGCCTTCGTCAAGTACCTGTAAAAGCAGGTTAAAGACATCAGGATGGGCCTTTTCTATTTCATCGAACAATACCACTGAGTAGGGTTTTTTTCTTACTCGTTCAGTGAGCATGCCTCCTTCTTCGTATCCTACATAGCCCGGAGGCGCGCCGGTCAGCTTTGAGACACTGAACCTCTCCATGTAATCAGACATATCGATTTTTATGAGTGCATTTTCATCGTTGAACATGAATTCTGCAAGTGCCTTTGCAAGTTCCGTCTTTCCAACTCCCGTAGGTCCAAGGAAGAAGAAGGAGCCTATCGGACGCTTGACACTCTTCAGTCCGGCCCTGGACCGGCGGATAGCCCGGGATACAGCCCTGATTGCATCTTCCTGCGCAATGATGCGACGATGCAGTTCGCTTTCCATTCTGATCAGTTTGTCTGATTCCCGTTCTTCTATCTTGAAAATCGGTATGCCCGTCATCTTTGCGATGGTATAGGCAACGTCCTCTTCATGCATTACCGGTATTTCTTTGTTAATGCGCTCTCTCCATGCATTCTGCATCTGTTCGAAGAGCTTTTTCAGGCTGTCTTCATCTTCTCGGACTGCAGAGGCCTTCTCAAGGTCATGAAGTTTGATATATAAGTTTTTTTCTTTTGAGAGCCTGCCCAGCTTATACTCAATGTCTTTCAGCTCAAAAGGCGGGGTCATCCGTTTCAATTTGATGCGTGCACCTGTCTCATCAATTACATCTATAGCCTTGTCAGGCAGAAATCTGTCCTGAATATAACGATCAGACAGCTTGGCAGATGAGCTCAATGCTTCCGGCGCAATCTTTACCTTATGGTGAGACTCATAACGGGGCTTCAATCCTGCAAGAATGTCTACGGTTGTATTAACATCAGGCGGCTCAACATATATTGGCTGGAATCTCCTCTCAAGGGCCCTGTCTTTCTGGATATATTTTCTGTATTCATCAGGCGTTGTTGCGCCAATGCACTGAATCTCGCCGCGAGACAGCGCAGGCTTAAGCATGCTGGAGGCATCAATAGAACCTTCCGCAGCGCCGGCTCCTATCAGGGTATGCAGCTCATCAATAAAGACAATGATGTTATTGGAATGCACGATCTCCTTCATCACAATCTTGAGCCGTTCCTCAAACTGGCCGCGATATTTTGTTCCCGCTATCAATGCTCCGAGATCGAGTGATATGACCCTCTTGCCGACCAGTGTCTCCGGGATATCGCCTGTCACTATGCGCTGGCAGAGCCCTTCAACTATCGCTGTCTTTCCAACACCTGGTTCGCCTATGACTACAGGGTTGTTCTTGATCCTTCTTCCCAGAACCTGAAGAAGCCGCTCAATTTCATCCTCCCTTCCGATAACGGGATCCAGGCGGCTTTCCTTTGCAAGTATGGTCAGATCTCTGCCGAATTCATCAAGGGCTGGTGTGCTGCTCTTTTTCTCCCGCGACTGCATATAAGACTTCATCGAGAGATTGATTGTAAGCTGCCTGGCGCCCAGAAGATTAGCGCCGAGATTGCGAAGAATTTTTCCTGCAATCCCCTCATCTTCCCGTATAAGACCCAGAAGCAGATGCTCACTCCCTATGTAGTTATGTCCAAGAAGTCTCGCCTCTTCAACAGCCAGTTCAAGGACTTTCTTTGCCCTCGGAGTAAAGGGGATATCACCAAAACTAAGAAGATTCATTCCTGCCGGGAGGTTTCTTTCTATCTCCATTCGCAGTTCCTCTATGTTCAAACCCATCTTCTTCAGTATTGCAAGCGGCAGACCATCTTCTTCTCTCAGAATTGCCAGGAGCAGGTGTTCAGTTCCAAGATAATCATTCTGCCGTTTCTCTGCCTCTTCCTTTGCAAAGATGATCACTTTTCTGCCGCGTTCTGTGAATTTCTCAAACATTATCAACTCCTATTGAGAGTTCTTGTTCCTCTGGTCTAATTTTACTGTGTTCAGCGGAGGATTGTCAATAAATGCCTTATTTCGCAAGGGGTTAGAAGCGGATATAATTCAGGCGCATAACCGGCACGAGCGGTTAAATGAATCAGGCGCTTGCACCTGCCTATGCAAACTTCAGATATGCGATTATGGCCAGGATCTCAAGATGGCCGAGGCTGCCGTAGCCAGGCATCCGTGATGCAGGATTGTTCAGCATTGGATTTTTGATCTGAACCATTAACCAGTAGCAACTTCGCCTTTTTGTTACATCTGTAAGATCGGGCCCTGCCATGCCTCCCTTTCCTTTGAACCTGTGGCATGTGCTGCATTTCTGTTCGTGAAAGAGAGACTCGCCCTGTGGTGGAAAAACACCAATGCTGATCAGCAGGAATATGATCAGTGATGCAGAGGCAAGAAGCGCTATCCTTTTTTTGAATGCGTACATGTCAATGTATCCGATATGAAATTATAGTATCATAGAACATATTTTCCAGGAACAGATGCAGAAGCATTGTCTTGCATTGGGGTTATGAATCCGGATGTTTAATAGAAAAGATGCTGCAAGACAGACAGCAATTCTGGTCAGAGGTGTTAACTGGATCGGCGATGCTGTTATGACCATACCTGCCCTAAGGGCATTTAGGCGATCCCTTGCTTATATCTTGAGCCTCAAGGGATCTTATCACGCCAGAGGAGGTCTATTCTGTGGTAAAGAAACAAACTCATAAGAAGAGGGCGGTTTTTTTTGACCGTGACGGAACTCTCTGCAGGGATGTCCACTACCTCAGCAAGATGGAAGATCTTGAGATATTTTCGGAAATCAGTTCCCTTTCTATGCTGAAGGAACGCGGCTTCGCTCTTATTGGAGTATCGAACCAGTCGGGCATAGCGAGGGGAATCGTGGCAGAGCCTTTTACGAAGCAGGTGAATCAGACCTTCATGGATCTGTACGGATTTGACGCCTTCTATTACTGTCCTCATCACCCTGATGAGCACTGCTCCTGCAGAAAGCCTGAGCCTGGAATGCTGATCGAATGCCGAAATGACTTTGGAATAGACCTGAAGCTCTCTTTTGTTGTAGGTGATAATGATGTTGACATGCTGCTTGCAAAGGCTGTTGGTGCGACTGCCATACTGGTGAAGACCGGCAAGATGCAGTCATCACCTTATGCAGACGCAGTGGTCAACGGCCTTGAGGATGCAGTAAGGTTCATATTGGCCTTTATTGACAGACAGGATAATGCATAAGACGGTGATTTACAACAACGAGGACATGTGTAAGAATGTCTTAGAGTCCGGCGCTGCTTTCATTGCAGATGCACAGAACATTCCTGTTTTTTTCTCTTTCAGACCTATGAGACGGGAAAGGATAGTGCTTTACGGAAAAGGCCATGCTGTTCTTGAGTCACAGGCGGACTGCGCCCCCTGTTTTACAAGAAAATGCAGTGGATTGCAGTATATACCAAATATTTCGCCTGATGCTGTTTATCGTAAAGTCCTGGAGATTTTACATAGAGAAGAGATATGAAGCCGGGCTCTCAGATCAGGCTCAGCAGGAATGTTTGGGCAGCGATTATCTTTTCATCTTTTATTTTCCTGTTCTGCCTGCTCGTTCAATTGAGATATATAGATAACAGCAGGCTTACAAGCTGGAATGACGTATTTGGCTTTGTCAATCCCCTGCGCACCGGAGTGCTGCTATGCATAGGCCTTATTGCAGCCTTTATTGCATCTCGCAACCGACTGTTTGAAAGAAATCCTCCGGCATTGCTGTTTCTTCTCAGTTTTGCAGTCTCGGCCTTGTTCTGGCAAGAGCCGGAAATGATTGTAGATGCATCCCGGTATTTTACTCAGGCAAAGCATCTCGAACTCTACGGCGCCGGTTATTTCCTGAGGGAATGGGGCTCAGGGATAAATGCATGGACAGACCTGCCTGCTGTGCCGTTTCTGTATGGAGTCATCTTCTGGGCATTTGGTGAGAGCAGGCTCACGATTCAGATTTTAAATACTCTTCTGTATTCTTCGGCAGTCATGCTCACATATATGATAGGCAGAGATCTCTGGGGCAGAGACACCGGTTTTTATGCGGCGATCTTTCTCCTTGGTATTCCATATCTGTTTACCCAGGTTCCGCTTATGCTTGTTGATCTGCCGTCCATGTTTTTTCTGATGCTCTCAGTCTATACCTTTCTTTATGCCCTGAGGCGCGGCAGAATAATGGTGCCGATCGCAGGCGTCGTCATATTCATCACTTTTTTTACAAAGTATTCTGCCTGGCTTATGCTTACTGTCATTCCTGTAATCTATGCAGTTGTACTATATCAAAACAGGCAGGATCGTCCTGGTGTATTCGGCCTGCGGGGAATGATCGCCTTATCAGTCTCCATTTTATTGATAATGCTTCTGTTTGTCTTTAAATACGATGTAATCATGAGGCAGATACAGCTGCTTATGTCGTATCAGATGCCGGGACTGAAACGCTGGGGAGAGAGCCTTGTTTCTATTTACTTCTTTCAGATGCACCCTGTAATTGCTGTGCTTGCTGCTGTTTCGGTCTTTACTGCTTTCAAAAACAGGGATGGTAAACTTATCAGTGCTGCATGGCCGGTCTTTGTTGTGCTTGCCCTTCAGGTGATGAGAATACGGTATATCATTATGGTCTTTCCTTTTTTGAGCCTCATGGCAGCGTATGGCCTGAATGCGATCAGAGACAGGATGACCGCCGGCTTTATTGCGTATTCAACAGCTGCCGTATCAATGGCGCTTGCCATTTCAGGCTTCCTGCCTTTTCTCCAAAACACAAGCGCAGTGAATCTCAGGGATGCAGGCCGGTTTCTCGATAGTATTGACGCTGCAGTTGTTGAGGTCGTAACTCCTCTTCCTCAGGACTATGTAATGAATCCGGCAGTATCCGTGCCTGTTCTTGATCTTTATACGAACAGGAAGATGGTGTATCGCTATGATTATGCTGACTATCCCATGCCGGAGGATGCTGAAACATCGGCGCTGAGGTTTACCTGGACATATATAAATCCTCTGTACTATCAGGATGATATCGAAAAAAATAATAAAAAGGCGGTTGTCGTAATCTCTGACAGCAGCGATAGGGAACTGCCCCAATCAATCCATAGAAAGATCGCGGACTTATCTCAAAAACGTGTCTTTGAAGTGAACGATGATATCTTTCGTCATAAGACGCTGGTAACGATATACCATTAACCTGGCTCATAAGGCATCTTCATTGCGTTTTTTGCGACCAATGACTGCCCTATTGCCGTTTCTGCATTTTCAACTATACTATTAGCCATGAAAGATATGCTCGGCCGTGATAGCGTTATGTCCGCAGAGAGAGCCATTGACCTGCTCCTCTTAAATCTTGGCGATAAAAAAACAGAGGTGAGGGTGATCAACCTTGTGGAATCCCTTGGTATGGTCTCTGCAGAGGATGTTGCGGCGGCAGAGGATCTTCCTCCCTTTGCTCGCTCAACCGTTGATGGTTATGCCGTAAGGGCGGAAGATACGTTTGGAGCCTCAGAAACAACACCGGCATATCTGAGCCTTTCTGAAGAAGTCCATATGGGATTACCCGCAGGATTTCTGTTAAGCGAAGATGCAGCGGGCAAGATCCCAACCGGCGGTATGCTTCCTGCCGGCTCTGATGCCGTGGTGATGTTCGAGCATGTCCAGATCATAGACAGCAGAATGATAGAGGTGATGAAGGCAGTTGCGCCTGGTGAAAATGTGATCCAGGCAGGAGAGGATCTGAGACAGGCAGAAATCGTTATCAGCAGGGGCAGCCGCATACGTCCTGCAGAGATCGGCGCAGCTGCAGGTATCGGCATTACTGATCTGAAGGTGTTTGACAAGCCTGTTGTGGCGATCATGTCAACTGGTGACGAGATCATCCCTGCAGAGCAGACCCCTTCGCCGGGCCAGATCAGGGATATCAACTCCTATCTTATTGCCGGCATGGTAGCTAAGGCAGGTGGCGAGCCTGTAAGAAAAGGCATCTTCAGAGATGACTACAGTCTGTTGCGTGATGCTGTTGAAGCTGCCATGGAGAATTCTGATGTTATCGCTGTATCAGGCGGCACTTCGGTCGGCACAAAGGATATGATGGCAAGGATCATAGAAGATATAGGCAATCCCGGCATACTGTTTCATGGTGTCTCACTTAAGCCGGGCAAGCCTGTGATCGGCGGCATCATGTCCGGTATACCTATATTTGGACTGCCTGGGCATCCTGCTGCAGTAAGTGTCTGTATGGATATTTTCGTAAGGCCTGTCCTGAATGCCCTCTGCGGACTGCAGGGGCGAACCTCAGATAAGTTCAGGGGAGTCGTTCATGCAAGGCTTTCGAGGAATGTCTTCTCAGGACAGGGCAGGGAAGAGCATATCAGGGCTGTGCTTGAGCAACGCGACGATGGCCTCTGGGCAGTTCCCCAGCTTGGCAAGTCAGGACTGATCAGAACGCTGGTCCATGCAGATGGCACCTTTGTGATCCCTCTTCACCTGAATGGAATCGAAAAGGGTGAAACTGTCGAGATAAGGCTCTTTTAGGACTTAGCGCAACTCCCTGTTTTATAGGAAATATTTTGCATTCCCTTGACAAAAAAAAGCCTGTTTGGTTTAATCAATATCGCTCCGCAACATTGTTTTATATAGGCTCGTAGCTCAGGGGGAGAGCACTACCTTGACACGGTAGAGGTCCCCGGTTCGAAACCGGGCGGGCCTACCATTTTTTTGCCGGCATACTTCTGAACCATTGCATGTGGTTGCTGCTCTTGACTCTAAAGAGAGCACTGTTTACTCTCCAGTTGCATAAATATTCATGAAAAAGCGTCATTAAACACGCGCAAAAC
>CAYUNK010000035.1:0-26078 GCA_964446125.1 uncultured Nitrospiraceae bacterium | reverse complement strand
GTTTTGCGCGTGTTTAATGACGCTTTTTCATGAATATTTATGCAACTGGAGAGTTGAATGGAGTCCTTGCAGCGTGAGCAAGCAATCTGCTGATATCTTTGAACCACCACTACCAACAGTGCCTACAGGCTGGGATGTTATACCATTTCAGCAAGCGGTCACATTGGTATCAGACAAGGGAAGGCATATAAAGCAGAGAGCATATCAGTCAATAGGGAAGCTGCCTGTTATTGATCAAGGCCAGGATTTTATCGGCGGGTATACAGATGACGAGTCTATGGCCTTTGATGGTGAGCTACCCGTTATTCTTTTTGGCGATCATACACGGTCGCTTAAATTCGTCGATAAACGGTTTGCTGTTGGAGCAGAGGGTATAAAAGTAATTAAGCCCATATCGAGCTATAATCCGAGGTTTTTCTACTATCTTTTACGTTCACTTCAAATTCCGAGCCGTGGATATAGTCGGCATTTTCAATTCTTAAAGAAGTTCCATTTGCCGATCGCGCCTCTACCTGTGCAACATCTCATCGTCGCCGAAATCGAAAAACAATTTTCTCGTCTGGACGAAGCAGTTGCCAGGCTGAAGCGGATCAAGGCAAACCTCAAGCAATATAAGGCCGCTGTCCTGAAGGCCGCTGTCGAGGGGAAGCTGACTGAAGAATGGAGATTGAAAAATGTAGGGGCAGGCCACCGTGCCTGCCCGATTTTGGATGCGGGGAAATGCCAGGGGAAAGGGCAACCACATAGGGTTGCCCCTACGAAATACGAAACCGGGGCCGATTTGCTAAAACGCATCCTTGCGGAGCGGAAGAAGAAATGGGAAGAAAAGAAGCCGGGCAAGAAATACAAAGAACCCGCCGCGCCTGATACTTCAAACCTGCCCGAGTTGCCGGATGGGTGGGTGTGGAGTAATCTTGCTCAACTTTCATGGTCAGTTAAGGACGGGCCTCACTATAGTCCCAAGTATTCAGAAACTGGTATCCCTTTTATTTCCGGCGGGAACATCAGACCTGAAGGTATCGATTTCACTACTGCAAAGTGCATATCTCCTGAACTACATGCTGAGCTTTCCCAGAGGTGCAAACCTGAATATGGTGACTTGCTTTACACCAAAGGTGGCACTACAGGCATTGCAAGGATCAACACGGAAACAAGAGAATTTAATGTATGGGTACATGTCGCGGTGTTAAAACTTGTTGATTCAGTGGAGCGCTTCTATGTCCAGAATGCACTCAATTCTTCTCATTGCTACAGACAGGCTCAGAAATACACGCATGGCGTTGGTAATCAAGACTTAGGCCTTACACGAATGATTTGGATTACAGTGCCGCTACCGCCACTGGCGGAGCAGGCAGCGCTCATTGCTGAGGTCGACCGCTGTCTGTCTCTTGTCCGCGAAGTCGAGTCACAGGTTGACGCCAATCTCAAACGCGCCGACCGCCTCCGGCAGGGGATTTTGAAAAAGGCTTTTTCGGGCGGGGTTGCACAATAGAAATAAGGAGGGTTGGATGATAACAAGACCATCTGTCGTTGCTAAAGAATTAATTGCCTTTGCATATGTGCAGGAAGAATACGCCAAAACTGGTGATATCACATTAGGGCTTATGCCTATTTTTGCACCAATTATTCACGAGAGTGAGGGGCAGCTATTTGATGCTGGCCAATTTGCCATTGCTGTTCAAGCAAAGTATGACATAGCTATGCGCCCGATTGTCGCAGAGGGTCTTATCCCAAAACTTTTTGAGGCAGGCCTAATTATTCAGGAGGAGCAGGTTCAGCATGTTGCAGTATACCGATGTGCTGCGGGTGTTCACGGGAGTATCCCACAGACTGATGATGTCGAGCAAATATTTAACGATTTTAGTAGCTTCGCTGAAAAGGAGTTATTGAAACACTCCATTGCGGTGTCGAAAGATGACTTGAAAAATGCTTTTGCCCAAAGATTGATGAACTTGCAATTTCAACATGAACTGAACGGCACACCTTTACCGACTCAATCAACAGATCGTGGCAATGACAATCAGCGGGTAGTTGCAGTGGATATTCTGTGCGCAGACTACATAGTTGCCCTGTCGGAGAAAAATCCTGTGCAATTCGAGTTGCTTATTAAGATGGCGGCCGGTGCATTAATTGCCGACGTAGTTTTAACGCTTCAGCAGCCTACAACGTGCGCTGACCTGAGTGATCTCACTGTTGTTCTTGACGGACCTCTTATCCTAGATATGCTGAACATGAATACAGAGGCACACAAGAAATTTGGTCATGATCTCTTGGAAATGATGAAAGCGGCGAAGGTCAAATTATTAACTTTTTCACATATTGTTGATGAAATGCATGGTTCAATCATGGCGCCTCTTTCTGCGTATACAAACGGAGCGGACGCTTATGGCCCTCTTGCTAACCGTCTTCGTCAAACTCCTGGGCATGCTGCATATGCGCGGGCTGTAGTTGAGAGTCTGAATGACTTCATTGAGCACTTAGACATCGAAATTATCGATGCCGATGCGGCTTATAGTGCTGATTGCATGAAATATTGCACGGACGAGAATGAAGACTCGCTACGAAACAGCTTAGGGCCGCTCCATGATAGGGTTGAGGCCAGAATTATTGACGCAAAATCAATCGCCAGCGTAATGAGAATGCGAGGAAGTGTCAATAGCAAAGCATCTGTTATTGATGCAAAGATTATCTTTGTAACAAGGAATGCACAAGTTGTTAATAGATCGACTATCTGCCTTCTTGGTAATGGACTTATTGCACCTGATGACGTGCCCCCAGGCATACTTGATCGCCACCTTGCAGTTGTTCTATGGTTATGCCTCGGTGGATCGAGTGCTACATTAACCCATGATAAGCTATTGGCTAATTGCATGGATGCCCTTTATCCACGGCCTAATCTTCTTTATTCTGTTCGTAAGTTTATTGAGAATCTTGATCTCGAGAAAAGTCGGGTGTTCGAAGCATTAATGCGTGACAAAAGAGCGCAAAGTTGTCTTCTTCACAGAACCCTCGGCTATGCACAAGCGGTTACGCAGGATAATATGGCTGAACTTCTGGATGAACTTCGAAGATGTACTGTGGCGGAAGTAAGTGAAGCGGCGCGCCTCAGAGAGGTGGCGTTGCAGGAGCAGCATAACCAACAGTATGCAAGCCAGGCTGCCGCTTTGGATAGCGTGCGTAGTGATGCTGGCAAACTGCAGAGAGAAAAAGAGGCGCTCATTGCTCAGCTTGATGCGGCAGACATGGCGGCTATAGAGCGTGCATGCAAGACTGCACGCCGTATTGAAATGCTAATGAAGGGCGGGATAGTCATTTGCTATATTTTATCTGTCGCAATAGTTACGTATTTATCGAGCATTGCTGGGGGGCCATTGGTATATCTTTTATGCGGCATCGTAGCAGCTGTTGGATTTTGGCATATTCCCAAAAAGCTTTTCAAAGGAATTGTAGATAGAGCGAGGGAAGAAAAACTGAACGAGGAGATTGCCAAAAGTAATGTTAAGGATTGGGATATGCGCTTTCACATTGATAGAGATTCCTGTAAGGGAAGTAAGATTACAAAAGAATGACATCTAAAACTACTCCACCGCTCATCTCCGCAGATCAGTACGATCCGGGGGCTAACGACCAGGTGCTCAAAAACAAACTTGGCATTACAGAACCTGCTCAAATGGCCCGTTGGGAGAAGGAAGAGCAATTCTAATGAACGACCATAACAAAAGACCATCTCTTATCCCCCCACACGGCGGATACCGCAAACTCCGCTCATACCAGACAGCCGAGCTGGTCTATGATCTGACGGTCGCATTCTGCGACCGGTTCATTGACCGTCGCTCACGCACACATGACCAGATGGTGCAGGCAGCGCGAAGCGGTGTTAACAGGTGATCATCTTTCTCGATGAATCCGGCGATCTCGGCTTTGACCTCACCAAGACAAAGACTTCGAGGAAATTTGTGATAACTCTGCTCGTTTGTGATGATAAGGCGACAATAGATATTTTCAAAAAAGCGGCACGAAGAACTCTCAAGAACAAACTGAACAGAAAGAAGGGTGGTAGCCGTATTGTCCAGGAACTGAAGGGAACGAGGACAACTCTGTCCATAAAGAATTACTTTTTTCGGAATCTGCCCCAGAGCGGCTGGCGTGTATATTCCGTTGTTCTGAATAAGCAGAGGGTTAATGAGAATTTAAAGATGGCACAAGCCAGGAAGAAGCTGTACAATTTTCTCGCCCGGTTTATCATCGAGAGGATTGACCTGAAAAATGCCAGTCCGGCAGTAACGCTCATACTTGATCGCAGCAAGAACAAGGAAGAGATAAAAGACTTCAATGCCTATGTCGAGAATCAGTTGGAAGCCCTCTTGCCACTGAATATTCCTCTGAATATCTACCATGAGACTTCTCATGAGAACCCCGGACTTCAGGCAGTGGACCTTTTTTGCTGGGGTATTTTCAGAAAGTATGAAATGGGAGAAACAGACTGGTACGACGTATACAAAAATATGATGGCATTCGAGACGGAATACTTGCGGTGAGCAAAAAAAAGACGGCCCCCGCTACGCCGATGATCCCGAGGCTCAAGCCAACCGATGGAAGGAAGCACCTCAGGCACGTAACAGGTTTTACCCGTCTGGCTTTAAACTAACAGAGGAGAAGGTATTTGTCAACAAATGATTACAGGTTTAGGGCTCGTGAACCGAAATGATCTCTTTCAGCTTCTTTTCCATGGCTTCATCGAGTTCATTGACCGGCTCTCCCGCACGCATGACCAGATGGTGCAGGCAGCCAGGAGCGGTGTTCGGTTCGGTATCATACGTTGGTCTGGCTTTCAAAAAACTGATACAATACCAGCCAGGAGGTTGAAGACATGGAAATACTGAAATCAAAGCTGGAAGGGCTTCTGAAGGAGCTGCCGGACAAGGTTGATCTGGAAGATGTGATGTATCGGCTGTATGTACTCCAGAAGATAGAGGCCGGAGAAAAGGATGTTACTGATGGCAGGACACTTTCTCATAAGGATGCAGTTGAGAGGCTTTCGAAGAAATGGCAGAACTGATATGGTCTGGCCATGCACTGACAGAGCTGGAAGGAGTTTTCGATTACATAGCAACGGATTCCCGCCTTTATGCGCAGTACACTGTTCAGAATATCTTCAAGGCCTCTGAGATATTGGCCTCATTTCCTGAAACCGGCCGGCATCTGCCTGAATTTCCTGATTTGCCATACAGAGAGCTGTTGAAAGGCAATTACCGGATTATCTATCGTTATACCGCTGAAGGGAATTTAGTAAGAATCATCACAATAGTTCATGGGAGCAGGCTGCTGAAGGAAACCTTTCTCCAGGATTAAATGACAAACGGTTCAGCCACAATCGTTCAAAAACTCTGGAACTACTGCAATGTTCTGCGGGACGACGGCATGTCCTATGGCGACTATGTCGAGCAGCTCACATATCTGCTGTTCCTCAAGATGGCGGACGAGCGGGCAAGGCCGCCATACCTGCCTGCCTCCGGCGCAGGCAAGCTTCAGAACTCTATCCCTTCAGGCTTTGACTGGCAGGGGCTGCTGAAGAAAGACGGCGATGCGCTCTTTGACCACTACCGACATATCCTCGAAGAGTTAGGCAAGATGAAAGGCCTCCTCGGCCTGATCTTTGCCAAGGCACAGAACAAATTCCAGGACCCTGCAAAGCTCCGCCGCCTGATCGTTGATCTGATTGACAAGGAGAACTGGTCTTCAATGTCAGCAGACGTGAAGGGCGACGCGTACGAGGGTCTTCTCGAAAAGAACGCTCAGGACACAAAGTCAGGAGCAGGCCAGTACTTTACCCCAAGGCCTTTAATTCAGGCGATGGTGGATGTGATTGCACCGAAGTCAAAAGAGACGGTCTGCGACCCTGCCTGCGGCACAGGCGGCTTTCTTCTTGCTGCCCATGACTATATCATCAAACATAATCCGAACCTGACCAAAGATGAAAAGCGGTTCCTGAAAGAAAAGGCCCTGCGCGGATGGGAGCTTGTCCATAACACGGCCCGGCTCTGCGCAATGAATATGATGCTCCATGGCATAGGCGGAGATGAACTGCCGCTGACTGTCACCGACTCTCTCGGGGCTGATCCGGGCGAGAGGTTCGAGATCATCCTGACCAATCCGCCGTTTGGCAAGAAGAGCAGCACAATGATCGTCGGAGAAGACGGCAAGGCCTCAAGGGAGAAGGAGACGATAGAGCGGGACGACTTCTGGGCGACCACCTCGAACAAGCAGCTGAACTTTCTGCAGCATGTGAAGACCATTCTTAAGCAGAACGGCAGAGCCGCAATGGTCGTGCCGGACAATGTGCTCTTTGAGGGCGGAGCTGGAGAGACGGTCAGGCGCAAGATCCTGCATGAGTGTGATCTGCATACGCTCCTGCGGCTGCCGACAGGCCTTTTCTATGCCCAGGGCGTTAAGGCAAATGTGATCTTCTTCGACAAAAAGCCTGCATCCGAAACTCCCTGGACAAAGAAGCTATGGATATATGACCTCAGGACGAACAAGGACTTTACATTCAAGACAAACCTGCTCAGACGTGAAGACCTCGCCGAGTTCGTGAAATGCAATAACCAGGAAGGCCGGCACCACAGGAAGGCGGCCGGGCTTCTTAAGGGCAACGGAGAAAGGGGAAAAGTTGGTGGCGGTGCAGGGATTCGAACCCCGGACACTGCGAATATGAGTCGCATGCTCTACCACCTGAGCTACACCGCCGTTAGGAGACCGAAACAAGTAAATAGTGAACTGTGAATAGTTTAAAGGCAATAGCAATAAATATTCAATTATTCAGAAACAAAATTATACCAGAATCAGCCTGATTAATAAAAGAGGCTGAAGCGCCTGGTCCTGATGCTGATCAGAACACCCGCCGAGATGAAGTTCGATAGCAGCGCAGTTCCGCCGTAGCTCATAAAAGGCATGGGAATGCCGACCACAGGCATCATGCCCATGGTCATGCCGATGTTCACAAAAAAATAGATGCTGAACATGAAGGTTATGCCCAGGGCAAGCAGCCTTCCAAAGTCATCCTTTGCCTTTCGCGCAGTATCGAGCCCCCGTATGAGCAGGATAAAGTAAAGCACCAGGAGGAAGAAAGACCCGAGAAATCCCCACTCCTCTGCAAAGACCGAAAAGACGAAGTCTGTATGTTTTTCCGGCAGGAACCTGAACGGCCCCTGGGTCCCCTCAAGAAATCCCTTTCCGAAAAACTCTCCTGAGCCTATGGCGATCTTTGACTGGTTGATATGGTACCCGATGCCTGTTGGGTCAGCCTCCGGATGGATAAAGGCGATAATACGGTTCTTCTGGTAGGTCTTCAGTCCTGTCCATGCGATATTGCCGATGAAAGGAAGCGATACAAGCCCAATCAGCACAAGCGTGACGAGCAGTTTCCTCTGGAACCCCTTTGCGAGCGACACCGAAGAAAATATCAGAAAAACCACAATGGCAGTGCCCAGGTCAGGCTGTTTGAAAAGCAGCAGAAACGGCAGAAACACGACCATAAAGAAGACCCGCAGCAGGGACATTGCCTGAAGCTCCTGCGGCAAGCCGCTATAATAGTTCGCAAGCATGATGATGAATATAAGCTTGAAAAATTCAGAGGGCTGAAATGATATGAAGCCGAGGCTGATCCATCGCTGAGCGCCCATGCCGGTCCTGCCGGCAACAAGCACTATCAGCAGAAGCAGAATACCGGTCACATACAGGGGCAGGCTGATCCTTGCAAGCCAGATATAGTCAAAACTGACAATCACGACAAGGGCAGCAATGCCGATCAGCAGCCATACGAACTGTTTTATATAAAAGGCAGACTGAGGCGCATCTCCGGGCTGTCTTGTGGCGCTGTATATGGTCATTATGCCGATGACAGAGATCGCTATGATCGTGAAGAAGGTGACCCAGTCGAAGTTCCGGATAAACCGCCTGTCAATTCTGAACATCCAGCATCTCCTTCTTCTTTTCCTCAGGCATGAGGTACGCCTCGAGGGCCTTCTTTGCTATAGGCGCAGCAGCGCTGCCTCCATGGCCTCCATGTTCGACAAAGACCGAGATGGCGATCTCCGGTTTTTCCACAGGGGCAAACGAGACAAACCATGCGTGGTCCCTGAACTTCTCAGGGAGATATTTCGAGTCTTTCCTGATGCCAACGACCTGCGAAGTCCCGGTCTTGCCGGCTGATGTTGCCATTGACGTCTGGGCAGCCGCCCCGGTGCCCCCGGGCTCATGCACAACCCCTTTCAGGGCATCAAAAACGATATCTATCGTCTCCTGTTTGAGCTGCACTTTATGTACAAGCTCAGGCGCGGCATGCTTCAGGATCAGAGGTCTGTACAAGGACCCTCCATTTGAAACAGCGCTCATCATGACCGCAAGCTGAAGCGGGGTTGTTGAAACATCGCCCTGTCCAATTGCATTGATGAAGGTTTCACCAAGAAACCACCCTGTCTTTTTTGTCATGAGTTTCCAGTCAGAATTCGGTATCAGCCCTTTTCTCTCCTTCCCAAGCGCAATCCCGGTCTCCCTGCCGAGACCGAGCCTGAGAGCATAGCCGTGTATCTTGTCAAAGCCCAAACGTCTTGCAGTCTCATAGAAGAAGACATCGCAGGACTCAACCAGTGCGCGATGAACATTGACAATGCCGTGGCCTGTCTTTTTCCAGCAGCCAAAACGCCATTTCCCGTAATTTATACTCCCGGTGCAGTCGGATTTAGTGTTGGCATCAATTGCTCCCTCTTCGAGCGCAGCGATGGCAGTCACGATCTTGAAGGTAGAGCCTGGGGGATACTGGCTCTGTATGGCCCTGTTGAGCATCGGCTTCTTCCTGTCATCCATAAGGGCATTCCAGTCACTGTAGCTTATGCCTTTTGCAAACATGTTGGGGTCGAACGAGGGGGCGCTGACCATGCCCAGGACCTCCCCTGTGTCTGTCTTGAGGGCGACAAGCGCACCAGCCCTTCCCTCATAAGCCTTTTCAGCCTCCCGCTGCAAGGCAATGTCTATGCTCAGTTGAAGATCCTGGCCCTTGATCGGCTCTGTCTCATAAAGAAGCCGTATCTCCCTGCCGACAGCATCCACCTCGATAATCCGCTGGCCTGCGATTCCCCGAAGGGTCTTGTCGTACAGTTTTTCAACACCCCATTGCCCTATGAAGGCCTCAGGAGGAACATCCCTGAAATTCGGATCGCTCGACTGGGCCGGGCTCAGCTTTCCGAGGTAACCGATCAGATGGGAACCAACGCTTCCATAAATATATTCCCGGCTCGTCTCCACCTCGATAAACAGACCTGGGAAATCAGAACGCCTCGCCTCTATTATGCTGATCTCACTGAAGCTGAGACCTTCCTTGACCCTGACAGGCGTAAAAGGGCTCGCAGCCCTGCGCGTAATCCTGTTATGAAGATCAGACTCTGAGATGCCAAGCAGATGAGACAGGGCAGAGATATTCGCCCTATTGAATTCCTGCGGGATTACCGAGGCACAGAAATAGGGGGTGTTTCTCACCAGAGGAATCCTGTTTCTGTCAAAGATGATGCCACGGGGCGCGGGTACGCCGATAAAGCGAAGTCTGTTGGACTCGGATGTCTTCCTCAATTCTTCGCCCTGCAGGATCTGAAGCTGCCAGAGCCTCAGGAGAACAATCACAAACCCGGCAATCAGCAGGTAGCTGATTATGACTATCTTTTCTGAGGCTCTTTTTTCAGTCTGCATGGGCCGGTCTGATGAACATGCCTGCTGCTGAATTCAAGAGAGCCTGCATGACTGTTATATACAGGGCAGCACCCGGATTTGTCGGAGGCCTGTCAAAAATACTGAGCGAAAGAAAGACCACAGAATTGTCTGCAATGGTCAGCAGCGCCAGGCCGAGCATCCCTAACAGGGGCGTCCAGACAAAGATCCCGCCGGAGAGGAAGAGGGAGGCCGAAAAACCTGCCAGACCCTTGCCCAACATGTTTGGGCCAAGCATGGTTGAGGAAAGGCTGTCTTCGATCCCCCCTATCAAAAGTCCGATGAGGCTGCCCCCTGTCTGGCCGTACCGTATTCCGGCGTAATAGGCAAGGGCAACCGTAATATTGGGCGCCACAGAGAGTACAGAGATCTTTGCCTGAAGCAGAAATGCTATGAAAAAGGCCAAGACCCAGAGCAGATACGTCATTTTATTATCAGAACTTCTTCCAGGCTTGCGACATCTACAAAAGGGGTCACCTCGATATGCTGGAACTGGCCTGCACCCTGCCTGCTGACCCTGGATATGTATCCTGCCGGGATGCCCGGAGGAAAGAGCTGATCAAGACCGGATGTGACCACGATATCGCCCTCTGTAATCTCATCTTCCTGCGGCACGTATTTAAGCACAGAAATCTTTGTTCCTGTTCCTGACAAGATCCCCTCTTTTCTGCTTTCCTGGAGCCTGACTGCTGCCGAGAAGTTGATATCAGTCAGGAGCAGGACTTTTGCATAAGAGTCAGAGACATTGAATATCTTCCCTGCGAGGCCATTTGGCGTAATGGCTGCAGAGTCTTTTGTTATGCCGTGCTCCAGCCCCTTGTCAAGAATAAAGGTATGAGTCCAGTGGCTCGTGCCCCTGCCGATGATCTTTGCCGCCACAGGATTCTTATGGTCTTCCCTGAGTTTGAGCAGGTCTTTCAGCCGCCGGTTTTCGATCAGGGCCTCCTGGCAGCGCATGCGTTCAAGCATCAGTTCATCCACTTTTCTCTGAAGAGCCCTGTTTTCCCCGTCCCTGACCCTGATCATCTGAAAAGGCCGCCATAATGTGTCAAATGCAGATGTGACTGCAGAGGAGGCTGAGTTAAGGAGAAGGGATGCAGGATTACCTGTGACAGAACCGCCCTTTCTGCTTTGGTAGGTCATGAACGAAAAAAGGACGATTACGATACTGAGGAAAAGGATGGCCTTTTTTCGGAACATCACATTTCCGGCAATCAGTTAAGCGCAATTCTTCTGAGCATTTCCAGCTCGTCGAGCATCTTGCCGACCCCCTGTACTACGGCTGTAAGCGCATTGTCGGCCACAATTACAGGCAGATTCGTCTCCTGCTTGATAAGAAGATCGAGCCCCCTTAAAAGGGCTCCTCCCCCGGCAAGCACAATGCCTCTGTCAACAATGTCGGCTGCAAGCTCAGGCGGAGTATTTTCAAGGGCTGCCTTGATCGTCTCGAGGATAATGTTGGTCGGCTCAGACAGGGCCTCACGTATTTCATCTTCGTTTATGATGATCGTCTTTGGAATACCAGAGATCAGGTCTCTGCCCTTGATATCCAGAACACGCCGGTCAGAGCCTCCTGAACTGAATGCAGAGCCGATAGTGATCTTGATCTGCTCGGTTGTTGTTTCGCCGATCATGAGGTTGTATCTTCTTTTTATATATGCCATGATCGCCTCGTCCATCTTGTCTCCGCCTACGCGAACAGCCTTGCTGTAGACAACACCGTCAAGGGATATGACCGCAACGTCAGTTGTGCCCCCTCCGATATCCACGATCATATTGCCTGAGGGATCTCCAACAGGAAGGCCGACCCCGATGGCAGCAGCCATCGGCTCCTCGATGAGGTAGACCTCGCGTGCCCCTGATGCCTCAGCAGCATCCTTGACTGCCCTCTGCTCGACCTGGGTGATGCCCGAGGGTACGCCGATGATAACCCTTGGCGAGACAAAACTCCTGCGGTTGTGGACCTTTTTGATGAAGTATTTGAGCATTTCGCCGGTTGCGTCAAAGTCAGCGATAACTCCGTCCTTCATCGGCCTGATCGCCATAATATTCGCCGGTGTCTTACCAAGCATCTTCTTTGCCTCTGCCCCTACTGCTATGGTCTTGCGGTTGTCCTTTCTGATAACAACAACAGAAGGCTCGTCGCAGACTATGCCCCGGCCCTTTACATATACCAGGGTATTTGCGGTTCCTAAATCTATGGCAAGGTCATTTGAAAACATTCCAAGTATATTATGAAAAAACATATCAACTCCTCAACGTGGGGTTAACTTTCTATTACTGTTGTGCCGGCTATTTCATCGCCCAGCCGCCTGCCTTCTTTACTGCCGAGGATCATAATAAACTCCACGGCAGCTATCGCAGGAAGAATGATCCATCCTATCCATGGCACGAGCCAGAGAAGATATCCCAGACCAAGCAGGCTGTTTCTCAGCACAGACTCCCTGAAGGTGCAGGCCTGAAGTGTATCTTTTGAGACCACCTTAAGTCTTATCAGCTTCTTGCCGAGGCTTCTGCCGTCGAACAGACCGTCGCCCAAGAGGAGATAGGCCAGACCGGCAAAGAAACCAGCCCTCGGCACAATTTCTATTACTGCTGCAATCAGAATGAGATCAAGGATTTTTGCGGCTGTTCTCAGAAGGAGCCCAGCCCTTCCCGGTTCCTCGGACATTTAAAATACTAACAAAACCCTTTAATATTTTTCAATAAAACAGCCATCTCAATGAAATTCAATAAATTGCAGGCAAACTGATTATACAAATTGCATAAATCGTTTAATTGTTATACATTTAAGAACAATGAGTCCTTCAATTTTCAGGGAAAAAGGGTACAGGTTTTATTTCCTTTCCAATGAGGAGGACAGAATACATATCCATGTTACGTGCGCGGATGGAGAAGCCAAGTTTTGGCTGGAGCCTATTATATCATTGGCTGTATCTCATCGGTTAAATCCAAAAAGGCTCGGCGAGATTCAGAAGATCGTGGAGGAACATAAAGATTAAATCAATAAAGCATGGCAAAGGCATTTCAGTAAGCGTTGAAAATATAACTCCTTTCGGGATATGGCTTTACGTAAATGATAAAGAATATTTTCTGAACTATAAAGATTACCCGTATTTCAGAGACCAAACCTTGAATTCTATTCAGGATGTTCAACTGCTACATGGGTATCATCTGTATTGGCCGGCCCTGGATGTTGACCTGGAGATCGACAACCTCGAAAATCCTGAAAAATATCCTCTGAAGTTTAAGTCAGTCAAGCCTCTGTCCTGTCATGAAGCCGGACGTCGAAAAGTTGCCCGATAGTATTTTAGAGGAAAAAGCTTGAGAAGAAACTGTCCATTCGAATTCAGAAATCCGGCATCGCCAAGGCATTTTGGGTGATGGGATGATTTGTCCGGGGGGTGACGTTTTGTGAGAGCGCAATATCACATGAAAGGCCGCAAGTTTCAAGAATAATCAGTTGCTGACCCATTATAGGAGATTACCTGATGAATATCGTGCTTGCCACAAGAAACAGAAAAAAGGTCGAGGAGCTGAAAAGGATGTTTGCGGGCCGCGAAATCACTTTTTTGACCCTCGATGACTTCCCCGGATGTCCTGAGGTCGAAGAAGACGGCAAGACATTTCAGGCAAATGCAAAGAAAAAGGCGCTGACCGTGGCGAGATATACCGGGCTGCCTGCCCTTGCTGACGATTCAGGCATTGAAGTGTATGCGCTTGGCATGGCCCCAGGGGTCTTCTCTGCGCGATACGCCGGAGAGCAGGCTGACGACAAGAGAAATGTAAGGAAGATGCTGAGGGAAATGCGAACGGTCACAAACAGGCAGGAGAGAAAGGCCAGGTTTGTCTGCTGTATTGTCTTTGCCCTTCCTGACGGCACCTGCAAGTCATTTACCGGACATGTGAGCGGCAGGATTGCCGGAAAGCCCAAGGGGTATAACGGATTCGGTTATGACCCTGTTTTTATTCCTTTGGGCCATGACAGGACCTTTGCAGAGATGGCTGATTCTGAAAAGGATGCCCTGAGCCACAGGGGCAGGGCAATGAAGAAGCTTTATACATATCTGAAATCTATCATCTGATCGTTGCCTGAAGCCATTTATACTGCCCCTTGTTTATTAATCCTTAAATAAATAAATAAATCTTATCTGATTATCAAAAATATGAATTTGACTAATAAAAAAGCGTGATTATATAGTTAAAGGGTTTTCAAGGGACCAAACTGTTGTCTGTAGTATGTCTGCACGCGGCTGTAATTTTCTGATAGCAAATACAGTTTATTTAAGAGGAGGCTGCATGAGGTTAGTACTGCTTGGAGCGCCTGGCGCCGGTAAGGGCACGCAGGCAAAGAAGATAATAGAGAAACACCCTGTGCCGCAGATATCCACAGGAGATCTGCTGAGGGCCGCAGTTGCTGCAGGCACTGAGCTTGGCAAGGCTGCCAAGGCGGTTATGGACAAGGGCGAACTGGTGCCCGACAGCGTTGTGCTCGGCATGGTAGAGGAGAGACTTAAGCAGGATGACTGCAAGGCCGGCTATATACTTGACGGTTTTCCGAGAAACACAAAGCAGGCAGAGGCCCTTGATGAAATGCTCGAAAAACTGAATATGTCGCTTACGGCAGCGCTCAGCGTTGATGTGCCGCTTGAGAATCTGATGAAGAGGCTGACCGGCAGGAGGACCTGCAAGGGCTGCGGCCAGATGTACAATGTATTTTTCAGCGCTCCAAAGAAAGAGGGCGCCTGCGACAAATGCGGCGGAGAACTCTTCCAGCGGGATGACGACAGGGAAGAGACTATCAGAAAGAGGCTCGATGTATATACTGCCCAGACAGCCCCGCTTATAGACTACTACAGCAGGAAGAATATCCTTAAATCAGTTGACGGCGGCTCCGGGACGATTGATGAGATATTTGTGAAGGTCTGCAGCGCCCTTGACCTGAAATAACATGAACATATCCGTAAAAACCATATAGGAGGAAGCGCAATGTCTTTGATTAAGCCACATGGTTCTGATGAACTAAATCCACTCTTTGTCTATGATACGGCAGAAAATGAAGCCCTGCAGAAAGAAGCGAAAAGCCTGCCGTCTCTTGTTGTGAGTTCAGCTACTGCTGCAAATGCGGTTATGCTGGGGGGAGGTTACTTCAACCCCTTAACCGGTTACATGAACAAGGCGGATGCCCTGTCTGTTGCAAATGATATGAAGACAACATCTGGCCTGTTCTGGCCTGTGCCGATCATGAACCTGGTGAAAGATGCAGGCGGCATTAAGGCCGGGGACCGCATTGCACTGAAAGACCCCAATGTTGAGGGCAACCCTGTGCTGGCTGTCATGGATGTAAAGGCAGTTGAGGAATTCAGCGATGCAGATATGGCGCTCATCTCCGAAAAAGTCTTCCGCCCCAGGGCAGGCGAGGCGCATCCTGGTGTTGACGCATTCAACGCGCAGGGCAAGATCTGCCTGTCAGGGCCGATCAAGGTGCTGAACTTCTCGTATTTCCAGGATGAATTCCCCGACACCTTCCGCACGGCTGTCGAAATCCGCAACGAGATCAAAGAGCGCGGCTGGAACAAGGTTGTCGCATTCCAGACCCGTAACCCGATGCATCTGGCTCACGAAGAACTCTGCCATATGGCGATGAAACGCCTTGGTTGTGACGGACTTGTTATACATATGCTGCTTGGCAAGCTGAAAAAAGGCGACATACCGGCGCCGGTCCGCGATGCTGCAATCCGCAAGATGGTGGAGCTGTATTTCCCGAAAAACAGCGCCATGGTTACAGGGTATGGTTTTGATATGCTCTATGCCGGTCCGCGGGAGGGCGTATTGCATGCAGTATTCCGCCAGAATATGGGGGCAACGCACTTTATTGTGGGCCGCGACCATGCAGGCGTAGGCGATCACTACGGCGCATTTGATGCCCAGACCATCTTTGATAATGAGGTGCCTGCAGGCGCGCTTAAGATAGAGATCTTCAAGGCAGACCATACGGCATACTCAAAGAAACTGAACAAGGTTGTGATGATGTGCGAGGCCCCTGATCACAAGAAGGAAGACTTTGTTCTGCTTTCCGGCACAAAGGTTCGTGAAATGCTGGGCCAGGGGATTGCTCCACCCAAGGAATTCTCGCGGCCTGAGGTGGCAGAGATACTGATCAAGTACTATCAGAGTCTTGATAAATAGACTATTCATATAGCCGGTTATTGAATAGGGGTTGACAAAACAGTCAGTCCCTGTTCAAAATTCAATGCCCTATTATTTGTGAGAGGGGGTGAAGGCAGTTTCAGTTTGCAAAGCCTGTTTTTCAGGCTCAATATAAGTCTCAAAATTCTTACAGGAGGATCAAGCAATGCCAAGTTTTGTTATTACTGAGAAGTGTGATGGATGCAAGGCGCAGGACAAGACTGCCTGCCAGTATATATGCCCTCACGATCTGATGGCCCTCAACAGGGACCTGATGAAGGCATACAACCAGGAACCGGAGCAGTGCTGGGAGTGCTTCAACTGCGTAAAGATATGCCCTCAGCAGGCTATCGAGACCAGGGGTTATTCTGATTTTGTTCCCCTCGGCTCAAGCAATATGCCGATGAGAGGCACAGACTCCATTATGTGGACGATCAAGTTCAGGAACGGGATTCTGAAGAGGTTCAAATTCCCTATCAGAACAACCGCAGAAGGCTCTGTAGACCCTTATGCAGGCAAGCCGGCACCAGACTTTGCGGATCTTAAAAAGCCCGGGTTCTTCAACGGTCCGGCAAGAACAGAATAGGAGGACTATATAAATGGAAAAAGAAACTTGTACATTTTCGTATTGCCAGAAGCCTGCAGTTACAGAGGTCGAGTGCGACCTTCTTATCATGGGCGGCGGCATGGCAGGCTGCGGCGCAGCTTATGAGGCGGTGCGCTGGGCCAATGAAAAGGGTCTTAAGGTTGTGATGGTTGACAAGGCCGCCACCGACAGAAGCGGCGCCGTTGCAATGGGCCTTTCAGCTATCAATACATACGTGGGCGAAAACAAGGTTGCCGACTATGTCAAATACGTAAGAAACGACCTGATGGGCATCATCAGGGAAGACCTCGTATTTGACCTGGGCAGGCACGTTGACAATTCAGTACAGCTCTTTGAAGAGTGGGGACTGCCGATCTGGAAAAAAGGCGATGATGGATTCTCCCTCGACGGCTTCCAGGCAAGAGATGCAGGAAAGGCGAGCCTCAAGGACGGCGGAACGCCGGTCAGGTCCGGCAAATGGCAGATCATGATCAATGGCGAGTCATACAAGGTTATTGTTGCAGAGGCGGCAAAGAAGGCCCTCGCGCTTAACCGTGAGAAGACCGGCATGGAGCAGAACCATTTTGAAAGAGTCTTCATTGTTAAGGCAGTCATGGACACCAACGGCAAGAACGTAGGCGCAGCCATCGGCTTCAGCACCAGAGAGAACAAGATCTACTCCTTCAAGGCCAAGGCAATACTCTGCGCAACTGCAGGGGCAGTTAACTGCTTCAGGCCGCGGTCGGTCGGTGAGGGCATGGGCAGGACCTGGTATCCTGTATTCAGCTGCGGCTCAGGCTACGCCTTCGGCATGCAGGCCGGCGCTGAGCTTACGCTTATGGAAAACAGATTCGTGCCTGCAAGATTCAAGGACGGCTACGGCCCTGTTGGCGCATGGTTCCTTTTCTTCAAGGCAAAGGCAACCGACAGCTTCGGCGAGGACTATTGCACAAACAAGGAATACTTTGATGACGCTGTCGCAAGATATGGCGAATATGCAAAGGGCATGGGCACTGCCATCAGGAATCACCTGATGATGAGGGCCATGAAGGACGGCAAGGGCCCGATCCTGATGAACACCCATACGGCAATGGCTGAACTGGGCGCAGCATTTAAGGAGAAGCTCGGCGAAAAAGAAGGCGCAAAGAAGATGAAGCACCTCGAGGCAGAGGCATGGGAAGACTTCCTTGATATGGCCATCGGACAGGCTTCGATCTGGGCAGCCAACAACATCGAGCCTGACAAGACCCCTTCTGAGATCATGCCTACAGAGCCTTATCTTCTGGGCTCCCATGCAGGCTGTGCAGGCTTCTGGGTAAGCGGCCCTGGCGACCTGCCGGGCACACCTGAGCACTACAGCTGGGGCTATAACAGGATGTCAACGGTTCCGGGCCTCTTCATGGCCGGCGACGTTGTCGGCGCATCAGGCCACAAGTTCTCCTCAGGCTCTCATGCAGAGGGAAGGCTTGTTGCCAAGTCGGCAATAGCCTATATCCTTGATAATCCAGACTACAAGCCGTCTCCGAAGATGAGCCTTGACGAGATCGCCGCTGAGCTGTATCTGCCGTTTGAGATATATGAGAAATACAAGACCTATTCAACAGACCCTGCGGTAAATCCCAACTACATCGGACCCAAGGCACTTCAGCTGAGGCTTCAGAAGATCGCCGACGAGTACTTTGGCGGTGTTGCAACCTGGTATATGACCTCAAAGACGATGCTCGAGACAGGTCTTGCAAAGCTCGAGATGCTGAAGGAGGATGCTGCAAAGATGGCGGCTAAAGACCTTCATGAGCTTCTCAGGTGCTTCGAAAACTACCACAGAATCCTGTCGGTAGAGGCGCATGCAAGGCATATCCTCTTCAGGGAGGAGTCCAGGTATCCCGGGTATTACTACAGAGGAGACTTCAACAAGATTGACGACGAAAACTGGAAGTGCTTCACCAACTCGAAGTACAACAGCGAGACAAATACATGGGAATTCAAGAAGGTTCCCTATGTGCAGATGTATCCCTAATTAAACCGTGATAGGGGAGGGCATTGCCCTCCCCTTCTTTTTTCCCCAGGCAAGACTGCATATTGCAGTGCGCAAATAAAGCACCTTGTTGTTCCCTGCAATCTGCAGTTTTCAGAAAGAAGTAGAGAACGAGCGCCTTTAAGGAGGATCAGAAATGTCACAACAGAAGAAAGTCCTGGTGATCGGCGGAGGCTTCAGCGGCCTGACAGCAGCAATAGAGACTGCTGAGGCCGGCTACGAGGTCATCCTTGTGGAGAAGACCCCGTTTTTTGGCGGAAGAGTTACGCAGTTGAACAAGTATTTCCCAAAGCTCTGCCCCCCCAACTGCGGACTCGAAAT
This sequence comes from uncultured Nitrospiraceae bacterium, assembly GCA_964446125.1. Lineage (GTDB taxonomy): Bacteria > Nitrospirota > Thermodesulfovibrionia > Thermodesulfovibrionales > UBA6898 > UBA6898. Next base: position 7,188 of record CAYUNK010000035.1, on the reverse strand, counting down.
GAATTACAAAAGGATAAAAAACAGCGGCGACATAACCTTTCATACCCTTGCCGAGGTCGAAAATATCTCGGGGCAGGAAGGCAGCTATGATGTCACTATCAGGCTGAGCCCCCGCTTTGTCAACGACAAGTGCGTCGGATGCAATGCCTGCGCTGAGGCCTGTCCGGTCGAGATGTCCAATGAATTCAATTTTGGCCTGAATAAGACAAAGGCTGCCTATATAACCCACAACCAGGCCTTTCCGTTTCTCTATGCAATAGACGCAAAGAACTGCAAGGGTGCGTCATGCGCAAAATGCGTTGAAGCCTGCAGGTATGACGCCATAGAACTTGATATGAAACCCCAGACAATCAACATCAATGTCGGCGCAATTGTGCTTGCAACCGGATGGGACGGCTATGATATCTCGAAGCTCGACAATCTGGGCTCGGGCAAGATCACCAATGTCATATCGAATATGCAGATGGAGAGGCTCGCATCTCCAAACGGTCCTACCGGCGGAAAGATCCTGAGACCCTCAGACAATAAGCCGGCCAGGAACATAGCCTTTGTGCAGTGCGCAGGCTCACGCGATGAGAACCACCTTCCCTACTGCTCTTACATCTGCTGCATGGCCTCGATGAAGCAGGCAACCTATCTGCGGGATCAGTACAAGGATTCAAAGGCCAGCATATACTACATTGACCTGAGAACCCCGGGCAGATATGAGCAGTTCTACTGGAAGGTGAAGGAAGACCCGAATGTTTCATTTATCAAGGGTAAGGTAGCCCGGATTACGGAAGATCCCGAGACAAAAGATGTGATTGTCGAGGCAGAGGATATCATGGCAGGCAAGAAGATAAAGGTGAAGTTCGATATGGTCGTTCTTGCGGCAGGAATGGTCCCCTCTACCAAGACTGCGAAGATACCTGGAGAGATCTCATACACGCCTGATGGTTTTGTTGCAGCAGCCGCGCTCAAGAAGGGCATCTATGCAGTAGGCACTCTCAAGAGTCCTGTTGACGTTGCCCGGTCAGTGCAGGATGCAACCGGGGTCGCAATCAAAAGCATTCAGAGCGCAAGGAGGTAGGATCAGACAATGGAAAAGAAATTCGGCGTTTATATCTGTAAAGGCTGCGGCATCGGTGAGGCTATCAATGTGGATGATCTGAAAAAGTCCACTGCCGGGGGCGCGAGGATTGCTTCTGAAGTGGTCAAGGACCACGATATCCTCTGCAGTCCGGCAGGACTTGAAATGATAAACAATGACATAAAGGAAGGCACGAACTGTGTTGTAGTCGGCGCCTGCTCCCCCCGCGTCAAGTTTGAAGAGTTCGACTTCCCGGGCGCAATCACAGAGCGGGTGAATCTGCGGGAGTTTATTGCCTGGACCCAGGAGCCGCAGAATGAAGATACCCAGGCAGTGGCTGAAGACTATATGAAGATGGGCGTGATCAAGGTCCAGAAGGGTGATATGCCATCACCCAATATTCTCGCTGACCTGAGCAGCACGATTATGGTGATAGGCGGCGGCATCACCGGCATTACTGCAGCGATCGAGGCAGCAAATGCCGGATACAAGGTCATATTGGTAGAAAAAGAGGCTCAGCTTGGCGGCTGGTCGGCAAAGGTGTATAAGGAAACCCCGAGGCTGTACCCCTACGAAAAGCTTGACGAGCCGAGAATATTCGACAAGATCAGGGAAGTGGAGGCAAACCCCAATGTTACGATCCTCACATCAACGTCGGTCGAAAAGACAGACGGCCAGCCCGGTCTCTTTGATGTGACGCTGAACACAAACGGCGCGAGCCAGACGATAAAGGTCGGAGCATTTGTTATGGCAGCAGGCTGGAAGCCCTATGACGCTTCAAGGCTTGAACACCTTGGTTACGGTCATCCGAATGTGATCACCAACGTGCAGATGGAGGAACTCGCAAAAAACGGCAAGCTCCTCAGGCCTTCAGACGGCAAAGAGGCAAAAAACGTCGCCTTTATCCAGTGTGCAGGGTCGCGGGATGCAAACCATCTTCCGTACTGTTCATCCTTCTGCTGCGGCGCATCGCTCAAGCAGGCTAAGTATGTGAGACAGAGCAATGGCGATTCAGTAGCCATGATCTTCTATAAGGATATCAGAACACCCGGCCAGAGCGAACTCTTCTATAAAAATATCCAGAATGATCCGGGCGTGCTGCTGACAAAGGCAGATGTTACGGCCGTTACCGATGCCGGAGCAGGCAACCTCTATATTGAGGCAGACAATACACTCCTGGGCGAGAAGATAAAGGTCGAGGCAGACCTTGTGGTTCTTGCCACCGGCATTGTGCCTGCAACAAGGGCTACCCAGGAATATTTTGACGCACTCACCGAGGCCGGCAAAAAGGGCGATGATGCAAAGAAGGCATTTCTTGAGCAGACGCCTAAGCCTGATTCAATACTGAACCTTACGTACCGCCAGGGCCCGGAAATACCGACGCTTGAAGGCGCGTATGGTTTTGCAGATTCCAACTTCATCTGCTTTCAGTATGAGACCAGAAGAACCGGAATCTATACCGCAGGATGCGTGAAGCAGCCGATGAACATGTCAGAGGCTGCTGATGATGCAGCAGGAGCAGCGCTCAAGGCCATTCAGTGTGTTGAACACGTAGCCAAAGGCATGGCAGTGCATCCCAGGGCATGGGATACCACCTATCCTGACCCGATGATGATCAAGTGCACGGCATGCAAGCGCTGCACAGAGGAGTGTCCGTTTGGGGCTATTGATGAGGACGAAAAGGGCACCCCCTTTTACCGGTTGAACCGCTGCAGGCGTTGCGGCACCTGCATGGGAGCCTGTCCTGAGAGGATCGTATCGTTCAAGGACTTCAGTGTTGATATTGTCGGCTCGATGATAAAAGGCATTGATGTGCCGGATGAAGGATACCGTATTATTGTGCTTGCCTGTGAAAATGATGCGTACCCTGCGCTCGACAGTCTTGCCATAAACAAGATGAAGCTCCATCCTGCAGTCAGGATTGTCCCGGTAAGGTGTCTTGGCTCCACAAACCTTGTATGGGTGACAGACGCCCTTTCAAAGGGCATAGACGGCATGATCCTGCTCGGATGCAAATATGGCGAGAACTATCAGTGTCACTTTGTCAAAGGCAGCGAACTCGCCAATTACCGTTTTGGCAAGCTCCAGGAGACGCTGAGCAAGCTTCAGCTGGAGGCTGACCGGTGTCAGCTGATGCAGGTGGCTATATCGGACTATGATAAACTGCCTGCCATGATTGATGATTTCATGAAGAGGATTGACGAGGTAGGCCCCAATCCGTTCAAGGGCTTCTGATGAGAGTGTCAGTTAGCAGTATTACGTGTCAGAAACGCTGGCACTGATCACTTATTGAGGAGGAAGTACATGGCAGAGCAGACCATAAAACCTGATATCAATTTCATAAACGATATCATCGCAGCAGGCGGTGAGTCAGTAAAGAAGTGTTTCCAGTGCGCAACCTGCTCCGTAGTATGCAATGTTACTCCGGAAGACAGCCCATTCCCAAGAAAAGAGATGATCCATGCCCAATGGGGGCTTAAGGACCGCCTCATCAGCAACCCTGATGTGTGGCTCTGCCACCAGTGCAGCGACTGCACTGCTTACTGCCCCAGGGGCGCGAAACCGGGCGAGGTTCTCGGGGCTGTAAGAAAGCTGAGCATAGAGCATTACGCAACCCCCGGTTTCCTTGCAAAGGCGGTCGGCAGCCCAAAGGCGCTGCTCGGACTTCTTGCATTGCCGGTCATTATATTCATCGCAGCAATAATGATGCAGGGGAATTCATTTTTCCCTGAAGGTGAGATCCTGTATGCAAAAAAATTCATGAGCGTCATGTATATTGATATTATCTTTACATCTGCAGCGCTATTTGCGGCATTCGGCTTCTTTATGGGAATAACGAAATACTGGAAGGACCTCACAAAGAATATTGAGGTGAGCGCCAATCCGTGGCAGAGAAAGGTCAAGGGGCCGATGCTTGCCATGATCCTTCAAACCGTCTTCGAGTTCATGACCCATAAACGGTTCGACAAATGCGATCTAACCAATGACAGGTCAAAGACGCATATGTTCGTCTTCTTCGGATTTGTCGGCCTTGCGATCACAACGACCTGGGCGATTGTCTATATTTACGGCCATGAGTTCTTCGGTATTCAGAAGTCTTTCTGGATGAACTTCGGGCCCTCACCCTATCCGCAGTATGACCCGATGAAGATCCTGGGCAATGTGAGCGCGCTGATTCTGCTTGCGGGCATCCTTCAGGTGATTACCAACAGAAGAAAGAATGCAGAAAAGGCCGGCGCGGGCAGTTATTATGACTGGCTCTTTATCAGTGTGATAACCACGATAGTCGTGACCGGAATTCTGGCGCAGGTGCTGAGACTTGCTGATGTCAGGATGCTTGCATATCCGACCTATTTCATTCATCTTGTTTCGGTATTCTTCCTTTTTGCATATGCTCCATATTCAAAGATGGCTCATATGGTATACAGGACAACTGCCCTTGTCTTTGCGAAGTATTCGGGCAGGGAAGTCAAGAAATATTAAACTTCCGGAAGAAAGGATAGGTGATGCGCCATGATCGTAAAAGAGATCTTAGGTCCGATTAATACGAACATCATCTCGATTGACAAGGATAAGTCAGTTGCGGATGCGATTAACCAGATGGTCGAACATGAAGTGGGAGCGCTGATCGTAGCAGACGGCGGCAGGCCTGTCGGGATGTTTACGGAGCGGGATGTGCTTAAGTCATGGACGAGAAAAGGCAATACCCTTTTCAAGGACATCAAGGTTAGCGAGGTGATGACCACGAATCTGATTATCTCCGAGATCGAAGACGACCTCTGCTATGTCACAACCATCATGATAAAAAACAGGATCAGACACCTGCCGATTGTAGAAAATACAAAGATCGTTGCCATGTTATCCATCAGGGATGTGGTAAAGGCCCAGGTGTCTGATCTCAGGGCAGAGAACCATTACCTGAAGGACTATATATCAGACAAATACCCCGGATAAATCTTACTAATAAGATTTTCTTGCTTCTGCATAAATATTTATAATTTGCATTATTTGGCCGGATTGTAAATACTAACTCGATTTTCAGAATACCGGTTACTAAACCCTAATTCAAGGAGGATTTGTTAATGAGTGCAACTATCTTATTTGCCCTGGGCTGCGGAGTGTTAGGCGTTATATACGCTGTAATGACCGCGATTTGGGTTTCAAAACAGGACGCAGGGAATACAAAGATGCAGGAGATTTCCAATGCGGTCAAAGAGGGCGCTTATGCCTTCCTTGCCCGTGAGTACAAAACTGTTGCTGTTGTTGCTGTTGTTCTTGTCATCATGATAGTAGCGTTTAATCTCGGAATCTGGACGGCTGCCGGCTTTGTTATCGGAACGGTCGGCTCTGCGCTTGCCGGGTTTGTCGGCATGTGGGTTACTGTTCGGGCAAACGTCCGCACAACCGCTGCTGCAAGCAAAGGCCTTCAGGCGGCGCTTGGCCTTGCGTTCAAGGGCGGATCAGTTACAGGCGTTATGGTTGTAGGCCTGGGCATTATCGGTCTTGCAGGCTTTTATTTCATTGCGCAGCAGTCTGCTCCCGAGGAGGCCTTCCATGCTCTGATCGGCCTGGGTTTCGGCTGTTCCCTGATGAGCGTCTTTGCACGTATAGCAGGCGGCATCTACACAAAGGCTGCTGACGTAGGCGCAGACCTTGTAGGAAAGGTAGAGGCAGGCATCCCTGAGGATGATCCCAGAAACCCTGCGGTTATCGCAGACAACGTAGGCGACAACGTAGGCGACTGCGCAGGCATGGCCGCTGACCTTTACGAGACCTACACGGTTACGCTCGTTGCCGCAATGCTCCTTGCCAAGACCGTATTCGGCGCCGACAGCCCATGGGTCGAATTTCCCCTGCTGCTTGGCGGCATATCCATCATCGCATCCATTATCGGAACCTTTGCAGTAAGGCTCGGCAAGAACAATTACATCATGGGCGCGCTCTACAAGGGGCTGGCTGTTGCAGGTGTGCTTGCTGCAATAACGTTTTATTTTGCGACCGGAGAGTTTCTGAAGAGCCCTGAGGCTATGGCATCGGTAGTAGCCCACCCTTCATTTACCCAGATGAATGTATTCCTGATGGCCCTGATCGGTCTTGCGTTGACAGGCCTGATCGTCGTCATTACCGAATACTTTACTGCCAAGGAATATGCCCCTGTTAAGCATATTGCACAGGCAAGCCTGACAGGACACGGCACAAACGTTATCGCCGGCCTTGCAGTCAGCATGAAGTCTACCGGCGCGCCTGTGCTTGTGATCGTCGCCTCGATCCTCGGCGCATATCATTTAGGAGGAGGCTTTGACGGCGATCTTTCAGGCGGTCTCTTTGCGATAGCGCTTTCGGCGGTCTCTATGCTTTCGATGACCGGTATTGTGGTTGCGATTGACTCTTACGGCCCTATCACTGACAACGCAGGCGGCATTGCCGAGATGTCAGGACTGCCTGAGGAGATCCGCAATATCACAGATCCTCTTGATGCAGTCGGCAACACCACAAAGGCAGTTACCAAGGGCTATGCAATCGGCTCGGCAGGACTTGCCGCACTTGTTCTCTTTGCAGAGTATTCAAGGTCATTCGCTACAGAAGTCCTTTTTGACCTTTCGAACCCTATGGTTCTGGCAGGACTCTTTATCGGCGGCCTTCTTCCCTACTACTTCGGCTCCCTTCTGATGGAGGCGGTAGGCAAGGCAGCAGGCAGCATTGTTGACGAAGTCAGGAGGCAGTTCAGGGAGATAAAAGGCATTATGGAGGGCACAGGCAAGCCTGAATACGGCAAGTGCGTAGATATCGTTACCCAGTCAGCTATCAGGCAGATGATGGTTCCTGCCCTGATACCTGTTGTGGCTCCTATTGCTGTCGGCCTGCTTCTTGGTAAAGAGGCTCTGGGCGGCGTATTGATCGGCAGCATCCTTACAGGACTCTTCCAGGCGATTGCGATGACCAGCGGCGGCGGCGCATGGGACAATGCCAAGAAGGCATTTGAGGACGGCGTTACCGATTCCAAGGGCGTTGTTCACAAGAAGGGCAGCGACGGACATAAGGCCTCTGTAACCGGCGATACAGTCGGCGACCCTTACAAGGATACCGCTGGCCCGGCGATCAACCCGATGATCAAGGTC
>CAYUNK010000034.1:0-27242 GCA_964446125.1 uncultured Nitrospiraceae bacterium | reverse complement strand
AGGGAAAGGCCTCATCTGGAAATGGACGGATCGGTGCAGTGCTGATCTCAGTTGATGGTATGGAGAAGTGGGAGAAGGCCAGGCTTGCCGATGACGGGACTTTTGTGTACAGCTTTGCGCCTGAGATATCGAAGACCTATGTTATCTTTCTCAAGATTTTGGACACCACCGGAAAGACGAATGATATTGACAACACACGCAAAGAGGTGACAGTCTCAGATCGCAATATGCAGGCTCTTATAAAAGAACTCCTCGACAACCTTGTCACAGCATATATTTATGAAGACCCTGCAGGATTTATGACTCATGTCAGTGATGATTTTGAGGGAGACTATGCTGCGCTTGACCGTGCAGTAAGGAAGGATTTCAGTCTTTTTGACGGGATTGATCTCAGATACACGTTAAACGGCGTCGCATCAGACGCGAAGGGAATTTTCGTTTCGATCAGTTTCAACCGCAATGTTATATCTTCAAAGAGTGGTAAATTCTATTCAGACCGCGGCTCCACGGCTTTCATTCTGACGTTCGGCCAGAAGGGTCTGAAGGTCTTCAGTATGAAGAATCCCCTGATTTTCGGACTGAGTGACAGTGAAAACATCGGGACCGGAACAGTTGCGGGCAGCGGCCCTTTCATCTGTGTTGATCCGACAACAGGCGAGATAACTACCCAGACGGACGGCGCTGAAGGCAAATCCGGCGGCAGCGCCGCGGGAGGGCTTCAGCCGCCAAAGAATCTGACTGTCCAGCCGTTTCCTGTATCCATGAAGCGCCACCAGATAGGTCTTGAGTGGGAGGCCTCACCCGGAGCATCCGAATATATTGTGTATGAAGGAAAGAGCTTAGGCGGGCCATGGACTGAGGTTGACACAGTAGGCGGCACGAGTATCAAGTTCACTACAGATCCTGTTGCACAGGAGGCTACTTTGCTTTATTATCAGGTTAAGGCTGTTGATGACGGGGGAAAAACGAGTGGAGCGAGTAATGTTGTGGTATGGGACAACAGATAGTCTGTCTCTGCTCCGGCACAGAGTATGACTGATATATTCAGTTTTCTTTTTAGACGGAATACCCTAAGATTTTTCAGTATTTTCCTTCTTCCTTTTATAGCCGCCTTTTTTCTGCTGCCGGGTTCAGCAACGGCCGAACCGGCGCCGGCTGCGGGCGCTGTTGGTGATTTTCTGGATCAGATAGCCACTGCCGGATATCCGGGCGCCTATGGAGAACTGCTTGATCATTTTGCACAGTTGGCAGAAAAGGCCGGGGTGGATGCAGCAACCAAGCAGATATACGACGATCTTGATAAATACAATAAATGGGTCAGCAGAATATCCGGAGTCATTGACATCGGCGGCAAGGTATACAGTGAAGATTACACTGAGGCTGCCATTTCAGCTTCCTTATTGGGCATTTCAGAGTATGCAGGATCTGCCTCAGGCAAGGCGCTGCTTGCTGCTGTAGGCCTTTCTACCGCAACAGTAACGGCTGCCACAACCGCTTTTCAGATCTGGCGTGCATCAGTCGCGGAACTCGAAAAACAGCAGACCGGAGTGAAGCTCGAAAGCCTTTATGGAAGCATCGAGGCAGATCCGGTTCTGAAACCGAGAGCCGCCCAGTCAGGCAGAAAACTGGGGGAGGGAGACCCTATCCCGGTCACTCCCGCCTCTGTGGAGCACCTTTGGCGCAAGGTTCTGCAAAATGAGGGCTGGAGGGGACTTTTCAGGACATACTATACCGAAGAACTTCAGCAGGCATGGCCTGAGCCGAGCTGGTGGGAAGGTGTCTGGATCGGGTCAGCAACCGACGCCGGGACTTACGAACAGTCAAAACTTATAGAATCAAAAGCTGAAATAAAACAGGCCCTGGCAGGCCTGCTCGGCTACCTTAACCGGCTTGCAAAGATTGAAGAGCATAAGACACTTTCACGGCAGTCTATGGCAGAACTTGCAAAGATGAATCAGGGGAATCTCAAACTGACGCTTCAGAGGTATGCCGATGCTTTGAAGAGACTGCCCGAGGTGGAAGTATTTGCAAAAGATTGCGGCTCAATGACTGCAAAGGCTATAAAAACCAAGAATATGAATCTGCTCGACCGGATTGTTGCCGGTGCGCTTACTAATGCGGCAATACTGCAGGATATACCTGAAAAAGGGACGCATGCATCTAAAAGGGCCTCTCTGCTTGCCGCAATCAGGAACTGCAAGAACGCTGCATACGCAGAACTCCAGTCTCTCTCAGGGGGGCCTGATACCATTACGGTGCGGATTGAGGAGGCCCAGGGAGCCATAACAAAGGAAATTACCATAACAAACGTCAACAGCACAGCCAAAAGTTATATGAACACTGAGGCTTCCCTGAATATACAGGAATATGAGAGAATGGTTTATGAGCAGGCCTGGAGCGGAACCGATGCCTTCATGGGACTCGAACAGATGGACAGAAGGCTCTGGGCTATCCGGGCCTTTGACGGAGGTGCGTGGGATGCGGTTCCAGGGGAGCTAAAAAACGCAGCGTGGCCGGACAGTGAGTATATCAATATGCCCAAGCTTGTATTTCCAGAATGGAACAGCAGTTCCCGGTATGATTATCTGTATGAGATTGCAGATTATATTTCGGGCGTCATGTACAAAATCAGACAGCATGATAATAGTAGGTGGCTTGCCACTATCAGCCTTATCATGACAAGAGCGGAGCGTATTGTCTCTGTCGAAAAAGAGATGGATATGATCAAAAAGGACCTTGCGGCAATTCGGCGGTTTCTTGCGGACAAACCGCTCAGCACGGATTCCGGCAAATCGCTTTTCTATTATATCGACAGGTTTACGCCTGCCGTTGAGGCATATTACAAGGCATTGCCAGAGACAAAAGAGCAGCTTGTTTTCTTTCAGAGGTTAAGCGACCGTATCAGGATAAGCCGCGAACGGATCAGTGATGATCTTGCCTATCTCTCTGCCTTAGGCGGAAGCTTTCGCAGAGCAGGCTCCATTATCGCTGACTTGCAGAACAGAAAAACTTCCATGCGCTACAATCTTGGCAACGGCAAAACTGTGCTCATCAACCCGGAAATGCATGTCAGAGACGGCATGACTCTTGAGGATTACAATAAAGAGGGGTTTGTCATGTCCAGAAAGGATGCGGATGCATTTCTTGCCGCCATTATAGATAAACTGAAACAGGCGCGGATATTTGACATCGCCTCAAAATACAGCATCAAACTGGATGCATATATTGATGCCCAGTTTGAATTCGTGAAGAATGCCTATTTCCCGGAGCATTATTTCTGGATACAGAGCGTATACTTTTATCTGATTGCAGCTGAAGACATGGACGCTGTTATCAGTGGTATCGAAAAAGTAAATGCATCGGATGATAATTTCTTTGATGCCATAGGCAGGACTTACTATCCAGCTGGGTTTACCTTTCATATATGGAAGCAGGAGGGTGACACGGTTTCGCTTGACTTTGCCTATCTTAATGATCTTTCCAGGGGAGCTCGGGACATTGTGATCCGCCGGAAGGCATCGGCAATGGTCGCAGTTCTTTCCAAAAAACTTGCGGAGTATAACGCTTATCTCAAAAAAAAGCAGAGATATGCAGTTCTTGTAGGTGAGTACAGTGAGCTTGACGGAAGGTTTTCGAATCTTGAATATAACGCAGTACATTTGCTTGATGGACAGGATATCAAATTATGGGAATCAGTGATATCAATGGAGGATGAGATAGGGGCATTCTTTGGGAAGGTCTCTGCAGATCCGGACCTTATCAGAGGGCAGAAGGATGTCATGATGAAGTGGCTTGATAAGATGAACTACAGACTTTTTTATGCAAAAGAGATGCTCAGAAATCTGAAGAACAGGGTGAGTGTTCCGAAGGCGCCGCCAGTGCCGGAAATTCCCGAAAGCGCTGCTCTGGATAAGATAAGAGAATTCTATCAGGCTTTCAAAGGGGCCTATGAATCGAGAAATGACGTGCAGTTAATGAGCTTTGTCGGCGATGAGTGGCAGGCCGGAGACGGCACAACTCTGTCGGATCTGGAGGAGCACCTCAGAAACAGTTTTACCGTGTTTGATGACATCAGGTTTAATCTCAGTAACCTGACCATTCATAGAATCGCCCCAAACAGATACGCAGTAAACTATGACATTGTGATTACAGGAAAGATATTCGAAAATAATATTACCCGCGAGGAGAAGACTACCGTGGATGAAGAAGTGTCTGTTGACTATGCCACCGGAAAGATACGAATATCCAGAACGCTTAACGGCAGATTCTGGTACATGCAATAAGGAAATATCGAAAAGGGAGTAGCTTTATGGCTGTTTATTTCATGGAATGCTTCTCACAAGGCATGATATATCCTCAACATAATTTCCCCTCTCAATTCGATTGTATTCTGCGGCATGACTATGGGTAATTCATCTGGATACGCTCAATACTTTTTGCCATACCTGAAGTACTGTCAATCCCGATTACCACTGCCGACAGTAGCGCTCTTCCCTGGGCTGCCTGAAACCTGTCAGGCATGCCGGTCAGAAAACGGCGGATGATCTGCTCCACATCAATGCCGATGACAGAATGAGAAGGACCGGTCATGCCGACGTCAGTGATATAGGCAGTTCCGTTTTCGAGGATCTTTTCATCCGCGGTCTGCACATGCGTATGTGTGCCTATGACAGCGGTTGCCTTTCCGTCAACAAAATATCCGAATGCGATCTTTTCAGATGTTGCCTCGGCATGAAGATCAATGATAATGATCTTTGTGTCATTCTGCAGACGCCTGATCTCATCCTCGGCAGTCCGAAACGGGCAGTCAACCGGGGACATGAAGATCCTGCCGGAGAGGTTCATTACGCCGACCTTTAATCCATCAGGCAGGGTATAGACAATGCTGCCGTACCCAGGCGTGCCCGGCGCAAAATTGGCAGGCCGGATAACCCGGTTTTCCTTTGATATATACGCTACGAACTCCTTTTTGTCCCAGACATGATTGCCTGTGGTTATAACATGTATGCCCATTTTGAAGAGATCCTGGACGAGGCTCTCGGTAAGACCGAAGCCGGCAGCAATATTTTCGCCGTTAGCTATCACTAAATTGACCGCATGCTTCTCAACCAGACCGGGAAGGCAGGCGCTAACAGCCTGCCTTCCGACCTTGCCGACGATATCACCAATAAAGAGAATCTTCATAGCCAAGATGTCCTTCCATCCCCGTTATCCGTCATTGCCGCTCAACAGACTGCTGGAACGACGCAATACGCTTTTCCAAAGAATCCATAAACATAATAACCCGCACACTTCCGCGTGTAGCCATGATACTATTTTGCATATTCAACATGCCTTGATTCCCTGATGACGGTCACCTTGATCTGCCCTGGATAGGACATCTCTGCCTCGATCTTTTTCGAAAGATCACGGGCGATAAGTGCGGACAGTTCATCATTGACCTCATCAGGCTTTACAATTATCCTGATCTCTCTTCCCGCCTGGATGGCATAGCACTTTTCGACACCCTTGAAAGAGAGTGCAAGTTTTTCAAGATCCTCCAGGCGCTTGAGATAATTCTCTATGCTTTCACGCCTCACACCCGGCCGCGCTGCCGAGAGCGCATCCGCGGCTGCCACCAGCGCCGCCTCAACAGTCAGGGGATCGGCGTCTCCATGATGGGCAAATATTGCATTTACCACCTTGTAGTTTTCGCCGAACTTCTTTGCAAGGTCTGATCCTATCTCCTGATGCGAACCTTCGATCTCATGGTCTATAGCCTTGCCAAGATCATGCAGAAGGCCCGCTCGTTTGGCCAGTTTTTGATCTGATCCTATCTCTGCAGCCATCATGCCTGCCAGGTATGCCACTTCGCGTGAATGCTGCAGTATGTTCTGGCCGTATGAAGTACGGTATTTCAATCGGCCGAGTGTCTTGATAAGCTCGGGGTGGATACCGGAGAGCCCCAGATCAAATACCGCCTTCTCTCCCTCTTCCCTGATCGTGGCGTCAACATCTTTTTTGACCTTCTCTACAACTTCCTCGATCCTCGTGGGATGTATCCTGCCGTCTGAAATCAGACGCTCAAGAGAAATCTTGGCGATTTCGCGCCGGACTGGGTCAAAACCCGAAAGCGTTACCATTTCGGGCGTGTCATCAACTATGAGATCAACTCCGGTGGCTGCCTCAAGCGCCCTGATGTTTCTTCCTTCACGACCGATTATCCTGCCCTTCATCTCATCGCCGGGAAGGCTCACTGCGCTTACTGTTGCGTCGGCAACATAGTCGCTTGAGTATCGCTGCACTGCAAAGCCTATTATCTCTTTTGCCTTTTTCTCGGCAGTCTCCCTTGCCTCGTCTTCGATCTTCTTGACAAGTTTTCCGACCTCAAGACGGGCATCTTCCTCAGTGCGTCTCAGAATCTCCTGCCGCGCCTCTTCAGTAGAAATGCCTGAGAGCTTTTCGAGCATTGCAGTCTGATCCCTGAGGATCTGAATATATGCCTCCTCTTTTTCTTTAACCGAACGTTCCCTTGCGTTGCAATCACGTTCCCGGCTGTTTAATTCCTGCTCGCGCTTTTCATTGGAGTCTGTCTTGCGGTCGAGCGTCTCCTCTTTCTGTCTGAGGCGTTTTTCCAGCTGGGTAACGTCATTGCGGCGCTCCTTCAGTTCCTTTTCTGCCTCACTCTTGGCCTGATAAACTATATCTTTTGCCTCGAGCGTTGCCTCTTTTTTGATATGGGCAGCTTCTTTCTGCGCGAGCTCAATGACCTTGTCTTTGTCAACGTCAATAGTCTCCTTTTGGCTCTTGAGTGAGCTTTTGTATACAAGGCTCATCACAAGGCCGACAGTAATGCCGATCGCAATGGCGATACCAACATATATCATGCTATCCATCAGATGTTTCCCTCCCTTTCTGCAGTCTTTCCTGTATTATTTTTTCGAAACCCTCGGAAGAGGGGGTGTAATAAGTCTTCTGTGCCGGCAGATATTGCTGCTTTATATAATTTCCGTCAAAATCATGGGGGTATAAATAACCGACGCCTGCCCCAAGCCTCTTTGCGCCCTTATAGTCTGAGCTCCTCAGATGATCCGGCACGCTGCAGGCAGGCTCATTTCTTACAGCATCCATTGCCCTGTCTATGGCCAAATATGCTGCATTGCTTTTGGGTGCAGCAGCAATATAGAGCGCTGCCATTGCAAGAGGAATCCGCCCTTCAGGCAGGCCTGTTCTTTCAAGGGCATGAAGCGCAGAGACTGCCAGGACAAGCGCCTGGGGGTCTGCATTGCCCACATCCTCGGCTGCAGATATAACAATTCTTCGTGCTATGAACAAGGGATCCTCTCCTGCTTCAAGCATCTTTGCCATCCAGTACACAGCCGCATCGGGATCGGAGCCCCGCATGCTCTTGATAAAGGCTGATATCGTATTATATTTTTCATCTTCATCATAATAGAGCGTACTGTTCTGAGTGGACTCCTTAACCTGGGCAAGAGTGATAACCGCTATATTGCCGTCTTTTTCGATGGATGAAAGGAATGCAAGTTCGAGGATGTTAAGGGCCCTTCGCGCATCACCATCACTGATAGAGGCGATAAAATCAGCAGCCTCCGGCTGGAGCGTTATATCATATTCTGCCAGACCCCTGCTGTCAGAGATCGCCCTGTAGAGCAGTTTTTTCAGATCGTCCGCAGGTATCGGCTGAAACCGGAAGATGAGCGAGCGCGAGGACAGGGCAGGAACAAGACAGAAGAAGGGGTTCTGGGTAGACGCGCCGACAAGGATGATCGAGCCATTTTCAACATGCGGCAGTAATGCATCCTGCTGTGTCTTATTGAATCTGTGTATCTCGTCTACAAAGAGGATTGATCGCCGGCCTCTTGAGGAATCCACCGCCTCCCTGATGTCCCTGATTCCTGCAGTGACTGCATTGATCGAGATGAACCTGGCCTCTGTTTTTCCGGCAAGGATATGGGCAAGCGCGGTCTTGCCTGTTCCAGGAGGGCCGTAAAAGACTACGGAAACCAGTTTATCTTCTTCGATCAGGCGTCTGAGAGGCTTGTTCCTGTCGAGCAGATGTGGCTGGCCGACAATATCCTCGAAATCCTGAGGCTGCATCCTCCAGGCAAGCGGAGCGGCTCTTTTTTCGGTCTTAAATAGTTCCAATTCCTACAGTCCGGCGCCGGACTATAGTCTCAAACAGCCTTTTGGTACAGAGAAAACAGCGTCCTTTGGGAAAAAAGTTTGCCGTAAATCTATGAAGCAGCCTTTTAAAAAAGAAGTGAACCTGTTGTTTTCTCTATAATGTTGTTTTTGTGCAGCCAAAAGCGAAAAGACCATAGTCGTCAGCATAGTTATTTTGGTGTAAATAAACCCGCCCTGCGGTGTGCGTGAAAAATCAGATCCGCCTAATAAATAGGTGGGTGCCTTGAATGTACCTTCAGGCTTTTGGCATATAGCCAACATGCACACCAGTGCATTACACAGGCTCCCGAAAGATCTAATTTGCCGGATTAACATTTTCACATATCACCTACAGGGCAGGTATTTCCCATTGATAATGTTATAACAGAAAATGCATGAATTGAGCAAGAAATATATCTTTCAACTACAAAGAGTTTTAGCTTGTATTGCCGGTCTTTTTCTAATAGACTATCAGAATATATTTTATAGGGAGGCGCCAATAACACGAGGTAAAGGAGGCATACAATGTTTGGATTAGGCATGCAGGAACTTGTCATTATACTTCTTATCGTTCTGGTCCTTTTTGGGGCAAAGCGGCTGCCTGAACTGGCAAGCGGCATGGGCAAGGCGATCAAGAACTTCAAGAAGGCTACGAATGAGCCTGATGAGATAGATGTGACGCCAAAGAAAGGCACTGAAGGGGAATCCGGCAAAGAGGAAGAGAAAAACAGAGGTGCATAGAGGGCCGGTCGCAGAGATAGACCTTTCTGCCCTTCAAAACAATATTGAGGTTATACGCGCAAAGGCGGGAGGGAGGGCTCTGATCAGCGTTGTGAAGGCGGATGCATACGGCCATGGCGCTGTGGAGATTGCCGGAAGGCTTTTGGGGTGTGGAGTCACCGACCTTGCTGTCGCCTATACGGATGAAGCCAGGCGCCTGCGGGAGGCGGGTATCAGGGCTGCAATTCTCGTCTTTATTGATCAGGATAATCCACATATATATCTGGATAATGCCCTGGTCCCGGTTCTGAGAGACAGAAGGACTGCCAGGCTGTTTTCTGATGCGGCAGAAAAACGAGGCACGAAACTTGCCGTGCATATGAAGGTGGATACCGGCATGGGAAGAATAGGGTTCAGGCCTGAGGAGGCATTGGAATCAGCCGTTGAGATTGCCGGAATGCGCGGGATCATGCTTGCAGGTCTTATGAGCCATTTTTCGGAAGCTGATCTTGCAGACAGGACATATGCAATGCATCAGCTGCGGCTGTTCCGTGAGATTCGGGATGCAATACGGGGTGCAACCGGGTTATGCCTTCGCTGCCATATCGCCAACAGCGCTGCGATCTTTTCTATGCCTGATGCCCTTTTTGATGCTGTCAGGCCCGGTCTTGCTCTGTATGGATGCTCTCCCTTTGAAGAGAATTTCGGGCTGAGTCCTGTTATGAGTCTGAAATCAAGGCTGCTTGCTGTTCGACACATTCCTGCAGGTAGCCCGATCAGCTATGGGAGAACCTTTGTTACAGGGCGGGACAGCCGTATAGCCGTTGTACCTGTTGGCTATGCAGACGGTTACAACAGGCTTTTTTCGAATAATGCAGAGATGCTGGTGCATGGCTGCAGGGCGCCTGTTGCCGGCAGGGTCTGCATGGATATGACCATGCTTGACGTTACGGATGTTCCTGATGCAGGGGAAGGTGATGAGGTAGTCCTGCTGGGCCGACAGGGCGGGCAGAGGATTACTGCAGCAGAACTTGCCGGGAGAATCAATACCATTCCCTATGAAATTATGACCTCTTTGGGGACGCGGGCCCAAAAGGCATATATCAATTGACCAGTCTGGTCGAATACTTCGGCAGGCCTGTCCTGTTGCTTTTCAGAAAGGCAGCTGTGTTTGCTGAGGCGACAGGCAGGATTATCCTTTTTCTCCTGACAACAGCAAGGCAGATGGCGCTGCCGCCTCATGACTCTGAAAATATATTCAAACAGATGCTCGATGTAGGTGTCAGGTCATTGCCGGTGGTTGTGGTTACTGCGATTTTTACCGGAATGGTATTTGCCTTGCAGACATATACAGGGTTCAAGAGGTTTGGCGCTGAAACGCTCGTCGGAACAGTCGTCGCCATGTCCATGACAAGAGAGCTCGGCCCGGTTCTGACCGGGCTTATTGTTTCTGGCAGGGCCGGCGCTGCCATGGCTGCTGAGCTTGGAACCATGCGGGTAACTGAACAGATTGATGCCCTTGAAACGCTTGCAACAAATCCGGTCAAGTACCTTGTTGTGCCGAGGTTTATTGCCGGCCTGATCATGATGCCTGCGCTTGCTGTCTGCGCCGACATAATAGGCATTATGGGCGGTTATTTTGTTACTGTGGGCCTCTTTAATACAAGTTCTGCCGTGTACTGGAGACAGACCTGGATGTATCTCGAAAGCTCTGATATTTATTATGGCGTGATCAAGGCATGTTTTTTTGGAGGTGCGATATCAATCATAAGCAGTTATAAGGGTTTTTATGCAAGCGGCGGCGCTGAAGGTGTTGGTAAGGCCACGACCGGTGCTGTTGTATTGTCTTCCATGACGATACTGATCTCTGACTATTTCCTGTCGAGTTGGCTATTCCGATGATCAGGCTGGATGATGTGCATAAATCATTCGGCCTGAACCATGTGCTCAGAGGCATCAGTCTTGCCGTACATAAAGGCGAGAGCAGGGTGGTGATAGGCGGCAGCGGCTCGGGAAAGAGCGTTATTCTGAAGCATATTATCGGCATCATGAGGCCTGACAGCGGAAAAGTGCTGATAGGTGATGCAGATATCGCGAGCCTCAAAGAGCAGGAGGCATATAAGATCAGGTCGAAGTTCGGCATGCTATTTCAGATGGCAGCGCTGTTTGATTCGATGAATGTATGGGAGAACGTGGGTTTTGCCCTGACCCGCAAAGGCGGACTGAGTCGGTCTGAGATCAGGGAGATCGCCATTGAAAAGCTGAAATTAGTCGGCCTGATGAATGTGGAGAACCTTATGCCTTCTGAGCTTTCAGGAGGCATGAAAAAGAGGGTAGGTCTTGCGAGGGCTATTGCGCATGAGCCGGAGATCCTGCTGTATGACGAACCGACAACCGGGCTTGACCCTATAACTGCGGACGCTATCAATGAGCTTATCCTTGATCTGGGGCAGCGGCTTAAGGTGACTTCTGTCGCGATTACACATGACATGCAGTGTTCATATAAGATAGGAGACAGCGTCGAGACTATCGGGCTTTTTGAAGGAAGGGCGCGCGTGAGGCTCAGAATGGACCCCGGCATCAGGATCTACAGAAATGCCAGGGCCTCCATCCGCTCTGCAGGACTGCTTGGGGACAGGTATCTCGATATACGTATCGGGACTCCTGATGCAGGTCAGTTAATGGACGGAGATGCCATAACCGATGTGATGGAAGTCGCGGATATGGATGACCTTGCCCGAAATATCATCAATGTTTCGCAGAGCTTTACCAGACTTACGGAATCCCTTAACGAGGTGCTCGGAGATGATCAGGCAAGAAGTTCGTTGAGGGAGACCATCGTCAGCCTCAGGGATATCTCCGCTACCCTTAACCGGACGATCACCCTGAACGATCAGAGGCTCAGGACTGTGCTTAATAACATCAGCATGCTGACTCTGTCTCTGCAGGGACTGGTGGATACCGGCAGGGAGCCGCTCACTGCCTCCATAACCAATATGAGGGATTTCTCGGCAAGTCTGAGCAGCAGAGGGCCTGAACTGATCGGGAATCTGAATGAGGCTGTCGGGGATCTGAAGGCCATGCTTGAGGAGAACAGGCATGGCATAAGAGGCGCGGTGGATTCCTTCGGCAAGATAGCGCATCAGGTAGAAAAGGGTGAGGGAACCCTCGGCAAACTGGTCAGGGATGACCGGATATATGATTCGATCAGCAAGGCTGCCGAAAGCATGAACAGGACTTTCTCTGCGGTAGACCGATTCAGGTCGTATATCACATTTCAGGCCGAATATCTGAGCCGGGAAAAAGAGGGCAGGGCATCCTTTGATCTTACCCTGATGCCTGATAAAGGCAGATATTATATCCTTGGGGTTGCAGGCGGACCTCCGGGAAATTCATCCGTCGCGGAAACAACAAGGACGACGCCCGGAGGCATGGTCAGGGAGAAAAAACTGAGCGACAGGATTCGTTTTAATGCGCAGTTCGGCAGGCGTCTTGACAATGTAGCGGCAAGGTTAGGCCTGTTTGAAAATACCTTCGGCGTCGGCGGTGACTATTATTTTCATAACGATAAAGGTAAAATAGCAGTTGATGTGTATGACTTTTTTAAAAACGAAGAAGATTCCGGGACTCTGCATCTGAAAGCAGGCGTAAGTTATTTTCTCTTCAGAAACCTCTTTCTGACTGCCGGTGGTGACAATCTCCTGAGCAGGCGCCACAGGGGGAGGATATGTGGGCATGGGTCTGCGGTTTGAGGAAGGGGATTTAAGGTAGGGTTTGGTAGTGATGCGGTTATGATGAGACAACGATGAATAAGAAAATAGGGCAGATACTCCTTGAAATGGGCAGCATATCAGAGGAAATGATAAGCCGCACGCTCGAGCTGTTGGCCAAGGCAGGCAATAAGCGCAGATTCGGAGAGATCCTTATTGACGAGGGAATTCCTGAAGAAGTGGTTTATCAGGCCTTATCGCGCCAGTTCGGCATACCGCTTATGGATGCCGGGAATTTTCCGGAGCAGATGCCGCTTGAGAGGGTTTCCTTCAGTTTTCTCGAAAAGAATCTTATTGTGCCTCTGTCTCTGCGCGGCAATCTGCTCAGCATTGCGGTCGGCGATCCGGCCAACAGTGAGGGGATAGAAGCCTTGCGATCCTCGTACAATTATGAATTGTCCGTTGTATTGGCGAAGAAATCCGACGTGCTCCAGCAGCTTCAGTTGCTGCAGGGTTCGAGGACTGCCGTCATGCAGAGGCTCATTGAAGGCGCCACAGAGGACGACCTGCCTGCGGCCGATCTTACGGGAGAGGTTAGCCACCTCAGGGATCTTGCCCAGGAAAAAGGCATTATCCAGCTTGTTAATGTCATTATAGAAAATGCTGTAAGAGACAGGGCAAGCGATATCCATGTGGAGCCTGGCGAGTTCAGTGTGCGTGTCCGTTACCGCATTGATGGTGTACTTTATGAAAAGGAGACCCTTCCTGCCCGCATGTATTCAGCAGTCTCTTCGAGGATCAAGCTGCTTTCGCAGATGAATATTGCAGAGCGGCGGCTGCCTCAGGACGGCAGAATCAAGGTCGCCTCAGCAGGCAGAAGCATTGATATCAGGGTATCCACCATCCCGACAGTGCATGGTGAGAGCGTTGTGATGAGGCTTCTGGATAAGGCGGCCTCGTTGATTACGCTTGAGGATATTGGCTTTGACAGCACCATCCGCGATATTTACGAAGAGATGATCAAAAAGCCTTACGGCATGATCCTGATCACCGGGCCGACCGGAAGCGGCAAGTCAACAACCCTGTATGCCTCTCTTGCCGAGATCAATTCATCTGAAAAGAAGATCATCACTGTAGAGGAGCCGGTAGAATACCTGATGCCGGGCATCAACCAGATACAGGTTCGCCCGAAAATAGGCCTCACCTTTGCATCGGGTCTGAGACATATTGTGAGACAGGATCCGGACATTATCATGGTCGGTGAGATCAGGGATATGGAAACGGCAAGCATAGCGATCCATGCTGCCCTTACCGGTCATCTCCTCTTCAGCACGCTTCATACCAACGATGCCCCCGGCGCCATCACAAGACTGATGGACATGGGCATAGAGAATTATCTCGTTGCCTCTACGCTGGTCTGTGTCATGGCGCAGAGACTTGTCAGAAAGATATGTCCTCTTTGCAGGGTAAAAGAGGAGGTGCCTCAGGATGTGCTGGAGAGGATCAGCAGGGAGATGGGTGAGGTCTGGACGGGGAAAGGATGCGAAGAATGCTCAGGAACAGGATATAAGGGGAGAATAGGTATTTTTGAGGTATTGCCCATAGGTGGACCGATCAGGGAACTGATAATGAAAAGGGCCACGATCAAGGAGATGAAGGATCTGGCCATAAGTCTCGGTATGCGGACACTCAGGGAAGATGGTCTCGAAAAGGTCAAAAAGGGGATTACTACGCTTGATGAAGTGCTCAGGGTAACACAGGTGGAGATGTGAGTCAAAGAGGGGTTGCGCTGATGATGGTGCTCTGGGTGCTTGTGTTTCTGAGCATATTGTCAATGAATTTTCTGAAATCAACCCGATGGGTTGCGGGTTCCACCCATAATCTGAAGGAGGAGACCCTTGCATACTATCAGGCCCTGTCAGGCTACCATGAGGCGCTGCACTATCTTGCCTCTGATAAAGACCCTCAAGTGGATTTTCTTGATGAGGAAGGGAATTTCCGGATTGACAGCGAAACTCAGCCGGTTACCGGAAGGACAGATACTGGTGACGGAGAAGTTGAGATAAGGATAACAGATGAGAATTCGCGGATCAATATTAACTTTGTCCAGCAGGACCGGCTTCGCAAACTGCTTGTGCTTGCAGGCGTCAGCGAAGAAGAGATCATAGTCATTATGGATTCAGTCATGGACTGGAGGGATCCCGACAGGGAGCATCATCTTTCCGGGGCTGAGGATGATTACTATGAGTCGCTTGCCGAGCCTTATAAGGCCAAAAACAGCACGTTTTCCGTGCCGGAAGAGTTGGCATTGATCAAGGGAATAAAACCTGAGTATCTTTATGGCAACGGCTCAGGCAGCGCCGGCCTGGTTTCCCTGATTACCACATTTGGCAGGAATGCCCTCAATATCAACACGGTCTCTGCCGAAGTTATGAAATTTCTTGGCTTTAATGACGTTGAGATAGATACGATTATGAAACAGAGAAATACAGCGTACGGCGGATTCAGATTCATACCGCATGAGTTTGCTGTGCGCGGTCTCAATGCCATGGCAACGCAGACTTTCAGGATAGAGGTGACGGCAGGAAGAAAGGACAGCCCCATCAGCGTCCGTATAACGGGTATAGTAAGCAGAGATCCCGCCCCAAAGGGGATGGAACTTAGAACTATCTACTGGAGAGAACGTGCCGAGACTGTTAGGACTTGATATAGACAGTAAATATATACGCATGTCTGTTGCTGACAGACGGTTTAGCAGGATCAACTACCTGCGTTCTGAGGGTATCGGCATTTCTGCAGGCGGCAGGGAAGACAGCAACAGGATCCTTTCAGAGGCGCTTCAGCAATGGAAGACGAAATTTGCGCCCTCCGGCGTTGTTGTGGGACTCTCTTTGAATCTCTTTACCTGTAACCTTCTTGATATGCCTGTTGTCGGCAGGGAGGATATGAGGAAGGCCCTTCTTTTTGAACTCGAAAAGCATCTGCCCCTTGCAGTTGACGAGTACCTCTTTGATTTTCTGATGATCAGGACAGACGACGGCATGAAGACCCTGGTTTTTTCGATTAAAAAGGACGCTGTCATGGCCATCCTGAAGCTGATCTCTGATGCAGGCATGGAAGTCCTGTCTGTCCGCTGCAGGGTTCTGGATGTGTTCAGCAGCTTGCTGGGCATCAGCGTCGAGAAGAATATTAACGGCGTCTTTGTGCTGGCAACTGATGACGGCTATGAAATAGCGGGCGTCAAAGAGTCCATGCCGCGCGTGATGAAGAGGATTTCTGCAGGGGCCGACCTTGCCGGCGCCCTTGAGAGTCTAAGAAAGGCATTTCCCGGCAAGATCTATTGCTCAGGCAATCTGGATCAGGCTATTGCTGAACGCTTCAGCGTGTCGAAGTCAGAGATCGCAGTGCCGAATGCCCTGATCTTTGCCTTTGTATGGAGATCAAGATTGAATCTTGAATTTATGCCGCAGGAGTTTATCAGGCAGAAGAAAGACCTGTATCCGCATATGGTCGGGGGCCTTGCAGCTTCAGCCATTTTGCTGTATTTCCTGACAGGGTTTGTTGCCTATAATAAAGATGCGCGTGCCCTTCAGAAGATCGAGGCCCGGATCGCAACTATTAAGAGCGAGGCATCAGGCGTTATTGAAGCCCGAAAGAAGCTTGAAGAGGTGCAGGGCGACAGAAATATATTTATTGATTTCCAAAATCGCTCCAATATGGCGATAAGGGTATTGAAGGATCTCACAAGGATTATTCCTGATAATGCCTGGCTTATCAATCTGGCTGTTGATGATAAGGGGTTTGTGGAGATCGAGGGCTTTTCGCAGAAGACCTCTGATTTGATCACTGCATTGGACAGATCAGACCTTTTCAGGAATATATCGTTTGCAGCTCCCATATTGTCCCGGGATGGGGAGGAGAGGTTTTCTCTGAAATTTGAGGTAAGCCGGCCATGAACAGAAAACAGTACGGCATGCTTGCTGTAGTTGTGATTCTTGTTCTGATGCTTCTGCAGACCTATGTCCTGACCCCGGGGACTGAAACCATGCGTGAAGAGATCCAGCTCAGGTCGGCTGTTCTGCAGAAGTATGAAACGTATCTGGAGGGCTCTGCGATAACCGAAGCCGAGATCAGGACTGCAGAAGAAGAATTGAAAAAGGCAGAAAAGAGGCTGGTTAATGAGGCCTCTGAATTCCTTGCCGGTGCAAGGCTTCAGAAAGAACTCTCAGAACTCACCCGGAATACCGGCTTGAATATACAGACTATCAGGCCGCTCAATACAGTGAAGGCGGAGAGCTTTTTTTTCATTCCGGTCTATTTTGAAGGTACCGGAACGATCAAACAGATAGGCGATTTTCTGAATGCTGTGGAGAGGCATTCGCTGCTGCTCAAGGTAGAGAAGATGTCTGTAAATGTGACAAACATACAGAACCCAAGGGAATTAAGGGTCAAGATGCAGATAGCCGGATTGGGCAAATTATGATACGGAAAATTGTCGTGCTTATCGCTGTTGCAGCGCTCTTTCTTTATGCCGGCTGGAACTTCACGGTCAATGCGCTAAAGTATAATCCCCTGTCCGACATCCTTGTGAAGAAGGCGCAGATCAGGGCGTCTGAACCTCTGGAGACAACACGAACTGCAGCCTGGGATAAGACCATTTATGAGAAAAACCTGTTCAGCGCCCTGCGTACGTATGCTGAGCCGAAACCGGTCCGCGTTGAAGTTCCTCCTCCTCCCCCGCCGCCTCCCCCAAAGAGGCCTGAACTTGCGCTTAAAGGCATTGTCATTGATACCTTTGGCGATTATGTTGCATATATCGAGATAAATCAGGCCAGACCTGCAAAGCTGCGCACAGGTGACAAGGTGGAGGATATAGAGGTGACTGATATTTCAGAAAAGGCAGTTGTGCTAAAATGGTTGGGAGAAACGATTACGCTTACTATAGAAAAAGTTAGGACACTATCCAATAAACCGAGGGCAGGAAAATGAACCTGAGACTAATAAGTTTGTGCCTTATCATCTTTATTGTCAGTGGCTGCGGGGCCAGGCAGGCTGCAAGACCGGATGAGGGCGTTGATCCTCCTCCGCCGGCTGAGCAGCAGCAGATCCCTGTTGTCGAGCCTGTGGCAAAGACTGAAGGGGAGAAGGCAGCGGAAAAGACCGTGGTTCAGGTGAAGCAGGAAGAGCAGTTCGTTATGCTTAATTTCGAGAATGCTGACATCGAGACGGTAGTCTCGACCATCTCGGATATGCTGAAGATCAATTACATCCTCGCCCCGGGCGTCTCTGGGAGGATTACGATCCAGTCCCATAACAAGATACCGGTCAGCGAACTCTTCTCCACCTTTCAGACTGTACTGGAATTTAACGGCTTTACAGCGGTTAAGGAGGGGAGTTTCTACCGTATCGTGCCTATAGATACGGCAAAGCAGCAGGCGGTTCCGATCCAGATGGGGAAGATATCCGATTCGCCCAGGGATTCGAGCTTTGTGACCCAGCAGATACCGCTTGAATATGTGAAGGCCAATGATATTGCAAATCTCGTCAGGAACCTGATGCCGAAGGGAACCGATATTATTGTGTACGAGCCGTCGAATATGCTGATCGTGACGGCATTGCCTACCGGCATCCTGAAACTCCTGAAACTTCTTGAGGCGATTGATATTCCCTCTACAGAAAGGGATTCTGTCAAGACCTTTATCTACCATGTAGAAAACGGCGAGGCAAAAAGGCTGGCAGAAGTGCTGAAGAATCTGTACGGCAAGAAGACCGGTGAGGTGAGACCTGCTCCTGTGAGACAGGCCCAGCCTGCTCCGGCGCCTTCTCCTGCTGCACGGCCGAGGACGCCGGCTGCACCGGCTGCGGCAGCTTCAGGCGCTACAGTTCAGTCTGATTCGTTGACAGCGGAACTCGAGGGCGATCTGCTTATCGAGGCCTATGATGATATAAATGCACTGATCATCAAAACCTCCCCGCGTGCTTATTTGACGCTGCTTGAGACGATCAAGAGGATTGATATCCAGCCAAAGCAGGTGCTGATAGAGGTGCTGATTGCAGAAATAAGCCTTACTGACGAAACAAAATTAGGTCTTGAGTGGTTGTTGAAAACAGGCGTTAATGTGGGTGGCAAGGAACTTGATATGCTTGCAGGTTTTGCGCCATCAGGCACTGCAAAGATTGATACAGCAACAAAAGCATTCACACTGCCTGCCACTCTGCCGGTACTTGGCAGTAGCCCATTGCCGGGTTTTGCAAATATTATTGATCCTAATAAGTTTAATGTCTTTCTTCATGCAGCTGCCAGCCTTGGCGATGTCAATGTGCTTGCGAGCCCCCATATCCTTGCGCTTGATAATAAAGAGGCAAAGATAGAGATTGCAGATGAAGTGCCTGTTGCGACTTCTATTACCGATGCCATAGCCACTACGGCCGGCACCACAACCTCTCAGGTGCAGTATAAGTCAGCAGGCACGATCCTGACTGTAACCCCGCAGATCAATGACAAGAAGCAGGTGACTCTGAAGATAGTGCAGGAAGTGAGTGAATTGGGAGACTCAGTGCAGGTCGGTGCAGGGTCATTTCAGGGATTCAAGACCAGAAAGGCCAATACAACTGCCATTGTTCAGGATGGCCACACCCTTGTACTAGGGGGAATCCTGACAGAGCGCAAGGAGCAGTCACGGTCCGGAATACCCCTGCTGAGCAAGATTCCTGTGCTCGGATATCTGTTCGGCACAACAACAGACTCTGTAAGAAAGAAGGAATTGATCCTGATGGTGACGCCTCATGTGGTCGCCAATCATGATGAGGCTGATGCCCTGACGGAAGATTACAAGAATAAGGTAAAGGGTCTCAAGAAGAAGATAGAAGAGAGAAACAGACAGGCAGAGGTTCATCTGCATCAGCACTAAGCGGCAGCGGTCTCAGACTGTTCATGAGAAGCTCAGCAGTTCCTCGACTGTTATTAGTACCGATTCGCTGAGCGAGGCAAGGTTGTAGCCTCCTTCAAGGCAGAAGATATAGGGTATAGCCCGCTTCGAAGAGAGTATCCCTCTCACAATGTTTCTTATCCCTTCATTCGTTGCCCGGAGGCCGGCCAGTGGATCGGCTGCATGCAGGTCATAGCCTGCAGATACCAATACCAGATCAGGGTCAAAATTTGCGACAAGTCCTGGAAGGATCTCCTGATAGGCATGGAAGAAATCCTTGTCGCCTGAGCCGTGGCGCATCGGGATATTGTATGAATATCCCCTGCCTTTTCCCCTGCCGCGTTCAGAATCGCCCCCGGTGCCGGGATAGTGAGGGGACTGGTGCGTGCTGAAGTAATACACTGTGTCGTCTTCTTCAAATATATGCTGTGTGCCGTTGCCGTGATGCACATCGAAATCTATTATGAAGACCTTCTCATAACCGGCCTTCTGTGCATAACGGGCGCCTATTGCTATATTGTTGAAGATGCAGAAGCCCATTGCCCGGTCTGCCTCTGCATGGTGCCCCGGAGGCCTGACAGCACAAAAAGCCCGTTCTATCTCGTTTGACCGGCATTGATCAACAGCCTCGATGACGGCGCCTGCCGCATAAAGCGCTGCCTGCACTGAGGAAGGAGAGATATAGGTGTCGGCATCATAATACCCCGTGAAGTCGAGGATTTCTGCAAAATACCCTGCATCATGCACGGCGAGTATGTCTTCTTCATCTGCCTTTCGGGGCTTCAGATGGCGCAGTGCAGCCCAATGGGGAGACTTCCTGAGCCTGTCGTTTATCGCAATCAGGCGATCCTTTGACTCAGGATGGCCAGGGGGCATATTGTGGAGAAGAAATATATCGTCGTAAATGAACCCGGTCTTTTTCATTGCATAATATTACCATGCCGGCAAAAAAAGAAAAACATTGCCCTCCCTTCAATGTAACAGGCGACCGCCTGTCAGGCAATCGCGCCTGTTCAGGTGGAACCCTGACCCGCAGTGCAGCCGTAGCAGTGGTCACCCATACGTATCTCTCTTCCGGAAAGACTGCTGAAATCAAAATCCCGTATATGCCTGGGACAGGCATCGTGCATATGAAGACCGAGCGCCTGATTAAAGTCGCAATCATAGAGTGCTCCATCCCAGGCTACGCTGATGAGATGCCTGCACATAAGACCTTTCAGTGTCGCGGGATTAAACGAATTCTCGAGTAACTTTAAATAGTCTGCAAGGTAACCCGTCTCTTCGAGATGAGCCCTGAATCTGCCGACAGGCATATTTGAAAAGACATAAAGCCGGTCAAACTGTATTCCATGCTGGTTGGCAAGTTTACTCCTGTAGTCTTCTTCAAGGGCCTTCTGCTCGGGCGCCAGAAATGCGCCTGAAGGGTTATACACAAGATTCAATCGCCTCATCCCCTTGCCGGTTCCATAGCCGAGGCTGTTGAGACGCCTGAGCGCCTCGATGCTTTTATGAAAAGTTCCCTCCCCTCTTGTCATATCCACGTTTGCGCCCAGATAGCATGGGAGAGAAGCTGTTATCTCAATATCATGCTCACTGTAAAAATCCGGCATATGCTCAAATCCATTCTCAAAAAAGATGGTGAGATTAGAGCGGACTATAACATGGCAGCCGGCCTTCTTTGCCCCTGTCACAAGGCAGGTAAAAAATGGATTCAATTCCGGCGCCCCGCCAGTGATATCAATCGTCTTTATGTCATGCTGCCCAAGCACCGCCAGAATCCGGTCAATAACAGGCCTTTGCATGGTCTCGGGCCTGTCGGGGCCCGCACTGACATGGCAGTGTCTGCATGCCATATTGCATTTATAGCCGACGCTGACCTGGAGGCTCTGCAGCCCGGCAGAAACAAGCGGGGCCTGAAGCAAGGCAGAAACCCTGTCACTGAAGCCAGTAATCATCATTTGACGGCACTGTTGCCACGCCGTCCTCCGTTTTGTCTTCGATATCCTTCAGTCAGGGCCTCTCCAGCGCTATTGATCCAGCATCCGGCGAACTTTCCTGAGCAGGTCTGTAGGGGAGATGGGCTTCATCACAAAGTCGCAATGGCTATCGGGCATCTCCTTATTTTCAAAGACGTCTGATGCATAGCCGCTCGCAAAAAGGACCCTGATTTCAGGCTTGATGCTCCTTATGAACTCGTAGACTTCTTTGCCGTTTTTGTTTGGCATCATCATATCAAGTATCACAAGCCGGACAGCATCTTTGTTGCAACTGAATTTATCAACCGCATCCTGGCCATCTGAGGCGGCAATGACGTTATAGCCGAATTCGCCCAACACGGTTGCGGCAAGTGTTCTGAGCAACGCGTCATCCTCAGCAACCAGAACTGTCTCATTGTTGCCCCTGGGCAATTCGTCAAGGCTGTTCATATCCATATTTATTCATTTTACTGCTGATATGAAATTATCACAAGAGGTGTCAGGAACTGAAAAATACCCCCTGAGCTTCTCAGGGGGTATTCAGAGCAGCGATAAGTATTAAAAAAGACCGCTCACCTTTCCGGTCTCCGTATCCACATCAACCCTCCTGAATGCCGGATTTGAGGCCGTCCCCGGCATGAGCGTTATGGTGCCTGCGCAGGGACAGAGGAACTTTGCGCCAGAGTAAATCAGGACATCCCTGATAGGCAGGGTCCAGCCCTTCGGCACTCCCTTAAGCGTAGGATCATGAGAGAGGCTCAGGTGCGTCTTTACCATCATTGTGGAATAGTCTGCGTACTGCGGGTCTGCCTCAAGCATCTTTGCCTTTGCCTCTGCCTCAGGCAGCCAGGATACTCCATCAGCGCCGTACACTTCTTTTGCTATAAGCTCTACACGGTCGCGCAGCTTCATCTCCAAAGGATAGAGGAACCTGAAGTCATTATCCTCCCTGCAGGCGTCAATCACTGCATCTGCCAGTTCAAGCGCTCCGTCGCCACCCTTGAGCCAGTGCTTCGATTCGGCGCAGCGCGCCCCTGCAGCCTCTGCCGCCCGCTTTACTGCAGCTACCTCTGCATCCGTATCAGTATAGAAGCGGTTTACGCAGACAACCGGGTTTATGCCTGATTTACGGATGATATTGATCATATGGACCATATTTGCGCAGCCCTTTTCGACCAGGCCGATGTTCTCTTTTGTATACTCATCAGGCAGGGCCTTGCCTGCAACCACCCTGGGGCCGCCTCCATGCATCTTAAGTGCCCGAACAGTAGTAGTCAGGACCGAGACATGAGGTTTAAGATTGCCGATGCGCGCCTTGACGTTCCAGAACTTCTCAAAGCCGATATCAGCGGCAAAGCCGGATTCAGTCACATGGTAATCAAACAGCTTCAGGCCGACCCTGTCGGCTATAATCGAGGACTGCCCTACCGCTATATTGGCAAACGGGCCTGCATGCACCAGGCAGGGATTGTATTCTGCAGTGCACATGAGCGTAGGATTGATGGTGTTGCGCATAAAGGCGGCCATGGCATTGCCTACCTCAAGATCGCCGGTTGTTACCGGCCTGCCGCCTTTGTCAAAGGCGACCGTGATATTATTGAGGCGTCTCTTAAGGTCAGCAAGGTCATTGGCAATAGAGAGAATTGCCATACATTCTGAACCTACAGCAATGCCGAACTTCGACTGCATCATGAAGCCGTCTGTGCGTCCGCCTATTCCTATTATTATGTTTCGCAGACTCTGGGCGCAGAAGTCTATGATCCAGCCCATCTCGACGCGCGTAGGATCTATATCAAGCCTCCGCATTCCGGTGAGGCGCTGAAGCTGCTCATCGTTATAATTGCGTTCGTGCTGCATTCTGGAGGTCATCGCAACCATCGCAAGGTTATGAGCGTTCATGATGTCATTGATGTCTCCGGTAAGTCCCAGGGAAAACTCGGTCATCGGAATGAGCAAAGAGTTGCCGCCGCCCGCAGCGGTTCCTTTTACGTTCATGGTGGGTCCGCCGGAGGGCTGACGCAGGGCTCCTCCCACGTTCATGCCCCGCTTGCCCAGGCCTTCCATCAGACCGCAGGACGTGGTGCTCTTGCCCTCGCCAAGCGGGGTTGGCGTGATGGCTGTCACCTCTATGTACTTGCCGTCGGGGTTGTTCTTGAGGCGGTTGATTACCTTCAGAAAATCAATCTTGGACAGACGACCCATCGGCAGCATCTCATCCTTCTGAAGCCCAAGTTTCTCACGCCACTCTTCCGGAGAAGGCATATTCTTTTCAGCCTCTTCAGAAATCTGCCAGTCAGCTAACTTTGTTGCATCGTACGGCATACTATCCTCCTTGAAATAAGTTATTTGAATCCTGAACCCGACTTAAGACGATTTACAATTTATTGAATGGATGGATTATACAGAATTATTCTCCGATCTTCAACAGAACGAAAGAAGTTGTGTCAGAACGAAAGAAGTTGTATGAAGTCCGTTTTCATGGATTTTCCCAAAAATAATGGTTTATAGTATCAAATCGGGAGGTAGTCATGCTTAATAAGAAATTTCTGTATTCCATGCTTTTTCTGTTCGTTATCGTCTCAGGCGCGCAGGCATCGTATCTGCTTGACCGTGTGGTGGCTGTTGTCAACCAGGAGGTGATTACCTGGAGTGAACTGTACAGATACATGGAGGCAGACGCTACGCCTGCGATGAAGGCCCTGCCGGATACGAAAAAACGGCAGATATTCAAGGAAAATGAGGCCCTGTTCCTCGAAGGTCTGATTGCATTCAGGCTTCAGGTTCAGGAGGCCGTAAACAGCAGACTTGCCGTCTCTGAGGAGGAAGTCAGGGAGACGATCGAGGGCATAAAGAAAAAATATTCGATGACAGATGACCAGTTTCAGGATTCTCTGAGCACAGAAGGCTATTCGATGAAGGATTACAAAAAACAGCTCGCCGACCAGATCCTCCAGACCAAGGTCGTAAACATGCAGGTACGGAACAAGATCGTGGTGACTGATCAGGATGTTGATGCATTTATCCGGGATAATAAGGATTTTATCAGCAACACTGAGACATACCGCATCAGGCAGGTCTTTTTTCCCAAACCAAAGGATCGGGCCGAAACAGGCAGGGTTGAGGAAAAGGCAGAGTCTGTATATGCCATGGCAAGGCAGGGAACGGATTTTGCCGAATTGGCCCGTGAGTTTTCTGAGGATGCTACCAGGGTAACGGGCGGAGACCTTGGGGTTATAGAACGAGGAAACCTGGCAACGGAATTCCTTGCAGCCCTGGCGCCCTTAAAGGAAGGAGACGTGAGCAAACCCTTCTGGAGCGAAAGGGGCATGCATATACTGAAGCTTGAGGAAAGATCACGACCCAGGACAGCTGCTGAAGTCAAAGAGGAGGCCAAATCAGCCCTGCAGAACAAGCTGTTTAACGAAAGATACAAGGGCTGGATCAGGTCTCTGCGCGAAAAGTCATATATTGATATCAGGCTGTAAGCGATCAGATTGTTGCATTACGTCTATCTTATCGAATGGGAGGGGATATGCAGCCTGTAAACATAGGCGTTCTTGCATCAGGAAGAGGGTCGAACTTTCAATCTATCATAGATGCCATTGAATCGGGTCTTCTTAAGGCAAGAATCGCTGTCCTTATTACTGACAATCCCGGCGCATTTGCGGTCGAGCGGGCAAAAAAGCACGGCATCGAACCGCTTGTTATGACGCAGAGCCAGCACGGCACGAGGGATGACTACTATACAGCCGTTGCCCAGGAGCTGAGGCAGAGGAAAGCAGGTCTGGTGGTGCTTGCCGGATTCATGAGGATCATCGGCAAGCCTCTTATTGATGCGTACAGGGACAGGATCATGAATATCCATCCGGCGCTGCTTCCTTCATTTCCAGGCCTGCATGGCCAGCGACAGGCCCAGGACTATGGGGTAAGGATATCAGGATGCACTGTTCATTTTGTTGACGAGGGCATGGACACAGGGCCTGTCATTATCCAGGCAGCAGTTCCGGTCTCCTTTGAAGATACGGAGGAGACGATATCCGAGCGCATATTGAGGCAGGAGCATAAGATATTTCCTGAGGCTATACGCCTTTTTTGCGAAGGCAGGCTTGAGGTGATCGGCAGGAAGGTCAAAATAGCAGGCGCAGCGCCTGACAGGAGCTCCCTCGTATTTCCCCCGCTTGACTGACAGCCCTGAGATGCCCCGGCATCAAATCAGACAGGCATTGCCTGCAGTATCCGTCTCATATGCCGTTGCAATCTGTTTATCTGAAGGGATCTTATAATCCGGCATGAAGAAGAGACTGATAAAGGTCATTTCCATTTTATTCATTGCAGCCCTGACACTGCTCTTTGGCCGGTTGGCTGAAAATGCTCAGGAAGGCAATAAAAGAGATAAGATCAGCCCTGTTTATGTGGATAGGGTTATTGACGGGGATTCGGTTGTGGCAACAGTAAAGGGGAGGCGGGAGCAGCTCAGGCTCACAGGCATTGATGCGCCTGAGCTTGGACAGAGGCCCTGGGGCAGAGATGCAAAGAAGTTCCTGCAGGGCATGGTATCGGATTCCGGCCGGCAGGTACTGATCGAATATGATATCCAAAAGAGGGATCAGCATGGCCGCATCCTTGCCTATCTATGGACAAAGGACAGAAGGTTGATCAATGAAGAGATGCTCAGAAGCGGCCATGCTGTTGTCTATACCATTCCGCCCAATGTGATGCATGCAGACCGCCTCACGGCTGCCCAGGTCACAGCACGGGAAAATAAGCTCGGCATCTGGGGCAGGGCAGGCCTGAAACAGCTCCCATCGGATTACCGCAGAAATAACCCGAGGAAACAGGGCTGAGGTTTAATTGTCGGAATAAAAGGTTGCCTCTAAGGGCAGGGCCCAAAGCCTGCAGACCATTTCATTGCATAATTGAGCGCAGCATTGTATCCTTATTGTAAGGAGGTAAGGAACCATGCTTGCGAAGAAGACATCAAAGAATCAGCTGACGCTGCCCAAGGAGATTGTTAAAGCCTTCCCTGACACCGACTACTTCGACATTTCCGTGGCAGAGAATAAAATAGTCCTCATGCCGGTCAGGATAACCCCGGCAGATATGACGCTTGAGCGCATTCGGGACAAGATGCATCTGCTCGGTATCACGGAAGGGGATGCAGCCTCTGCAATAACATGGGCAAGAAAGAACAGGCGCCGCTGAGGGTTGTCCTCGACACGAATATTCTGATTTCCTCGCTGCTCTTCAGAGGTGAACTTTCCAGGTTCGTTGATCTCTGGAAAACAGGGCTGCTTACCCCTGTCATCTCAAAGGAGACGTTTCAGGAATTCATGGCAGTCCTTGAATATCCAAAATTCGGTCTTTCAAGGAAAGAGATCAAGTTGATCCTGCAACATGAAATCCTTCCTTTCTTCGAGATTGTTGAGGTTATGGATACGCTCAGGGGGATCTGTAAAGACCCGGATGACGACAAGTTCATCTCATGCGCTGTTGCCGCATCAGTCGACTTTGTAGTAACCGGCGATACTGCCCTCTGTAATGTCGGCAGATACGGCCGGATCAGGATAATAAAGGCCATTGACCTCTTCAGGATTCTTGATAAAGCCTGAAGCATAATTTATTTCCCCCAGGGACATCTGCAGATGCTGGGGCCCTTCCATGCCCGCACCTTTCCCAAAATGTGCCATTAATCCTAAAAACGGCAGTTGGGATAAAAATTCAGCCTGTTTGAGGGATCAATTCCA
>CAYUNK010000033.1:0-27542 GCA_964446125.1 uncultured Nitrospiraceae bacterium | reverse complement strand
TCTACACTGTAATCTCCGGCAGCTCCGCTGATGACTGTTGAGGTGACCAGCCTGGGCCTGAGTCTGTCTGTAATGTCAAAGACCGATATATACGGACTGCTGAAGCCCTTCACACTTATCACAGAACGCCCAACAGTCCTGAAACTGAGAATGTCATTGACCGCCTCGAGGCGACGGGCATATGTCGCATCAAAGGAGTCTATGAATATAACACTCGTAGATCCGCCTGAACTTATTGCCTTGATCCCAAGCACATTTTCGGTCTCCTCATTCAGCATCTGCCGGTCTATGGCTGCAACAATAGTGTGCGGACTTGAACCCTCCCAGGTCTCATCAGCTATCGGGCTTCCGTTGAGCGTTACCTGCAGCCGGTTCTGGCCTGATGTCATAGCCTTAAGCCTTAGCATAATGCCTGCGGTGTCGGCTTCGGCAGATACCGACTCTGTCCTGAAACTGAATGTCTTTGCATCAAAAGAGGGGTACCCTGATATGACATAATCCCAGTACCAGTAGTCAGACGCAGGGTCATTGGTCTGCGCAGGGGCGTCATAAACGTCCTGCTCAAAATGCAGGGTCTCAATGAAGGACTCCGGCGTCGAGATATTTTTGAGACCCTTAAGGCTGCCGCTGACTGTCTGCATCTGCGTTCCTGCGCCCGGTTTCAGCCAGTAGATATTTTTGTCGGAATAAATGCTGTCTGAAGCAGTGCCGTAGAAGAACAGCCCGTTATGCCCCTCAGCAGGCGTATAGGCAGCATGCATGCCGCCCGAACTCAGCGCCAAAAGCCCTCCCCTGAGCATCTTCTTTGCCGAGGACTTCGGGATATTCAGCATGGCGCTGATATCTGAAACGTCAACATAGTATATGCCGTCCTCAGTTACGGACATCTTTATCGCTGTCCCTCTCCGGAGTTCAGCGAACCGCGCCATGGTTAAGGCTGCAATACGGCCGGCCTTTTGAACTGATGGCTTTCGGGCCTTTCTGCTGTACACATCGGTAATATGTTCAAATCCGTCTGAAGAGATGTCTGAGGCCCGGCGGGACGATACAACATTCCTTTTGATCGTAAGGTATATCGTGCCGTCAGAGCCCACTGTCTTTTCTTTCTCAATCTCCTCAGAGCCGCCCAGATCAAAGATAAAAGGCCCATAGATGATAATGGAGCCATCTGCCTCTGTCTCGACAAGACGGTATTTATGGCTGCCGGAGGCCGGAGCATTCTCGTCAATCAGACGGTACGTGCCGCCGGTCCGGGACGTGATGAGCCCGGGCAGCAGCTTTTTGTTTACAGGCAGATATCCGCCCTTCCTGCTGTTGTACCTCTCGACATGGAAACCGATCGTGTTCAGCTCTGATGCGGTATCCCACTCGACAACAACCTTGCCGCCTTCGACAAAGGCGCGAAAATCAGACAGGGAGACACGCGTAGGCACGGTCACAGCCCACCTGTAGTCCTCTATCTCCCCTGTTGTCGGCTGCAGGCCGGCATCCAGCGCCAGGCCGGTGCTCGATATCAGCAGCGGCTGCACCGGGTAGATCCTGAACCTGGAATAGAAACTGTAAGAGCCTGTGGCAATGGTCGGCACAGAATAGAGTATATTGTTGACGCCCGCGCTCACCGCCTGGTTGATGATCCTTTCTCCGGCATCATCGAAATCACCGTCATTATTAAAGTCAACCCATCCTACTACCCAGCCGGCGGCAGAGGCAGTGATGTTTACCGCAGCGCCGTCTGCGCCTGTGTTCCATATATAGGAGACCGGGACAACGCCGTCATCGTTTATATCCAGGCCGGCAGAAGCGCTCGGCTGGCCATTGGCCTTTGCGCCTGCTGTCGCCCCAAGATATATGGAGGTGACACTGCCGCCGCTTATAACGAGCTTCTGCTGCGCCCCGCTGCTCGAAAGGAGTGTGCCGTAACTGTTCGGCAGGTCTCCGAAGTCGTACGCAATCGCGCCGCCAAGGGTGCCGTCAAAGGCAAAGTCAACATCCCTTGTTACAGCGCTCAGACCGCTCAACGCCTGCCGTCCGATTACAGTTACGGTATTGCCCTCATAAAGCGCAGTCCCCTCATAGAGCTGCAGGCTTGTGGCGCCCTCCTGACTGGTGTTGG
Source organism: uncultured Nitrospiraceae bacterium (assembly GCA_964446125.1). GTDB lineage: Bacteria > Nitrospirota > Thermodesulfovibrionia > Thermodesulfovibrionales > UBA6898 > UBA6898. The sequence continues at coordinate 25,429 of CAYUNK010000033.1, read as the reverse complement.
CGTTTGTGGTTGTAAGGCGCAGGTTCTGTGCATCAGCAACACTGAAGACCACGATTACATTGCCGGGAACATTGCTGAGCGAGTAATCACCATTGGCATTCGTACTCGTCGAACCAAGGAAAGTGAATGTGTCACCAGAATCTATTACGCCGTTGACATCCCAGGCAATGTTGTCGCCGTCATCTGTCCAGAGATACACGCCGACCTGTATGCCTGCAAGCGGGGATTCATCAGTATCAACCCCACTGTATGTTGTTGCGGTTGCGCCGCAATAACCATTTTTTACAGCGCCGTCAATGCAGACTGTTCCGCTTAAGGTATTTGTGCCTGCGTAACGGTATCCGAAGTCCACGTTCAGGTTGCAGTTAGTGCAGGTCGTTGTGCCGCCGCCGCCATCCTGAATATCAGTAACCGCTCCGCCGCTTACCACCACAACTACACTATTGTTGCGGCTTGTGACATTGGCAGTGCGCACCTCAAAGGTCGGCGTTACAGGAAGACCTGCAGGCCAGTCAGGGTCAGTAGTGAGCACTTTAACGTTATATGATCCGTCAGCCATTCCGGTAAAGACATAATATCCGTCTGAATCGGTCTCGACCCAGCGCTCTCCCTCACCCGCATCCCACCTGCCGTTGCCGTTGACGATTGAGTCCGTCCAGTTAAGCGCTCCATTGTTGTCTGCATCAATCCATACAGTGACGTACCTGACCCCGGGCTCTCCAGAGTCACGTATGCCATTGCCGTTTGAGTCTATCCAGAGGGTGTCGCCGATGGTGGCAAAACCGGCTCCGGTGATCTGGTATCCGAAATCTGCGCCGAGATAGTTATTGCCCTGGGCAAAGCCCTGCACAAGCTGCTGACTGTCGCAGATTCCTGCCGGGATGCCCGGATTCAGACAGGACAGCCCGTCCGTGTCCGGATCTGCTATCAGTGTCCTGGTTACGCCCGGAAGGGTTGTTGTGTCCACCTCAACAAGATAATACCAGCCTGTGATCGTGAGCATGGCGCTTCCGGTTGCTGTTGCGGCTGCGCTGATTGTGACGGTATTTTGATTTGTGAATCCTGTTATGGTCGCACCTGCAGGTATGCCTGTCCCGTAGATACGCGCACCGACATCCGTTGCAAGGAACAGCCCGGCAGATGTGACGGTCGTGCTGCCGCTTGTTGTTGATGAGATGACTGTCCTTTGAGCCTGCAGCGCATCAAGATTTGAAAACAGATATTTGCCGCCTTCGTCTGCAGGTGTAAGAGGATCATCGGCCGTTGTGACCGCAGTGTTCAGCAATACCTTGCCGAATGCCTCTCCGCTCTGAAAATAGGTGTCGCTGTTTGAATCGAACCATCCTGCACGGTAGAGTCGCACAGTCACATTGCCGAATCCCGGCTCTCCGAGGTCCTGCGTGGCATTGCCGTTTACGTCCCAATAAACCGTATCGCCGATCGAACCGAGGAACCGCTTGTACCCGAAGTCCTGCATCAGGTCAGCATGCACGCCGTTGACGGCGACCGCGCTCTCGCTGTCAGGAGTTGTCTCGTAGGAATGCGTATACATGACATTCAGGGCAGGGTAGTACTGGCCTGCAGCCAAAAAGAGCACGCTGTACCGGGCGCCTAATTGGTCAAGCGCCTGAACCGAATACTGCCCGATAAAAACCCCGGAGCAGGCAGGCGATGTGCTCATGTTGCAGGCAGGCGTGCTGCCGAAGTAATAGTTGCCGTTGGCATCCGTAGTGGTTGAAGCCACAATATATCCGCTTGAGTCGAGCAGGTTTACTATTGCGCCGCTGCGTCCTTCTCCCGCGTCATAGGCCTGATTGCCGTTTGCATCGAGAAAGACCCTGCCTTCGATCGTTCCTGTCGGGTCGTTGGGATCCCGGTTATTAACTCCATTTGGTGAGCAGGTTGGGCTGCCTGCGCAGTCGTACCGGTATCCGAAGTCCACATTCATCAGGTCTGCCGCAGCGATAGTCACAGTCCGCGGTTCATTGCCGTTAGTAATCCGGAAGTCCCGATATGGAAGGTCGAGGACATTTGCTGCTGTCGAGACAACATTCACGTTAAACGTACCGGCAGAAAGCCCTGTCACTGTCCAGTATCCTGCCCTGTCGGTAGTCACCCTGCAGGGCGCAGCGCAACCAGTGCCTGTGCCGTTTGTCACCTCGATAACAACACCCGATATGCCGGCCTCTCCGGGATCCTGCAGGCCATTGCCGTTTGCGTCCGACCAGACACGGTTGCCCAACGCATAGTTCGTAGCCGGTCTGTATCCTGCATTCACATTCAGGACTTCGCTTGAGTTGGTCGCAAGGGTTCTGACAGTATCTTTTGGATCAGGGCCTTGAAGCGCCAGAGACGGGCTCGGAAGGGTATAGCCGTTCAGATCAGCTGCATTGTCGGCCACATCAACAAAGTATTTACCTGCATGCAGCCCCGTGAATACGTAATTGCCGCTGATATTCGAGGTCGTGGCCGCGACAAGCTTGTCTGTGCCGATATTCAGGATGCCGTTGTTGTTGGTATCTTCATACAGCACAACCAGAACGCCCGAAATCCCGTCGTCACTCAGGGTTAGAGTTGTAGAGCCGGTTGAGGTTGCCGCATGGCTGAGGGTCACCTGAGATGTGCTGATAAACGCAGTGATGGTTGCCCCAATTGGAATGCCTGTGCCTGAGATATTGGCGCCCACATCAGTAGAAAGAAACTGGCCTGCAGAATTGACTGTAGTGCTGAGGTTTGTAGTGCTGCCGGAAAAAGTTCTTGAGGAGGCATTGCTTCTGTCTGCGTCATAGTACACCTGACCGCCTATCCTGCCTGTGCTTACGTCAGGGTCAGTGGTCTGGGTTACTTTGGTCGGGAAGTCAGGATCAGCAGTATCCACCTTCACGACATAGCTGCCCGCAGGCAGGGCGGTGAAGAGGTATTTTCCTGAGGCATCCGTAACCGTTGTCTTAAACAGGGCATCCACTCCCGGGTCAATAGTCCCGTCCCGGTCTATATCCTGATAGAGCCAGACTGTCACATTGGGAATGCCGGGTTCAGTGGGGTTGCCGGCTGAGTCAATGTCCTGGAAGCCATTGCCGTTAAAGTCATAAAAGAGGGTATCGCCGATGCTTGAGGTATCTGTCTGCGTGTATCCGAAAGTATGCGGCCCCGAGACCTGCCCTGAGATGAGCGTCACAGGTATCTGGTTATTCAGCGAGCCTGTGCCGCCGGTGGACTCAACCGTCTCGACCCATACCTTATTCGGCAGAACAGGCGGGGTAATCTTTATTACATATGATGCAGGGGAAAGATTCGTAAAGGAATAATTGCCATTTGCATCTGTAGTGGTGGTTGCCTGCAGGACTCCATCCGACAGCTCACCGTCTCCATTGGGGTCAGACCAGCGCTCAACCGTAAACCCTGACAGTCCGCCCTCGCCCGGATTTTGGATCGCATTGCCGTTTCTGTCCCACCAGACATTGCCGAAGATTGAGGCCTGGATGTTGTTGTATCCGAAGTTGACTCCGTTGATGATCTCCTCAACAGAAGCATTTATCTGGTTAAAGGCGTTGAGGTTTGCACCAGGGTCGCCCCAGGTATTGTTGCAGGCGCCGCAGGTCTGACCGTTTGCGTTGCCGCCTGTGACGGTCTGCGAATCGAGGGCTTCTGCCGTCTGTGTGCCGCCGTAAGGCGGGCTATTGCCTGTGCCAGGCTGTCCGTCCGTATCGCCCACCTCAACGATATATGTGCCTGTGCGGAGGCCTATGAACTCGTACGCGCCTGCAGAGTCAGTAAAGACATTGGCCATAAGCTTCCAGTGGTTGCCTGTCTTCTCATTTGAGCATGTCTTGTTGCTGGTTTCCGTCTCGAGCGTCACGCCATCTGCCCTCATGCAGGCGTAGAGCGTCACCTTGACATTGGGGAGTCCAGGCTCAGCGCCGCCTTTTGGCCAGCCGGTCGGCGCGGCATTGTCATTCCATACAATGCCGCGGAGCTCGCCTGCGCCCTGCAGATTAACTGCGATCTTGCCGTAGTCATTGTTGGCCTGCCTGCCGTCTGCATACAGCACATTGTTCGTCAAAAATGTTGACTGGACATAATTGCAGTTGTTGTTCCATGACGGCGGCTGCGAGGCCGGCTCTGAGCCCGGCGGTGTTGCAGGACAGGTTCCGGCATTGGCCCCTGATACGTTCAGCGCCCGCATTGTGACAGTCACAACCTTTGACGTGCCCGGCAGTATAGGCCCGACATCATTCCACCGGATGATTCCTGCGCCGGCATCTACCGACGCCGGCGCAGGATTGGCAGAGACAAAGGCAAACCGGCCGGTGTCGTACCGGTCCTGCAGAGGCGCTGGGCTCAGGATGGAAGAGGGTGAAGACTTGCAGGCCTTGTCCGTTGTGATCCTGACGCCGATGGCATCAAGGTAAAAGGTATTTGGGTCAGCGCCGGCTGTTTTGTTTGGATCTACCTTGATTGTCAAGGTTGAAAAGTCCGACCATAACCATGCGCCTGCACCGGGCCTGGAATTCGTAGCATCCCAGCTTATGGCGCTGTTTGGATCAAGATCAAGCGGCGGTCCAATATAGCTGTCAAGAAACGATGTCTGAAAGGTTTTGGTCGTATCCGTTTGCCCGGTTCTCTGGAGCGATACGATGAGATAGTCGTTCGACAGGGGTGATCCGTAATAGCCGAAAGTCAAGGCTTCAACCTTGATGATATTGCCCTCCTGCTGAGCAATAACAAAACCTGTGCCGTTTATGAATCTGTTGGCCCCGCCTGAAATATAGGCTGAGGCCGTAGTCCGGTTCGGCCCATCCCATGCGCCGCTGGGATTTGTAAATGCCTTGTTATCCGGCGAACCATTAGCGCCTGTCGGCGCCCAGACAGTATATTCACACCCTGTGGGGCCCTGCCTTCCGATGCTCGGAAGGCGGTTGTCAAGTTTGAGGGAATAGGTGAAGATATCGCCCTCGTAGATGGCAGTGTCAGCGACTCCATTTAAGTCAGCGTCAGGGTTGCCTGCCACTGTCTTGGTCAGCCTGAAGGGCGGCGCAAAACCGAAATTTACGCCTGTAATACTCTGCCCGGTTGCGTTCGTCTTTGCCAGGTCTATATTTACTGCAAGCGTAGCTGTAGTAAAGTCCTCGTTCAGCTTCAGGATTCCCTGATTGGTTGTAAGCGGCAGGTTAGGGTCGAGCGTTGTGTTGCCCCAGCCGGTTGTGCCGAATCCGGAGTCAGTCGCTGCATTATTAATGCCGTCAGAGACAGCGCCGTCATATTTCTTGACAACAACAAGATACGAGCCGTCTGCAACACTGCTGAAGGAGTACGAGCCGTCTGATGCTGTTGTTGTGCCTGCATACAGGAGGTCTCCGGAATCAACCTTGCCGTCGTTGTTAAGGTCATAATAAAGCTGGACGATCACCCCTGCGCCTATGCCTGCCTCATTTGCCTCCCTTATGCCATTGCCGAAGATTGTGCTTGCGCCGACGCCGTCATCCTTGAAGACTGAACCGCTTAGGGTGTTGTTGCCTGTAATGAGTGTGCAGTCCTTTGCCGAGGTTGTTGAATTTGAACCTCCAAAGCTCACAAAAGCTGTATTGCAGATTACCGGCCCGCCGTTGCTGTTTACGGTCACCCTGAAATAGAGGCTGGTATTCTTGCCTGCAGGCAGCGAGGTCTGCAGGGAGCCGTTATCATAAACACCATCAGGCGCTACGCAGTCTGTGCCGTTATGTCCTCCGTCAAGCGCAATAGTGGTAAGCAGCGTCCACTGAATATCGGTCACGACGGCAGGCTCGACGGCGCTCCAGATGATGCCGTTGTTGCTGGAATAGAGGACTCTGAACAGGGAACTGGTGATGCTGTAGTTGATTGTACAGGAATCGAGATTTTCATCCTTATCCGTGTATCCCTGGCTGTATGTGCCTGTGCCTGACGGCTCAAGATTCATGTTTGCCGAGCCCGGAACAAAGGTTGTGCCTGCAGGGATCCTGTCCCTGAAGACAAGGGGGGTTCCAAGGTCAGGGGCGCCCAGATTCACGCCTGTGTTGTTTGTTGCAGAGGCAGTGTATGTCAGTATGCTGCCTGTGCCGGTAATAGTAACCCCGTCGGTCTTTGTGAGGGGCAATGCTGCGCCATAGCTCCTGCTTGTCAGTCCGAGGCCGAGTCCATAGTCTGCGGAGAATTTCTCATTGTCAAAACCGGATGCAGCCTCCTGATAAGGCGTCATGTTTGCGCTGCAGCCATTGTCTGTGGCTATGAACTGATAATAGACCAGTCCCACAACACCGGTGTTGTCAGGGATATTTTCGAAGTAGAGCCGGTTCTGAAACGGGATAAGCAGTTCTCCGCCTGATTTGAGCTTCACTATCAGCACTCCGTACACATTCACCATGCGAAAGCAGTCTGCATCAAACGCGCCGGGGTCGCCTACGGGCTGCAGCCAGGCGTTCTGGTCAGGGATCAGGTCGCCGTTGTTGTCAAAACCCTGTCCTACATTGCCAAGGTCATACCATATCCCCTCTGTTGTTATCAGCCTCTGTCCAGGGTACACGGAATTGGTATTTGTAAGCGGCTGGCCGTCAGGCCCAAGCGTTCCCCAGCCGATTTCAGACTCTATTGCAGCCAGATACGCAGCAGGCACCTTGGAAGAGGTATTGGGCCATATCTTGTTGGCAGAGGCAGAGATTTCGTTGCGCATAGTGAAGCTTCGGGTTTTTGAGACAGTCGGCGCAGCTATAGGGGTAGATGTCGTTGCCCATACATCATAATCCAGAGACAGGTCGTCTGTAGGCTTGATGCCGCCAGTGATGCTCACATTGCAGGGAGGCGCCTGCGGCTGTCCTGCCGCATTCACGCACTGGGGATAGGAAAATAGCCAGTACTGCACCCTGCATTCGCCTGCTGCCAGTCTGCCTATATACCGCGCGCCGTCTGCAATGCCGGTTGCGTCCGCCTCAAGCGTGAGCGAATAGTTTCCTGTGCCTGCAAGATGAGGACGGACTGCATCTGCGCCGAATGACTTGACCGGAAAGATCCCGGACGCAGAGGAGAGTGTAACGCTCACGGTGGCTGATGCAGTTGCAGGTGCGCTGATCGTAACAGAGGTTGCACTGAGATATCCTGTGATCGTTGCTCCTGCCGGGATGCCTGGGCCGGAGATGCGGAGGCCTGCGTCGCCTGGCAGGAATGCGCCGTTTGTCAGCGTTGCGCTTCCGGTTGTGGTTGTTGCATTAAAGGTTCTTCCTGTGTCGTAGTTGCCTGTATATGCAGTAACATTATTGAGCGGAGCATTGCCGGTGTTGCATATCTTTGCGCCGATATATGCTGATTTGGGACCATATGTGGAGGGGGATGTGACATTGGAGTCTACCACAAGGTTGTATCCATTAATGATCTCGACAGAAAGCGCCCCGCCCAGAGGCTCATTAAAGAGCCAGTTTGTGTTATTGCCGCCATTCGTATTTGTGCCATTGCTCGCATCAACAGTGACGCCGCCTCCGGCGTTTGAGTACGATACCGAAACATATGAGACAGACTGGGTTGCAGGGGCATTCAGGAGCCATGCTGTGGCCGGGGTTCCGGGCTGCAGTATCAAAAGCTGCCCCGGTGCGCCAGTGAAAGTCAGTTGATCTGTTACTGTCTGGGTTACGCCGCTTTGGAAGGATACAGTTCTGGCAGCAGAGGCTGTCACTGCAAGTCTGTACCACGTATTGTTGCTGTTTATCGTCTGTGCGCCTGCGCCGTTGAAGACCACCTTGCCTGTGCCGCCTGCAAATGTGGCATTATTTGTCCAGTTGCCGCCTACTGCCAATATGCTTGAGCCGCCGTTTAATGTGCCTGCCGTAAGGGTTACCGCGCCGGTGATTGTATGCAAAAGCCCTGCGCCGAGGTTCAGTGTTCCGCCTGCGCCGTTAATGGTAAGTGATGCTGCTGAAACATTGCCTGTAAGAGTGGCAGCGCCGCCGGTCTTGGTGGATGACAAGGCTCCTGTTGTCGCAAAGCCGCTTATGGACTGCGTGCCTGTGCCGCTGATCGTGATAGGAGAGGCATTGGCAGTAAAAGTGCCGTTATTGATAAAGTTTCCTCCAAAGGTCAGGGCATAGTTAGATCCGCTTGTGTTAAGACTTGCGCCAGTATTTATGGTAAGCGGTGCATTGACTATTTTGGCGGCATTCATAGTGATTGTTCCGGTATTGGCAATAACAACACCGCCTGATGCCGCAAAGGGGGTTATCCATTCCGGCCCTGCATTGCGCGCAATTGCAGTGTTGTACTGCAGTGTCGCATTTGGACCATAGGTCGGGGCTGCAGAGGCGGTCGCAGTCCCCTCCATCGAAAGGATACCGTTGACAGTTACTGTTGTGGTCGTCTTTATGCCTCCGCCGCTTAGGGTGAGATTCTGGTAAGCAATATTCGCCACAGTCTGATCTGGCGTTGCAGCATAATTGACCGTTGTGCCTGCAGAAATGTTCCGCGTTGCAAAGGCAGGGAACGTGGTTGCGGCAGCAGCAGAGCCGAGACGAAACGTTCCGGAGGTGAGGTTCAGAGTTCCTGCAGAGGTGACCTGAAACCCGCCGTCACTGAAAAGGCTGTTGGCAGTTACATCGCCTATGGTGAGGGTGGCAACCGTGGCTGCGGCCCCAAGAGTAACGCCTGCTGTATTGTTGATCTTCAATAAAGAATAGATAATAGGTGAAGCGCCTGCAATTTGAGCTGCAGTGCCATTGTAGTTGACGCCACCCGAGCCTGCAGTAAATGCGCCGGTATTTGTCCAGTTTCCGGCAATATTTATCGCGCCGGTGCCTTGGGTTATGCTGCCTGTCCCCGTAAGATTCCCTGTAAGATTCACAACAGTATTATTCGTATTGAGCTGTGTAGTACTTCCGACCGACCAGTTACCGGCAATGGAAAGCGCTCCTCCAGTCCCGGTTGTTTTTGTGCCTGCCCCCGAGAAGGTAAGATTGTTATATGAGGCTGCTTGTGTCTTAACAGTCTGAGCTGCTGCCCCATTATAATTGACCGTGTTTCCGGCAGCGTTTGCTGTCAAGGTGTCAACGCCTATAGTGCCGCCGATGTTCAGTGTGGCATTGGCTCCGTTTGTCAGAGTGCTGGTGCCTGTTAATGCAGTAGTTACGGTCAGATTTCCATTGTTTGTTGTTGTTGAGTTGACTGCAAGTCTTCCAATTGAGCCCGTTCCGCTTATTGTCAGGCCATTGTTTGTCTGCATCGTTACTACAGGCCCAGCAGTGCCGGTAGTAATGGAATTAACGGTCAGGTTTCCTGTTGTAGTCAGAACTTGAGTCGCAGCAGTTCCGGTAATATTACCGGTAGCGCTGATTGTTATTCCGCCTGAGCCGACATTCGTCGTACGATTAGCAGTTGTCCAGCTTGCAGTGCCGTCAATTCTTAAAGAGAGCGCTGCCCCAGAATTGCCATCCATTGTTACTGTATGGCCCGTACATATAATTACATCATCAGCAGCCCCCGGCGCTGTTGCTGCTGCGGCCCCGCCTGAGCATTCAGCGCCAATGGTAGACCAGGTTGCCGGCGCAGTCCAATTACCCGTAACCCGGGAATAATAGGTCGCAGCCTGCGCCTCTGTTGGCCCTGACCAGCCAATCTGCATGACGCCCAAGAAGAACAGGACAAAGAGAACTGTCAGAACTGCTTTCCTGAAGGCCCGGCCAGTATTTTTGTCAGAACCACTGATGATTTCTCTTATGAAAATATCTTTCATATATCCCTCCAGGATAAATTATGACAGTGTCAAGCTAAATCCAGAGCAAGATTATTTAGACTAACATCTATATATTTATATTATTATTTATACATTATAAATACAACGTTTTATTGTATATGTTTGAACTGCCCTGGAAAGAAAAGTTTTTCCTTGTAATTGAAGGTATCTTATGCAATAATTTAACCGTCGGGGCTGTTGATTTCATCATACTTTAGAAGTAACCAAAAGGAGATCAAGGCATGAAGAGAGGCAATGAAAAGGGTTTCACTCTGATTGAGGTGATTGTTGTTGCCGGTATTATCGCCATATTGGCAGGAATTCTTGTGCCGCTTATATTCAAGGAGATTGATGAATCTAAGATCACACGAGCCTCCGCTGATATTAGATCAATATCTTCAGCCATGATGGTCTTAAGAAAAGATACCGGTCAATGGTCTGTAATGGACGCAAACTGTGGCCGAACCATTGAACTTGTTACCGGAGGCGGTAATGATCCGGTCGGACTTGATGACACGGGCTTTTCGTCTAATGCTCGCAATCTCTTCAGCGACCATTTGTCCAGCAACAGCAACGGTTGTTATAATAACTGGAATGGCCCCTACATGGCCATTGTTTCAAAGGATCCATGGGGTAACTCGTATTTGCTAAATACCGGTAATTTTTTAGTTCCGGCAGTACCGCCGGCGCCAGCGCCTTCGGTCTGGTTGATATCTGCCGGACCTAACGGAACTATTGATACTCAGGCGAATGCTACTGACCTCTGTAATGGTGCAACGCCATGTGATGACATTGGCGTAAGAATACAATAGTTCCAGTCTCTCTCGTATTTTGCTTTTCTTTTTGAACTGTCATGACCGCCGGGCCGGAAATTGGCGGCAAAGGCAGTCGAAATTCAGTGATCATTATTAAGTTACAGCCCCTGCTGCTGTTGGAAGCAGATGCAGCCAACAGCAGCAGGGTTTATTATTTGGAGACTGTTATTGCCGCTGTCTGATTTATCAATTTAATCCAGATTCAGAAGCACCATTCCTGAGACAGGATCGAACTGACGCCTGGCAGTAACGCCTTCGATTTCCATAATCACTGCCTCAAGCACAAGGAACGTCTCTGAGTCTGCCCTGAGGCAGCCGACCTTTACCATATCCTTTTTGCCGAAGGCTCCGTGAAAATGGACCTTCGGCTCATCGTCCTGCCAGAATATCGTGCCGAAACCGATCACCTCGTGAGCTTCTCCGAGCTTCTTCCATACAGGCGCAGGCGGAAACTCGTCTTTTTCAGGGCCTACCACAATGCTGCCCTCCCTCATGCCGCCCACAAGATGCACCACTGCCGCCCTGATCTGCTCTTTCTTTGCAATCTCGACAAGATGCCCGATTACATCATCCCTGTCTTCAAAGCGCACCACAACAACCCTGCCCGGTCTGCCGATCTGATATTTCATTGTCTCTCCTTTCCTTGTCCTGACACAGAGTTCTGTCTTTTCAACACAGCCTGACTTGCCGTACACTATTACCATACACTAAAGAGTCTTCTCAAGTTTCTCATTTCCTCGGAAAGGCTGTCAGACCTCTTCATTGCATAGTCATGATACGTCCTGACCATAAGCCCCTTGTCCGTCTCCGTAACCTTCACTGCTCCGTCCTGATCAGTCCTGAAGATGCGGGCCCCTGCCAGCGCCTCTAACATCTCAGGCCGCGGATGTCCGAATGAATTGTCCCTCCCTGCCGAGATGACAGCAATGGAAGGAGAGACCTCGAACAAAAAACCCTCATGAACAGAAGATATCCCCCCATGATGCGGCGCCTTAAGCACATCGCTTCTAAGCCATATGCCGAGCCGGGACATATCTTCTTCCGCCTCTTCTTCAACATCTCCCACAAAGAGAAATGAATGCTGTCTGCCCTTTATCTTAATAACAAGGGATGAATTATTCTCCTCAACAAAATCGTTCCCCTCCATTGAATAAAATTCCGGATACGGATGAAGCGCCTCGATCCTGTAACTGCCGCCCTCTGCCACATCTCCCCGGCCAAGGCCCCGGGGCTTCACCCTCAGGGCTAACTCACGGGGATACTCGATTCTGCCGTTGTCCCATATCTCCTTTACGGAAAACCGTCTCAGGATATGCGACATGCCGCCTGCATGATCAGGATGACAGTGTGAGATCACAAGTGCGTCAACTTCTCTTCTTCCGGTATATCTCAGAAAATTCGCTGTTTCATACCCGGTCCTTCCTGTATCAACCACCAGGACCTTTCCGTCCGGAAGCTCTGCAACTGCAGCATCCCCCTGCCCCACATCAAGAAATGTGACGCTCAGGGCTTTGGGTGAAGACAGACTGATGCCCGTATAAACCAGAAATGGCAGAACAGAAATCAGAAGCGCCCTCTTCTTTCGTCCCCACGCAAAATACAACAGGAACCCGCAATAAAAAAAGACGATAAGCGCCGGGGGGAGTGCAGGCAACCCCACATCAGCAAAGGGTATCCTTGCCATCAACCTCACAAGCCAGAGAGAAAGATCTGTTACATGCCCTACCAGCGGCCCAAAGAGATAATGGCCGGTCAGGATATAGGCAAATGATGAGATAAGGGCCAGGGGCAGGACGATAAATCCGATCAGCGGGGCCACGATCAGATTGGATAGCGGCGATATAAGAGAAAAATAATGGAAGTGATACGCAACAAGCGGCGCTGTGCCTATGGTTGCCGCAAGGGTCAGCCTGAGTGAATTTCCCACAAATTCAGCCGGCGCACTGCCCTTTTTCTGCCCGGAACTTTCATTATTATCATCATCATCCTCCTTCCGCTTAATAGATGCCCCGATAAACAAGACCGCAATGAATGAAAGCTGAAAGGACAGTTTCAGGATAACTTCCGGCTCCCAGAGCACAAGCAGAAAGGCGGCAAGAAGAACCGTATTGAACCAAAATCCCTTTCTGCCCATCAGGAGCCCAACAAGAAACAGGCTGATCATGACAAAGGCCCTGACCGCCGGGATGCTGCCTCCTGAAATGCCGAGATAAAGCAGCATAAATGGGAAACAGGCTATGGCAGCTGCCTGCCTTGGGCTTAGGTATATGGTCAGGCGCTGAAATGCATGATAAGGCAGCCTGTTTATCAGAAACAGCAAGCAGCCAAACATAATGACCGACAGAAGTCCGAAGTGAGTGCCTGAGATGCTCAGGATATGGGCAAGCCCGGTTGAACTGAAGGCCTTCCTCAAGTCATCATCGAAATGGACCTTGCCGACAGTCACAGCAGAGAGAAAATCAGCGCTCTCCCTGCTGAAACGGGCCATTATGTATTGATGAAGCAGGGCCCGCTCTTTTTCGAGGAAATTCCCTGGAACAATCCCGCCTTCTTCCTGATCCTCGATCCCGATAAGACGGGCAGAAAGTGCCGCCCTTCCAACGCTTCCCGGATTCAGCCGCGTCCTGTCCCTTCCTGTCTGCACAAGAAGTTCATAGGTATCATCAGGATCGAATTCAGCATCTGAGTAGAGCCGCATCTTCTCACCCTCCAGGGCCTCGAATTCAAACCCTGTCTCTGCATCAACAGCCCTTTCGACAACAAATTCCTGCATCCCGGAAATTGATGCCGGAGCAGGCATTTTTGGAAGAAATCTTCCTGACACCTCCAGTTTCTTGTTCCAGGGCAGAAGTGGCTGCTCAGAATGAGGCGCACTGAAAAATGCATACATGATCCCTATGATAATGAAAATAACAGATCTGCTTTTTCCCTTTCTGACAAGCAGGATGACAGATGCGGAAAAAAGCAGTATGCTGAAGTGGAAAAAATAGCGGGAGATGAAAAAAAAGATCGTGCCGGTCAGAAAACTGGGCAGAAAGGGCATCAGCTCATCTTTTCTTTGATTACCTTTGCAATGTCTCTGCCGAGCCTGTTGATCGTCTTGAGATTCTCGCCCTCAAGCATAACGCGTATCTTGGGCTCAGTGCCGGAGGCCCTGACAAGCACCCGACCTCTGCCGTCAAGCGCCTTCTCTGCCTTCTGCACGGCATCCTGGACTGCAGGGAAGGAGCGGATATCCTGTCGCTTCTCGACCTCAACATTTATCAGCACCTGGGGAAAGAGCCTGATTGGCGCCGCCAGCTTCGAAAGCGGCAGGTTCCTTGCCTTCATACGATCAAGCACCTGAACAGCAGTAATCGGCCCGTCGCCGGTTGTATTGTGATCAAGAAAGATAATATGACCTGACTGCTCCCCCCCGAAATTATAGCCTCCGGCGCGCATCTTCTCCACAACATAACGGTCGCCTACCTTTGCCCTGACCAGGCTGATGCCCTGTTTCTCAAGGTAGATCTCAAGGCCTATATTGCTCATGACCGTTGCAACAACAGTATTTTTCATGAGACTGCCCTGCGCCTTCATCTCGGCAGCACAGATACCCATGATCTGGTCGCCGTCTACAAGCCTCCCCTTTTCATCGCAGAGCAGCACCCTGTCTGCGTCTCCGTCATGAGCAATCCCTATATCAGCCCTGTTTCTGCGCACAGCCTGCACCAGATCCCCTGTATGCAGCGAGCCGCAGTTGTCGTTTATATTTGTTCCATTCGGCTGGTCATGAATGGATATCACCTCAGCGCCCAGTTCCTGCAGAAGAAGAGGGGTTGTCTTGTACGCAGAGCCGTTGGCGCAGTCAACGACCACTTTCATGCCTTCAAAAGAGACGCCCTTTCTGAGCGTTGACTTGATGTATTCGATATATCTGCCTGTTGCATCGTCAAGCCTGAATGCCTTGCCTACATGCTCACCCTTTGCCCTGTACCGTTCAAGGCCGTCATCCCTGACCAGGGACTCGATCCTGCCCTCTATGTCATCAGGCAGCTTGAAGCCATTGTATGAGAAGAACTTTATCCCATTATCATAGAAAGGATTGTGCGAGGCGGAGATCACGACCCCTGCATCAATCCTGAGCGCGCGCGTCAGAAATGATATGCCGGGCGTCGGCAGCGGGCCCACCAGGGTTACATTCATGCCCATAGAGCAGATGCCTGAAGTAAGGGCGCTCTCGATCATATATCCGGAGAGCCTTGTATCCTTGCCTATCAGCACCATGTTCCTGCCATGATGCTCCTTCCTCAGCACAATCGCTGCCGCCATGCCGACCCTGAGGGCGATCTCAGGAGTCATCGGATACCTGTTAACCATGCCGCGCATGCCGTCAGTGCCGAACAATTTCATCTATTTCTTTCCTTAAGGATTATCTTCACTTTCACCTTCGAAATATCGGCCGTTATGTTCGTGCCTGACATATCAAGGTTAAGTTCTTCTGTGACAGTCCCTGAACGGGTCGAAATGTCAAATGGCTCAGTCCTGATGAAACGTATCGCTTTCAGCTCTGACGTCAGCCCCCTGATAACCACAGCGCGGGGTTCAATTATGACTGACTGCACTGAGTTCTTCCCATACAGGCCCACTAAATGGGGCTGAACAGGAACCTGCTTCAGGCTGATTTCTTCGATCTTAACCTTTACAGCAGGGGGCGTAATATTCGTAACGGTCATGGCATAGGGCAGTTTTACATCTTCCTTGTTCACAGGATAGAGCTGTTCACCCGGCTTTGCCCTGCCAAGATCAATAAAAACCCTGAAGTCAGATGCACTAAGATTCTTCATGAATCGCCCCTGCCCCCTGATCGTAATCATTACCGTCTTGCCGTTACTGCCTGCAATGCCAAGCTCGGCAGGGATATTCTTGAACTCAAGCGGCGCCTCAAGTGATATTTCAGACTGCCCCTGGGATGTTACAAAAAACCAGAGAACAACTGCTATCAGCACTGCCGAGACTTTAAGGCCTAAATTCTCTGGAACTCTCCTCTTCACTTCTTTGCCTTCTTGACCGCAAATATATCAGTCAGCATATCTCTCAGCGTGCCCATGTCAAGTCTGCCTTCCACCTCGCCGCCCAGCACTATGGATATATGTCCGGTTTCCTCAGACACAATTACAGCCACCGCATCCGTATCCTCAGTCAGACCTATGCCTGCCCTGTGGCGCGTGCCGAACGATTTGCTCACCTCAGCGCTCAGGGTAATAGGCAGAAAGCACCCGGCAGCGGCAATCCTGTTGCCTTTAATAATTACAGCGCCGTCATGAATAGGAGACGAAGGATGGAAAATGCTGAGCAGCAGCTCCCGGGAAACCTTTGCATCAAGCGGTGTGCCCACCTCAATAAAGTCCTTGAGGCTCGTCTCACGCTCAATGACTATGAGAGCCCCGATCTTGTTGTTTGCAAGCGAAACCGACGCCCTGACGATCTCCTCATGTGAACGCAGTTCCTCGGCAGTGGTAAATGAAGTCAGGAACTGCGCTTCTCCCATATGCGCCAGGGCCTTGCGGATCTCCGGCTGAAACAGCACGATAATGGCCAGAACGATCTGTGCCCAGAAGCTCTGGACAAGCCAGTCTATGGTGAAAAGCTCAAGGTAGCGTGAGGCAAAAGAAGCGGCAAGCAGAAGACCCAGCCCTATAAGCATCTGGACAGCCTTTGTCCCCTTGACGATCAGAAGAAGCCGGTAAAGAATCAGCGACATCACAAGGATATCAAGGATGTCAAGAATCCAGCGATGCTGTCTCAGAAGTTCGATCATTGTAGGATAAGAACCTGCCTCCGCTCTAGGGATAGTTTCCATATTATATAGCATGCAGGGCATGAAATTACAAAAGTCCGAATTGCCTCATGAGGCTCGACACTGCAGCCGGCAGATAAGGAAACCCAGGCCGTTATCCCCTCTGCTGCCTGCATGAGGCATCAGGCAGACTATTTTGGAGTATAGGCGTTTAACCCGATAGTAAGCGGTTTTCCGTTTACCGTCAGATCTGTCCTCATGTTGCCTCTTGTGCTTGCCACCACAAGGGTCTTTCCTGATGCGCTTGGGGTGGGCTCCTCAAGGTCACAGGTGATAATCAGCTTATTGCCTTCAATCCTTGCCTCTACTGCCATGATGATCTTCCTCCTGTTATTTATTGAGCAGCTTAAGCGCCTTTTTGTCGTCCGATGTCTTCATCACCAGCATGGCGCTCCTGGCAGAGCCGGCAGTTCCATAGAGTGTAAGGATATCTATGCCTGCCTGGGCAATAATGCCTGAAATAGTTGTGAGGGCGCCCGGCTTGTTGGGGAGGTCAACAGTTATGACATCTGTAGTTCTTGCCTCAATCCCCATCTTCCGGAGAAGCTTCTTTGCTGCAGCATTGTCGCCGGTTATAAGCATAAAGATCGCGATATCCCCTGTCTCGATGCCAAAGAGCGATGTAATATTGATCTTTGCCTGGCTGAGCGCTGCGCTTATCTCATGCATTGACCCGACCTTGTTCGGCATCTCGAAACTGAGCTGTTTTGCCCTGGCTGCTTTTGCCATGATCATTTCCTCCTGAAATATTAGATCATGAAGTATACACAATCCCGGCCCGGATATGCTTATTTTGATCCGGAATTCTGTGACAGACTGCATGCATATGTGCTCGCATGGAACGATGGACATGACAAAGGCTCTTCTTTACAACTCATCAGGAAATTGATAGGGTAAGGACAGGTCGCCAAACAGGGCATCTCTTTTTGCCGCCCTATTCAGTTTTGGCCGGAGTTTAAGGAAAAAAGCCTTGCTCTGCATATCTTCCTTATATATACTCAATAAAGAGGCAGGCCGGCAACAGGTATGAGGGCGTTTCTTTACTACAGGATGTTTCCTGTTACATATTGCATACGACACATCGGGAGAACCCATGCAACCGAACGTTAAAATGTATACCTTAAGCACCTGCATCCACTGCAAGAAGGTCAAGAAATATTTTGATGACTGCAAGGTGAAGTACGAGTTTTCAGACGTAGACCTGCTTACAGGGAAAGAACGGGAAAAAGTGCTCGAGGACATAAGAAAAATCAATGCAGACTGCAGTTTTCCGACGATCATCATAGGCGATAAAGTGATCGTAGGCTTCCGGGAAGATGAGATAAGAGAGGCATTGGGACTTTAATGGATGCAGGGCAGCTTTATGACATGCTCCGCAGGACCCAGGAGCCCCTCGGATATTTCTTCAATAATGACCGGGAGACTGTTGCTGAACTGCTTGGGAACCTTATCCTGAACAAGGAACGCTATGGCCATATGTCCTGCCCCTGCAGGCTTGCATCAGGAAATTACGAAAAAGACAGGGATATCATCTGCCCATGTGTATACCGCGAACCTGATGTAAAAGAATACGGAAGCTGTTACTGCGGGCTTTATGTCTCGCGCCGATGGAATGAAGACAATATTAAACATTCCTATGTGCCTGAGAGAAGACCAAAGGAAAAGATGAACTACTGAGCCTCCCTGAATGCGCGCAAAGAGAATATTTTTTTATTCTGCTCTAAAGCAGCTGACTGCCGATACAGCATCGAACAGATAAGGAGGATAAATGAAACAGCCGGACAGCGCAGAGGTCTTTGACTGTATCGTCATCGGCGGAGGCCCAGGCGGCCTCCAGGCCTGCATCCACCTTGGCAGGTACAACTTCCGTGTCCTGCTCTTTCATACACCAGGCGGCAGGACAGGCCATGCAAAACATATCGAAAACTATCTTGGCATACCTGCTGTCTCAGGCCAGGAGCTTCTTAATACAGGGCTCGGCCAGGTTAAGAATTTTGGCGTCAGCATAGAAGACGCAAAGGTGGAGCGGGTTACAGGAAAGGAGGGGCAGTTCGAGGTGCTTGCCAAAGGCAAGTCTTACCGCGCCCGGTATATTGTGGCCGCATCAGGGGCCAAAGAGACGATAGCGCCATTTAAGAACCTTCCGCGTTTTTTCGGCACATCCTACTTCACCTGCATGATCTGCGACGGGTACCGAACCACTGGCAAAAAACTGCTGGTCATAGACAGGACGATCAAAGGCGTACGTCTCAGCATCGGCATGAAGCAGATGTTTACAGAGGACGTGACGTTCCTCAGCCATGGGTTTTCAGTTCAGCAGCAGTACGCCCAGCTTCTCGCGGACGAGGGAATCGGCCTGATCGAGGGCCGGCCTGAAGAACTTATCGGTGAGACGACCCTCGAGGGGGTTCGTCTCTCAGACGGACGGGTCATTCCCTGCGAGGTGATCCTGGGATGGGGCGGCATATCCTTAAATGATGATTACCTCGAGGGCCTCGATCTTGAGCGCGATACAGAGGGCTTCAAGATCATGACAAAGGGCACAGGCGAGTCGAGCCTCCCGGGCCTCTTTGTCCTGGGCGCCCTCCGCCAGGGCCACTCGCAGGCGATCATCTCGGCAGGGCAGGGCGCTGAGGCGGCAATAGAGATCAGCACACGTATCGTTGAACTCTGACAAGGCAACAGTCACGGATACTCTCCTGCTGCCTGATATGCGATATCTCAGCTGCTGATATACTGTTCGAGGTCCTTGATTGTCACCTCTTTTTCATGGATGATCATATTAACTACGTCTCGGATACTGATCAGTCCTGAGAGTTTTCCATCTTCTATGACCGGCAGATGGCGCACGCGCCTGTCATCCATTATTGCCATGCACTGTTCCGTGGTATCCTCGGGACCTACGCAATAGACGTTCTCTGTCATCAGTTCCCTAACCTCAGTGGCCTTTGATGACCTGCCCTTCAGAACCACTTTTCTCGAATAGTCCCGTTCCGTAAAGATGCCGAGCAGCTGCCATTCGGCGCCAACGACCATCAGCGCTCCGACATTCTTGTCAGCCATAATCTCAAGCGCCTCATAGGCAGTCGTCTCAGGCGTAATCGTCCAGTAGCCCTTCTTCTTCAATTCAAGCATTCTTCTTACTGTTGCCATGGTTTCTCCTCCCCTGCAGGCCTGATTCTGCTTGATCGGGTCATTGATGACACGAAGATAGCAGATGCTTTCCTGTTGAACAGTCCGGCATCTTCACCTGCCGCGCTCATCCTTCAATAGCCTTATTCAATCAGGCCCTGCAGCATCCGGCTGCATTAACTCTTACTCTTTGTTTAGCATGTATTTTTTTGGCTGTCAATTTCAAGTTACAGTACACACCCTGCCCTATAATTGCCGATTTACCGGCAGCATCGCAAAATTACAGCCTGCCCTGTGATCATCCGAGCCCTGGCCGGCGGCCTTATAGATGCTGAATCCGGAGTCATCTGCATAGGAAACTCATACAAGGTAATGACATATTGACGGTTATATGTTATAAATGTCTCAGGAGGGGCGGTCGGGATACTATCGTAATATTGCATTAGGGAGGGGTTGTGAAGCAGTTCATGTATGGTACTGTTGTCTGTCTTGCCTTGATGTTTGTTTTGGCCCCTTCAGCACGGGCCCAAACACTGGAGATAGAGGGGTACACCGTCATACGGGCAGGGGCAAGTTCGATCATCTGCCTCGGCAGATGGTCGCCGTCAAAGGAAGCAGGCAGGCCCGGTTCCTGTGATGGACAGCTTGCAGATGTCTCGCAGCTCACTGCAATCTCTTCAAGACAGACTGCAGACAGGCTTGATCAGCTGCTGCCTCTGCTGGAATCCATAGACCGGAGACTGGCAGACAACACTGCACAGATCGAACGGCTTATAGAGGCGACAATCAATACCCAGACATCTATAAACCGGCAGGCTGAACAGTTTGGGGAGCTCATGCATGATACGGTATCATCAAGGATAGATGCATTATCCAAAAGGGTTCTGGCAAATGAAGCCTTCAGAAAAGAGCTCGAAAAGATGAAGCAGGATATCCTGACGGACATAAAGAAGCACTACCCTGCAGAATAGCTGATCTCCGTGTTTTTCGGCGGCCTTGCCGTCGCTATAAATACTGAAGGCAGCAGACCCCGCCGCCTGCGGCCTGGGTATATGCTGCTGAAGGGAGCAGACCATGCCTGAAAGTGTTTACAAGGTGATTGAACTGGTAGGAACGAGCACAGAATCATGGGAAAAGGCTGCAGATGCAGCGGTGAAAACCGCCGCCAAGACCTTAAAGGATCTGCGCATTGCAGAAGTCGTGGAGCTTGATATGCAGATTGAGGATGGAAAAGTCCGCGCATACAGGGCAAAGATAAAACTGTCTTTCAAGTATCACGATAAAGAGTAGATTCCAGCAGCAGGCGACTGTCACAGACAGGGATACCTGCCGGGCATCCCTGTCTTTTGTCTGCAGTTCGAGTCATGCGAAGTACAGTCTCACCTGGGGAGCTGTTTTATTCCCTTCAGCGCTGCTTTTTTCCCGCCAAAGCCCGGACATTGCTCAACAAAAAAGCCGGCAGCCACAAGCCCTCTTCTGACTGCTCCGGCAACGGTATACGTGGCACATGTCCCATTGGTGACAGTCTTTTCCCCGATCGCCATCAGAAGTTCAGGTCGCCAGATAGAGGGGTTTTTTTTGGGGCCATGCCCATCCAGAAACCATGCGTCACAGGGCATGTCAAGTGCACTGACCATTTCGAGCGCCTCTCCGATCCATAGATTCAGGGTGAGGCTCCCAAAAGGCCGCAAGAGCTTTAGCTGATGCCATCCGGGCCTCGTAATATCGAGGCCGGCGTACTCCCTGACCAGCAGGTCAATAAGCAGTCCTGCCCGGGGTCTGAAGGGCTTCAGGATAGAGGCCATCCTCTTTGAGGTGATCGGATGCAGTTCAACGGAATTGTACGTTACGGCCAGGCCTGTGACAGTGAGCTGGTCCAGGTAATCGAGCAGGGCAACAAGCAGACGCCCTGCGCCGAAGCCTGTTTCTCCTATCCTTAAATCCTTCTTCCCTGAGGCAATGGCCGACAAGTGGTTGGCAAGTCCATTGCCGTTAATAAAGACCTGCCTCGCCTCTTCGATTGCATTTACGACGTCGAAATACCTGTCGTCATAGAATTCATTCATCAGATATGCGGGTATGGGTACGGTCTTGAATCCCTCAGTATTTTTTTCCATCAGCCATTGTAACATGACTTGCTGAGGCATCAGGCAGCCTCAGGATTACAGTTAAAAGCCGAATCACAAAAAGACGGCGCTTTCCTGCAAACTGACCTGTATATTATAATTATAAAATATGCATTCAGAAGCAGGGATTCGATCATGATTAAACCGACCATAGACATACGTGTTTTCAGAAGATACCAGATAGAGGCTGACTTTACCCTCATAAGGGGAGCAACTGCATATTCCGCGTCTGTTGTGGACTACTCGCTCAACAGTCTCGGCATATCTGTTGAGAATTCCCCTCCCCTAAGAAAGGGAGATATCATTGATCTCGAAATCCCGGAACTGGGCATCAGTCAGAAAGGGAAAGTAATATGGGCATCACAGCATGTCACTCAGGTCAGGGCAGGCATAGAAAGACTGGGGCCTCTCAACGGCACGCTCGCGCTATACAAGCTTTCTGACATCCTTATCGGCCTCCAGAGAACATTAAAGACCGGCATCCTTCAGATACGACAGGGCGGAGCGATCAGAGATCTCTATATAAAAAACGGCAACCTGATATTTGCGACGTCTAATCTCGATGGGGACAGGATAGGAAACATCCTCCTTAAACAGGGCAAGATGACTCAGGAGCAGTTTGACAAGGCAGATCTCCGAAAAAAAGAGACCGGCGAGCGCTACGTATACATTCTCGCAGATTCCGGCTATCTGAAGCCTGCTGATTTAATACCGACCCTTGAACTTCAGGCGTACAGTATCATTGAAGGTCTTTTCTCCCTGTACGATGCAGAATTCGAGTTCAGAGAAGGGCCGTTTCCGGCTGAGGCTGCAGTGACCCTCCGCATATCAGCCGCTGACCTGATATATCAGGAGCTGAAAAAAACAGTTGACGAAGCGCTGGTGTCCGGATATCTTCTCGACAGTATCGTGGACTTCTCTCATACCCCTCTTAATCTTTTTCAGGAGATCAGGCTCGACAGAGACGACAGGTTTCTTCTTTCCTATGTTGATGGAAAGACGCCTGTCAGGGATATTATCAAGCTGACCTCTATGGACAAGAAACAGGCCATGCAGAGCCTTTATGCCCTTGTTGAGGCAAGAATAATCGAGATAACATCAGAAGGTGCGCTGCGTCAGGATGTGCCGGTTGAAGAGATCGGCGGACCTGTTGATGAATCCTTTGGGGGTCTTATAGACAGGATAGACGATGCTCACATGCGATTCCAGAGGCTGAATCATTATGACATTCTCGGTTTAGAATCAAACGCTTCTGCAGAGGAGATAAAAAAGGCTTACTACAGAGCTGTGAGGCAATATCACCCTGACCGTCATTTCAGCCTGCCGGAGGACATTAAGGAGAAGCTTCTCAATATTTTCTCGCAGATCACAAATGCCTACCTTACTCTGAAGGATTACGAAAAACGGCGCGATTACAATTCACTTCTGAAGGTTGACCCCGGTGATGCAGAAGAGGCCTCGGGCAAGGCAGAAGCCTCTGCAGCAGAGGATACGCTGCATGTACAGCAGGCAGCCAAAACAGTTGATGCCGGCAGGGGAAGCCCTGCAAAGTCAGACATTGCCAGATCCCATTTTGATGAAGGGAAGAATGAATTCAGAAAAGGTAATTTTGAAAAAGCAGCCCATCTCTTCGCAACTGCGATATATTTCGACAGTTCTCCGTCGCACTACCATTATTTTTACGGACTCTGCTTTGCAAAGACCGGAAGGCCGAAAGAGGCGCTGCAGTCTCTTCATAGAGCCCTTGAGATTTCTCCGGATGTCCCGGACATTCTTGCTGAAACAGGCCACATCTACCTTTTGCTGAAATGTCCGTTGAGGGCAAAGGGTCTTTTTGACAGGGCGCTTACTATCTCCCCTGCCCATAAGAGGGCAAACGAAGGGGAAGAGATAATCAAACAGCAGAACGCAGAGACTTAGGCTTCCTGCAGAAGCCGTTCAGGCAATTGCCGGAAGAAAGGCAGTTGACTGGTCTAAGACCTGCGCTCCACATCCACCTGTTCGGTCAAGAGTCTTTTATAATAAAAGTTTTGGCCGTACAGGACGCTTATTGGATTATGTCCTGTAACGCGGTCCTTGACGACAAGCGTTGTAACCGGTGCCTCAGAGTATTTGGCAAAGAGCATATCATGGCCTACACAGAGGCCGACGATGATATTCATATCCGTTGCCGCACTGTTGAGGAGCCGGGCCTGGGCAACAGGGTTGCAGGCAGGCTCAAAGGTGAGGGGCCGAACCTTGTCATTTTCGGTGACGCCGAGTTCGAGCTTGTCAATACTGCCACTTTTGCAGCAGACCGAAAGTGGAGTGAACCCCTGTGCGGAGAGGATCCGGCTCAGACGCTCTGTCTCATCGAGCAGGCCAATACAGGTGGCCATGCCGATCTTTTTATACCCCATCAGTTTCGCAAAGGCAATGGTATCCTCGACCCTGGTCCAGCGGGCACGAATCGCAGTGCTTCCCGGTTGGTGTTCGTAGCAGAGACCTTCTACCCGTGTTGCGACCTGGGCTATTTTCGCGTCTGTGCTGTCGCCTCTGTACAGGTCGAAGCTTTCCTGAATGACATCCATATGTTCCTGTGACGGACAGTGCGCCGGCTTTGGAGGTTTTTCATCAGGATTTGCGCTCCAGCAATTCGTCTTTCCCGACTTCTGCCACACTGCGCCGCAGGTGCTGCAACTGAATTCCTTCATCTCATTATCTCCTTCCTCTATTGGCTTGCGTCTCATTGCTATTATACCCCTGTTGGTCATTGAGCAGCATCCTTTGCCGCGCAGGGCTATAATGCGCGGCCATATCTGCGTGGGGGGGGCATGGATATGAGCAGGTCCTGCCCTCTGAGTTTCCTTAACGCTGTCTTGATCTGACTATGATGAAAAATGTCATACTACGGTTGAGATGGAACTTGGCTATTCTGGTCAGCCGATCACCTTGAAGGACACGGACCGGATATCCCGGCAGGTTGCGATATGGTGCATTCACTTTGAATGCTACAAGTATCTCAATGTCTGCAACAGGTGCCGCATCAGGATCAAGTGCGAGAGTTATCAGGACTATTGGTCCCCTCGTTTTGACTATTAAGCTGTCTTATGTGAGTTCCAAACAGTCTGTCGTCCTTCATGATATGGGCCCTGATCCAGTCAACAACAATCTGGTTCGCAGTTACCGATATTTCATAGGACATGCCGCTTTCTCTGGGGAGTGAAGCCATTTCCTTCAGTTGCCTGATATTGTCCAGATAAGCAGCATGCCTGAGCTTATGCTGACGAAGGCCCCTGTACCCGGCATCTTCCATGCGCTTCTCCTCTTCGCTGAAATGAAATTTGGCATAGTCATCAAGGAACCTGATTGTTCCGTCAATCTCATCCCGGCAGCGGTGCTCCCGGATCGCAAGCAGCAGATCATTGATCCGTTTAAAGAGCTCCTGATGCTGTTCATCAATAGTTGCTATGCCCACTGCCAGGTCTTCAGTCCATTTCATGGTCTGCATCCTCCTATGGCCAACCTCGGATATAATAATAGAATGGCCGGGAAAACTGTACTGCTTCTGAAGAAAAACCCCTGCCCTGACTGCGACTTCTGCCGGCTCTGCAGCGGGACGAGGTGCAGCCTCTGCAGAGCATCAGGCTGTCCTTCGCCCAAAAAAAATAAAGAATAAGAAAGAAGACCGGCCTCTGTTCAGGAAATCTTAGCCGCCTCAGCAGCAGTACGCCATGATGATTAAATTGTCTTGCAATAAAAAAAGGCCCCTGAGGGGTTTAGTTCCCAGGGGCTTAGGGGAGGTAATTTA
>CAYUNK010000032.1:0-28119 GCA_964446125.1 uncultured Nitrospiraceae bacterium | reverse complement strand
GCGGCGTACCCAAGTGGCTAAGGGAGAGGTCTGCAAAACCTTTATGCAGCGGTTCGAATCCGCTCGCCGCCTCCAGATACTTTCAGAAACTGCCCCTGGTTTCCCTGATTTTCTCAAGCAGGGAGATATTGATCTCCTTCTCGTCGAAGTAATCCTGTTCAAGAGACTCAACGTAGAAGCGATCAAGACCGCTGTTCAGGAGGAAGTCCTCCCTCAGTTCAGAATCCCGGTTCTGTATAACCTGGGGTAATATCTGATTGAGATAGACCGATTCCTTGCGGAGATCGAGGAAAACCTTTTCAAAAAGCCTGGCAGGGATATTTGCGGCAATGCCTTTTTCAGCAAGCTCCGTCACAATGTCTTCGCGGATATGGTCGCGCACTTCCCTCAGCTCAAGACCGGGGAAGAAGCTTCTCATCCGTTCCTTAAGCGCGGCATGGGTCTCAAAATAGAGATTTTCCTCATCCGTCAGCGCCCTCAGTTCTGCAATGACATCCTTGTATGAGGACTCGCCGCTCTGGATATTCTCAATTCCCTTGTTCACCAGCCTGAGCTTACGCTTGCCGTATGCAGTGATGTATTTATTGTTAATCAGATCCGTGATAAAAACAGTCCTGAACAGATCTCTGTCAAGCAGGTCAAACTCCCTCTTGTTTCCTACAAGACTCCTGAGTGATCCTTCCCTGAACTCAATGTTCTTCATAAAGGACAGCTGGCTCAAAAGCGCCTGAATATTGTCATACCGGTCAAAATAGGTGATAATCGAACTGAACTCCTCAAATACGCTCAAGTCATCCGTCTTCCTGGAGAGTTCGTCACAGGCCCTGCCGATGTCAAGCAGCACCTGCTCAAAACCCCTGTCATTTTGCGAGTATGCTATATGCTTTGCCCTGATGAGCCTTACGATATCCTCTTTTATGATATGCTGCTTAAAAGAAGGGTCCTTGAAAAACAGGTTCTCAAGGATAGCACGCGCCTCCTTCAGATATTCATTTTCCTGCACCTCAAGCACTCGCTTGTCCTTCAGAAGGAGATCGTCAAGCCTGTCGAACAGCACTATCGGGATGTTGTTTCTGATGCTGAGGGTTCTGAGCCTGTTGAGGCGCGCATGTCCTGATGCATCAAGCGTATCGTTGGCGCTGCCCCTGACAAGAATATCGCGGTACTCATCAACAACCAGTTTGTTGGCCGGGTGCCGGTACATGACATCTATCTTCATCCTCTCCTGTTGATAGTGGTCAATGCCGTTTCGCATGACGATCTCATTCAGGAAAAGCTCCTCCTCGGCGGTAAGCCCCCTGTTTTTGAAATAAGCATCTCTGTACGCGTCGTAATATTCGCTGTTTGCCCTGTGGATGAGCTTGAAGATAAAAACAATTGACTTCTTCTCGCCAAGCGCGTTACAGAAGCTCTCAAGAAGCGCTGTATCCCTGTTCTGGGACAGAAGGTCTGTACGCTTCAGAAATTTGCCTACCGCCCTGAGCACCTGCTTCTGCCGTTTCTTGTAGTCGCCTTCAGCCTCTGATGCAATCAGAAAGTAATAGTTCGTAACCGCATGCCCCTGGAGGAAAAGGCGGTCAAAGGATTCTCCGCCCTCTGTATTATTGGTAAAAATAACTCTTTCTCTTTCGTCCATGAATGCCCCGAACATGATAAGTCTGTTTAAGACATCCTGCTTTTCCATATCTGTCAGAGGCTTCTCAACACCGAACATATACTCGCAGAAACTGCCGCCCGAACCCCGGTAGTTCACTCCTGTTTCAGAAATGCTGAACTCATTGCCTCGGGAAAAGAACCGGATACAGGCGGTATCTTCTTCGTAGAAATAGGTGCTGTGGGTGCCGGCTCCGGAGATAAGGACAAAAAAATCCACTGGTCCTTGACTGCCATGGAGCCTGAGGTCTTTTATCATAAAGAAAATATACCACAGCGTTCTTATTTTATTCTAATGCTCCTGCTATTGCCTGATACAGGGCTGACCGTGCAGAAGATGGCCATACACATGAGTCAGAGAGAAGATCGGCCATCACCAGGGCAGTGAAACTACCGGTCGTGACAAATCATTGCCCTTCACCATGAAGCGATGCAGATACGCAAATATAGCCAGATATATCTCTTCAAAGACAATCTGAGATTGAAAAAACAAATAATGGCTATTTCTTGTATTATATTTATTGATACAGACTGATGCCCCAGGAGGGAAGATGCATATAGGTATAATCGGAAGCGGATATGTCGGCCTTGTGACTGGAGCCTGCTTTGCCGAGTTTGGCGTTGCCGTCACCTGCGTCGATAAAGACGACAAAAAGATAAAGGCTCTGAAAAAAGGCGTTATCCCTTTTTATGAACCAGGCCTGGGCGGTCTCGTAAAGAAGCATATCCAAAACGGCAGGCTTAAATTCTCTACACGCATTCAGGATGCTGTTGAACCCTGTCTGGTCGTCTTTATTGCTGTCGGCACTCCTCCGAGGGGAGACGGTTCTGCAGACATGCGCTATGTGGAAACTGTTGCGGATGAAATAGCACGGAACATCAGGGGATACAAGGTTATTGTGACCAAAAGCACAGTGCCTGTCGGCACAGGAGCGCGCCTCAGAAAAATAATCTCAAAAAGGCTTAAGGAGCAGGTGGACTTTGACATTGTCTCCAATCCTGAATTCCTGAGAGAGGGCTCTGCAATCGAGGATTTTATGCGGCCAAACCGGGTCGTCATCGGGGCATCGAGCCAGCAGGCGATTGCGATCATGAAGGATCTGTACAGTCCGCTCTATCTTATCGAGACGCCGTTTGTGATCACTAATATTGAGACCGCAGAACTGATCAAATATGCAGCGAACTCATTTCTTGCCGTAAAGATATCGTTTATTAACGAAATGGCAGGACTTTGTGAGCAGGTTGGGGCAGATGTGCATATGGTCGCCAAGGGCATGGGTCTTGACCAGCGGATCGGATCCAAGTTTCTCCACCCTGGCCCCGGCTATGGGGGCTCCTGTTTTCCCAAGGACACGCGGGCACTGCTTACTATGGCAAAGACCCATAACAGGGAACTCGGCATTATCAGGTCAGCAGTCGAGGCAAACGAGCATCAGAAAATAATTGCCTTTGAAAAGATACGTGACGGGCTCGGCAGGCTTGCGGGCAAGACAGTGTCTATGCTCGGTCTTTCATTCAAGCCAAACACCAATGATATGCGCGAGGCTCCGTCCATATTCCTCATTGAACATCTGCTGAAGGCAAAGGCGAAAGTCAGGGTATATGATCCGGTTGCCATGGAAGATGCGAGGGCAATATTCAAGAAAAGGATAAGTTATTCCAGGAATCCCTATGACTGCATGAAGGGCTCTGATGCAGTCGTGATCGTGACTGAATGGAATGAGTTCAGAAGCCTTGAACTGATGAAGGTAAAGGTCTTGTTGAAAACCCCGTATTTTTTTGATCTCAGAAATATTTATGAACCCTCGAAGATGCGGAAATTGGGATTTATATATTTCTGTATCGGCAGGAACTGAAGTTTGATTTTGTATTGTCTTTTTGGTATGGTTTACTGACTGATTACTCAATACGTATTGCGCGGCACTGTCTTTATGGGCGATTAGCTCAGCGGGAGAGCACTCCCTTCACACGGGAGGGGCCGCCGGTTCGATCCCGGCATTGCCCACCATATAATCAGGGGTTAGGCGTTAACATGGCAGGAGGCAGATTCAACAAATCGCCTGCTCCCCCTCTTCTCCGGTGCGTATTCTTATGGCATTGTCAATGGCGCTCACAAATATCTTGCCGTCGCCGATCTTACCGGTCTTTGCAACCCTGACAATACCCTGTATTGCGGCATCTGCCATATAGTCAGGGACAACCATCTCGATCTTGACCTTGGGTATAAAATCCACAACATATTCGGCTCCCCGGTAAAGCTCAGTGTGGCCTTTCTGTCTTCCAAAACCCTTCACCTCGGTAATGGTCATGCCCTGTATGCCCAGGTCATTAATAAGATCTCTCACTTCATCCAGTTTAAAAGGCTTTATGATCGCTTCAATCTTTTTCATGGATCTCCTCCAATGCTTTGTCTAAACTTGAAAGTTTTGCATAATCATACAGCGTTGACATAGCCATGCTTTCCGTCAGAATTCCCTGTTCATCAACGGCCGCTATGGGGTTTAAACCGCCGACAACGACTACACCTACCTTGTCAATGTTGACCGGTATATCTAAAAGGGGGGTATTGGGCTCACCAATGGCCAATATGCCCTGTATGCCCTTTTCAGACATTCTCTTTGCGATCTGAACAGCCTGATCCCTGCATATCAGGGGGATTTCCCTGAAACTTGCCAGTATCTTGCCCGAGTCATGATGCAGTGCGCCGGTGACATCAGTCATTTTGCTCCTGATGAATATCTCAAGAGGATCAAGAGATGATCCTTCATAACTGATGATCGAGATAAACCTCAATGCTTTGCCATGTGAAATCTCCACAACACCGCCAAACCTGGATGAGATCGGAATGCCTGCCTTCAGAAAGATGCCATTGATGGTGACACTGCAGACCGTCCCGATGCCGATCATGCCTTCCGGTATTATCAGATCACCTATGGCATCGCCTTCCCGTTTGATGATCATGCGGCTGCTCATCGCATAGGAGGATGAAAATACCGGTCTTATCGCCTCAACTGCGGCCTGCAGTCTGTTTTCCGGGAAAAATGTAACATTGAGGATAACGTCGCCTTCCATAGTGTTAATGTCCAGGGTTGTCTGATAGGCAAGCGACTCTATCTTGCTGATGATAAAGCCCACCTTCTGCGGCACCAGAGAATGTTTCAGCTCTTCCCTGCCCTTATCGGTTATCTTACGGCCCTCTTTACCGAAGACTTCTGTATAGCCCCGCTCATCCAGGATTCTGAGATGATATCTCACTGTCCTTTCAGTTAGTTCGATCCCGTGGAGCTTCAGGTGGCGTGAAATCTCCCGGGACCCTATAATCTCCCGTTGTTTGCCTAATATATCCAGGATTGCAAATATGGTCTTATTCACATATTCTCCGTATTCTGTTCATATTTCTCAGCAGAAAAGAATCCTGTCCGCCTCTTCCTGGTCAGACTCCATTACATAGGGAATTCCTGTCACTTCTGCCGCCTCTCTGGTGAGTGACACAATATCGTTTCTTTCGATGTACTGCAGGGAAAACTTACGCGCCCCGGCCATGAGCTGTTGCAGCCCGAGCTTCAGTCTCCCGGCAAAGGTTGAGATTGCTATTGCCCCCATAGGCAGCTTGCTGAAATCCTTGCCGAATCTTGCTTTAAGCTCCTCATAGCTGATAAAGATCCTCTCCGGCATGTCACCATACTTTTTTATCTCCTGTGGAAGGCTGTCTTCATTCAGCCAGCGCTCAATATTTTTTCCGATAAAGGCGGGGATCATGAGCGCACGACCCATGCAGACCGCCTTGAAGTGAGGCGCGCCAAGCGCAAGCGCCTTAAAGATGTGGTCTTCAAGAGAAAAGCCTCCGGCAATGGCAAGATCAGGGACATATTTGCCTTTTGCCTTCAGTTTTGAAGCAAACTTGCATGCAAGGGCCTGGAGGTATATGGTAGGAATGCCCCATTCATTCATCATTCTCCATGGGCTCATGCCTGTGCCTCCGCCTGCTCCATCAATAGTAAGGAGATCAATCTCGGCATCTGAGGCATAACGAAGCGCCCGCGCAAGATCAGAAGGTCTGTATGCGCCTGTCTTGAGTGAAACAAATTTCGCGCCGCGACCTCTGTATCCTGCGACAGCCTTCACAAATCCCTCGTGTTCTACCATTCCAACTCTTGAGTGCCGCTCAAATTCCCTGAACTCCTCCAGAGCAAATGCCTTTTTTGTGGAACGGTCCTCAGGGTCAGGAATAACGATATATCCCCTCTGTTTCAGCTCTTTTGCCCGCTCCAGCGTATTCAGTTTTACCTCCCCTCCGATATTCTTTGCGCCCTGTCCCCATTTCAACTCAATACACGAGATGCCCAACTTGTCTATAGCATATTCCGCGGATTGCAGTCGTGTATCCTCCACATTCTGCTGCAGGATGATGGCGCCCTTGCCGGAATACCAGTTCTTGAAGCTCTTTACGCGGCGCGTCAGTTCAGGAGACCTGAAAACCCTGCCCTTCTTTATCTCTGCCCCGGGGTCCATGCCGACAATATTTTCGCCGATTACCACCATTATTCCTGATATTGCAGCGCCAACCGCCAGTGCATCCCAGTTGTCTTTGGCTATATCTGTAGACCCCAGCGCCCCTGTGAATATTGGCAGGGAGAGCCTCACTTTATGTTTATTGCCAATTACAGTTTCCGTTGATGCCGCAGGGAATATAGCCTTGTCAGGATCAGGGTCTATGCCCAGAGCACCCGTGCATGTGCCCTGTATATTAAGATGAGAATAATCCACCGGGTACTGCTTTGTTGCCCCTGCGGTTACTTTCCCATATGGAACAGGATAGATGACCTCTCTGCCGCGGTACGACGATCGGGCGATCTCACACGGACCTGGGCAGCCGTCAAGACAGACTGAGCAGATGCCGGAACTGGGCGAAGCGTCTGCTGTACGGTTTCGTGTTCCTGTAGCTGAACTCGCATTTGGCATTCCGCGCTTCATGAGAAACCTCCTTTGTTTCGCTCGCGCAAGTCTGCAGGCAGGAACCCTGAACCTGTTCAGGGTTCCTGCCTGCATGGACGCAACTTTATTTTGCCTTAAGTATCTTCATGGCCTCTGACCTGTATGAATCCATAAGATAGGGAATACCGGTCACCTTGGCGCATTCCTCAGTAAGAGACATCAGCTCATTTCTCGTTATTGAATTGATATTGAAGCAGCGTGCCCCTGCCATGATCTGCTGGAGGCCGACCTTGATCTTCTGGGAATAGCTGTATATGCCGATCGCCCCCAGGGGGATATTCCCGATCTCCTTGCTGCCGACGATATTCTTTACGTCTTCGTAGTTGACGAAGATCTCCTCTATGGTAGAACCGTATTCGCTGACGCTCTTGGGGAGGTCCTTGTCCTTGAGCCACTGTGCAATGTTCTTGCCGACCATGCCCGGGATCATCAGCGCGCGGCCCATGCAGACAGCCTTGGTGTATGGCGCGCCCATAGCCAGCGCCTTGAACACACCGTCTTCGCTGCTGAAACCGCCGGCGAAAGCAATGTCAGGGACGCGCTCGCCCTTCTTGTCAAGGATCTTGCAGAACTCATGGGCGGCTGCATGAAGGTACAGTGAGGGCATGCCCCATTCCTCCATCATGCGCCAGGGGCTCATGCCGGTGCCGCCCGGTGCGCCGTCAATGGTGAGCAGGTCTATCTTTGCCCTTGAGCTCCACTTGATTGCCATTGCCAGTTCGCGCAGGCCATATGCGCCTGTCTTCAGGGTGATCCGCTTGTAACCGAGTTTTCTCAGGCGGTTCACCTCGGCATAAAATTCCTTTTCATCAATGAAGCCGAGACGGCTGTGGCGCTCGAACTCCTTTATTGCCTTGTCCCTGAAGGCTGCCTGAACGACCTGGTCAGAAGGGTCAGGGGTGACGATATAGCCTCTTCTCTGCAGTTCGAGCGCCCGTTCGAGTGTGTCAACCTTGATTTCTCCGCCGATGCATTTTGCTCCCTGTCCCCACTTAAGCTCGATAGTTTCAAGCCCGTGCTTGTCAATGATGTACTCTGCGACGCCCAGGCGCGTGTCTTCTACGTTCATCTGAACAAGGATCTCGCCGTAGCCCTGGTGGTAGCGGCGGTAGGTCTCGATCCTGCGGTCCATATCAGGGGCCTTGGTCACCTTGTTTTTGTTGTTCAGCTCAAGCGCAGGGTCAATGCCGCAGACATTTTCACCGCATACTATTGTAACGCCCGAGATTGCGGCGCCGACAGCAAAATGCTCCCAGTTTTTGCGGGCGATCTCTGTTGAGCCGAGCGCACCGGTAAAGATCGGCACTTTCATCTTGACCTTCCTGGTCCAGCCGTACTCTGTCTCGGTATTGACATTGGGGAACTTTGCTGTGTCAGGATTCCCCTTCTGCCCCTTTGGAAGTCCTTTTGCGCCGAGAGCGTATCCGTGGATGTTAAGATGTGAATAATCAACGGGATAATTCTTGTCTCCGCCGGCAGTTACGCTTCCGAACGGCCCCGGATAGATCAGTTCCCTTCCCCTGAAGGTGGCCTTGAAGACCTCGCAGTTGCCTCTGCATCCGTCTATGCACCTGGTGCAGAGTCCGCTCATCGGCGAAACGCTTCTTGAGCGATTCGTTGTTCTTGTTGCATCATTCGCATTTGGCTGCTGTAAATTCATCTTTGCTTCCTCCTTGTTTTTTTATTGCTTCTTGCACTTCACAAAGCTCCTTGCGCTGCCCCTTGGCTTGATACCTCCTTTCTTGATTAAGTATTGGTAAATAATTATGAGAAAAGATAAGTGTGGCTTATCTTTTCGGGCAAAAAAAATCCCTAAGGCGATCCTGATCGCCTCTCAGGAATAGCCGCCTTTTCTCAGAAACTTACGACGAATAGTTCTGCCTCCTCATTTGAATTATTCACCCAGCCTGCAGGAAGAGCGTCCTTTAGATAGAGAGTATCTCCGGCCCTGAGCTCTTTTTCCCTGCCATCCACAACAACAGACAATCTGCCCCTCAGCACATGGATCAGTTCATCCTTTTTCTGCTGAAAAAAATGCCTCTCCAGATGAGCGGCGCTATTGACCACCGTAATGCATGCTGACCGCTTTGTATCTGAAACAACTGTGAACACGGAATATTCTGCTGTTTTTTCTGCCAGTTGTTCACTTACTGCGCGCTTCCTGATGAGCCATCCAACCTCATCCTTCTTTTTGTCGCCCTGAAGCAGCGCTGTTGGTTTGATATTCAGCGCATTGGCTATCTGAAGAAATGAATTAAGCGAAGGACTGAGCTGATTATTTTCGGTCTGGGATATAAAACTCGAGGTAAGCCCTATCTTGTCTGCAAGGTCTTTCTGGGACATGCCGAGTTTAATTCGAGCCTCCCTGATCTTGCTTCCGATGTCAAATGCATGTTCTTTTTTTGCAGGAGCGATCAGGATGCTTCTGCCTTCAAGTTCATATGCATGGGGCTTAAAGGCTTCTCGATTCGCTCGTCCTACCAGTTTCAGGGCCTTAAGGAATAACTTGTCTTTCTTCTTGTACAACTCCAAAACGACCTGCGTAATATGCCTGAGATTTGCCTTAAAACTCTGGCTGTGGGCCTCTTTTTCGAGTAGCCAGTAAGCTACAGTGCCGAGATCATACAGCCGGGGGCACATATAGGTAAAAAACTTGTACGTGCTGTTTTCATCGCCCCAGAGATCCTGCATTCCGGTCAGGCTGTCAATAATATACCGCGCACCAGGCGGAAGACTATCCTCCAGGTCATTCAACACCCTTGTAAATTCTTCGATCTGTCCTGGATTGTCAATTCGTATTACATTCAGATTGCTCTTGGTGTCATAAAACCTGAGGAAGGTATTGTCATTTTTTCCCTTTCCTGCAGTGAAACAGTCTATAAGGATAAAATGCTCAGGGTAAAGAAGGTCCTTCAGTTCATTAAGAATGCTGAGCGGCGATCTGTTGAAACTGACGTAGATTATCTTCTGCCTGTCGAGAAAGGCCTGCCTGATAAAGTGAACGGCAAAGGCATCATAGGATGTCCCCGCATCCACTTCCCATACGACGTTGTCACCGATATAAAAGGAATCGATAAGAGGATCAAGACTGGCTATACCGGATGATATTTTTTCCATGGCAAACGGTTACCTATTGACAGCCAGTTTAGTCGAATCATTTTTTGTTTGTCAAGAGATCACCTGCAGGCAATTAAATGGATCAGCATTGCAGCAACATCCCATGGATAGAGGGAGACCATTGGCCTGAGGCTGCATATGTGCAGCCGGATTTGCGGCTTCTTCTGTTGACAAAAAAAAAATAATGCTTTTTAATATGTAGACGGCAAACGGTTGCCGTATCAGCGTCTTATATCAGAACTCTCTGATTATAGACGCTTTTTTTGCCTTGAGGTCAAACAGCAGTATAATGTAAACAGTATAATTGATTATGAATATTATTGAGGAAATTTAATTATGTGCAGGCTTGCCGCTATTACATCAAAGGATTATATATCACCGATTGAGCCGGTCCTGGCCCTCGAAACCATGAAGGAGGGGCATGACGGCTCAGGACTGGGCCTCACGCTTAAGAACCTTGGGGGCGAATTCGAAGACCTGAAAGAATTTCCGATTTTGTCGGGCATATGCTCCAGGAGGGGGATGGAGGTGCTTGAAGATTACATGAAACAGGCGGGGTTCCGGCAGAAGCATGTCTGGACACCGAAAATCCGTCATGTAAAGACTATCATGCCTCATGAATACTACTTTGCAAATGCCTATGAATACCCAAGATCTCTCAAGGACAGGCCGATGGGGGAAAAGGAAGATCTCCTTATGAATACGCGGCTTGCCCTGCGGAGGCTCGGGGAAGCAGACGAATCAATCTTTGCCTTCTCCTTCTATCCTGATGTGATCACGATCAAAGAGGTTGGTGATCCGCTTCAGGTCGCAGAATTCTTCGGACTTGACAGGGACAGCCTGAAGGCAAAGATCGTCTTTGCCCAGGGAAGGCAGAACACCAACTATGCCATATACCTCTATGCCTGCCATCCCTTCTTCATTCAGGGGTATTGTTCGATGACAAATGGGGAGAATACCGCATTTGTTCCGATCAGGGAATATCTTTCCGGCAGGGGCGTCGCAGGCTATACAGGCTACAACAGCGACAGTGAAGTCTTTACCCATATCCTTCATTATACGGTAAGGCAGTTAGGCTTTCCGCTACAGTATTACAAAGACGTCATAACCCCGCTTAAGGCCGCTGAGATCAACAAAAGATCTGATGCTGATGCAGTTGGGCTGATCAAGCAGTCCCTGAGACAGCTCTGTATTGACGGCCCAAACATGGTGATAGGGTTTACGCCTGACGGCAGGGTGTTTATGGTTCAGGACTCGAAGAAACTCAGGCCGGGCGTCGTCGGAGGCGTCAAGGGCAGATATGCTCTTATGTCTGAAGAATGCGGTGTAGACAGCGCAGTGCCGATGCGGGACAGGGCAGATGATATCTTTCCTATGAAATATGATATGGTTATCATCTCTCCGGATGCAGAGGAGGTGACGGTATGGAACCAGCTTCACGGTTAGACCATAATCATAAACTCTCGCTGAGGGAGTTCCCCTATATCATCCGCTGGCGGGATGACCGCTGCAAGCGCTGCGGCAGATGCACCGCAGTATGCCCTGTAAAGGCTATCGAACCGACAGTAAAGGTTATGCGCGTTGTCAGATCAGAAGGCCCGCTTCCGACGCCGGTTTCTGTACGGCAGGTCGTCCAGATGGTAGAACAGGTAAAGGATATGGAACGCTACTGCACTGGCTGCGGCGCCTGCGCACTGGTATGCCCGAATGAAGCGATTGAGCCTGAACTTAATGCCCAGTCCAAGTTCCTGCATTACAAAAACAAAGGCGGCGATGGATACAAAAGAGGTGGAAGACGAAACGATCCGGCGGTCTCGACGCTTGACAGGCTGAAGTTCACGCGGATATCAATGCTCACTGACCCTGCGTTGGATGCCGGGCGGCATGAGTTCAGGATCAGGACATTGCTGGGCCGTGTCATGTCTCCTGAGCAGATGCCTCTGGAAGTAGTAGATGGCAGGCTGCAGATGAACAGAAGAAGCGAAACCTTTATTCCTCCGGTCCGGGAGATCTACCCGATCATGATCGGCTCCATGTCTGTCGGCGCTCTTTCTCCTCCGATGTGGGAAGGACTCGCAATGGGAGTGGCATATCTCAACGAAGTCGAGGGAATGCCTGTTGTGATGTGCTCAGGAGAAGGCGGCATGCCGCCCAGGCTGCTCAGGTCCAGATATCTGAAATATTTCATTATCCAGATAGCATCAGGCTATTTCGGCTGGGACGAAATCGTGAGGGCACTGCCCCATATGGTAGAAGATCCCGCTGCCATAGAGATCAAGTACGGTCAGGGCGCAAAGCCGGGCGACGGCGGACTGCTCATGGCCCAAAAAGTTCTCAAGCTCATCTCAAAGATCCGCGGTGTGCCCCAATTTGTTGATCTTGCATCGCCGCCGACGCACCAGACGAAATATTCGATCGAAGAGGCTGTGGCAAAGATGATCCAGTCCATGTCAATGGCGTGGGGCTTCAGGGTGCCGGTCTATCCCAAGATATCAGGATCAAAGACCGCAAAGGCGGTGCTGAATAATCTTGCACGGAATCCTTTTGCTGCAGGCCTCTGCATTGATGGCGAGGACGGCGGCACAGGGGCTGCTTACAATGTTTCGATGGACAAGATGGGACATCCAATCGCATCCAATATCAGGGAGTGCTATCTCGATTTGGTAAAGCAGGGCAAACAGAACGAGCTGCCGCTGATAGCTGCAGGAGGAGTAGGCAAAAAGGGCAACCTGGCGGCAAACACTGCTGCACTTATCATGCTTGGAGCATCAGGAGTGGCGATCGGTAAATACATCATGCAGGCTGCAGCAGACTGTTTTGGCGACGAATATAACCGCTGCAACCTCTGTAATGTCGGCAAGTGCCCGCGCGGCATCACGACACAGGATCCAAAGCTGTACCGAAGGCTTGATCCTGACAAGGTGGCAGAGCGTGTGGTGGAAGTCTTCAAGTCGGCTGATACTGAATTGAAGAAGGTGTTTGCGCCTATGGGACGGTCAACAGAACTGCCGATAGGCATGTCGGACGGCCTGAGTGTTGACGATAAGGCTATTGCAGAGAGGTTGGGAATAAGTTATGCCTGCTAAGAAGAAATCAAAAACAGGAAATAACAGGGCTGTGGGCCGGTCAAGAGCGGTTCAGAACGCTGTCACTATAATTAAAGCCAGTCTGAACGGCCGGAGGATGCCTTCCCGGATACTCGAGGAACAGATTCAGGAGGCAGTAAAAAATGGCGCCCGGCATCTCAGGATAATTGCGGAAGGCCAGCATGGCATCGGAGGACGCATATGGCCAGACAATGAAACCATAACAGTCACGATTGAAGGCACATCCGGTCAGAGAGTAGGCAGCATGGGCATGGACGGGACAGAGATAGTTGTAAAGGGCAGCGCCTCGGATGATGTCGGTTGGATAAACTGCGGAGCAAAGATCACAGTGCTTGGCGATGTCACCAACGGCGCTTTCAATGCAGCAGCCCAGGGAATCCTTTACGTGCAGGGCGGTGGAGGCGCCCGCTGCGACACCATGACGAAACGCAATCCGCGTTTTGAACCTCCGCAGTCCTGGTATTTCAGGGATGTCGGTGACTCGTTTGCAGAATTCAAGGCAGGAGGCACTGCAGTTGTCTGCGGCGTAGCCCCCAGAAACCCTGAAAATGTACTTGGCTACCGTCCCTGCGTAGGCATGGTCGGCGGCACAATATATTTCCGCGGTCCGATCCAGGGATACAGCGAAAGGGATGTCAAGCTTCTTGACCTGACGGACCAGGATTGGCATTGGCTTGCCACAAACATGAAGCCGTATCTCGAAGCAATAGACCGTATGTCCTATTATGAAGAGCTCACCGGATCATCCCGGGACTGGAAAAAACTTATCGCGTACACTCCTCAGGAAAAGATTGCGAGGAGGCCTCTCAAGATGTCAACAGCGGAATTCCGGAAAAACCACTGGGACAAAACAGTCGGAGAGGGCGGAATTTTTGCCGAGTACCTTGACCATGACCTCACAATTCTCCCCTATATCACAACCGGCGTCGAAAGAAGAAACAAGCCGCTTTGGTCGAACGAGAAATATAATCCTCCCTGCGCATATGCCTGCCCTTCGCATATACCATCACATAAAAGGGCAACTCTTATCAGGCAGGGCCTGCTTCAGGATTCTCTCGAACTGGTCCTCAGGTACAGTCCCCTGCCGGCAACAGTCTGCGGACAGATATGTCCGAATCTCTGCATGAGCGGCTGCACCCGGGGATTGATAGATAAACCACTTGCGATTGACAGGCTCGGCAGTCTTGCTCTTGATCTGCCTGCTCCGAAAAAAGAGAAGCCTACAAACCATACGATAGCGGTTATCGGAGGGGGGCCGGGCGGCCTGAGCGCTGCGTGGCAGCTGGCACTCAAAGGCCATAGCGTTGATCTGTACGAGGCATCAGCAAAGCTGGGCGGAAAGATTGAGCATTGCATACCACGGGAGCGTCTGCCGCACCGGATACTTGAGAAGGAACTTTCAAGGTTCAGTGAACTCGGGGTAAATGTACATCTGAACGCAGAGATCAACCGGAAACGATTCGATGAGATCTACAAGGATCATGAGATTGTGGTCATTGCCGTAGGCGCCCAGAAGGGCCGGAAGATAACATTTCCCGGCTCTGAGCATGTTGCGACTGCTTACGATTTCCTCAAAGAGACCAACAGCGGCAGGATTCATGACCTTAAAGGCAGGAAGGTCGTTGTGATAGGCGCAGGCAATGTGGGTATGGATGTGGCATCCGAGGCGTACAACTTCGGCGCAGAGTCTGTCATTGCCGTTGATATCCAGAGACCGGCAGCCTTCGGCAAAGAGGTTGAGGCGGCCACGGCAAAAGGCACGCAGATCATCTATCCAAAGATCACTGAACGCTATGATCATGCCAAAAGGAAGATCCATTTTACTGACGGAACATCTCTTGATGCTGATGTAGTGCTGATCTCGATCGGCGATGTTCCGGTCCTCGACTTTCTGCCTCCTGAGGTCCATATAGAGCGGGGTTGGGTTTCTGTCAATACTGTCAATCAGACCTCTGATGTCAAGGTCTTTGCAGTCGGGGATGTGACAGGTCTTGGACTGGTGACCCATGCCATCGGTCAGGGAAGAGTCGTTGCAGAGACTGTTCATTATCAGCTCATGCATGCGCCGCGCGCGCCCGAGATCAGGCAGGTGATACCCTATGATAAGATCAAAAGGGAATACTATGACGTATGCGCCGGTGATTTCGCCATGGAAAAGGAGGGGCATAAATGCCTGTCCTGTGCAACCTGCCGTGACTGTCATATGTGCGAGGCGACCTGTTACTGGGGCGCAATCAGCAGAACAGAACTTGAAGGGGGGGGCTATGAATATGTGGTTGATGAGGATAAATGCATAGGATGCGGTTTTTGCGCAGGCATATGCCCCTGCGGAGTTTGGGAGATGGTCGAGAACATCTGACCTTACGGTCAGAACGCCTCTCTGGCGGCTTCTTCAGCTCTCCCGAACTTCATGAGCCTTGATAACAGCGCAGGCAGGACATGACAGAAATAGAGGTTAAAATCCTTGAGATAAACAGAGAGTCAGTAGAAGAAAAGCTCCGCGCCCTCGGCGCGCGCAAAACCTTTGATGATGAAATCCACGCCGTTTACTATGATATTGGGGACAATATCCTAAAAAAGACCGGCAAGGCGCTCAGGCTTAGAAGACAAGGCGATAGAGCAGTAGTTACGCTCAAACTCCACGCAGCAAATGACTTTGCAAAACAGAGGACAGAGCACGAGGTTGAGGTTTGCGGATTTGAGGATATGAGGATAGTGCTTGAATCTCTCGGGTATACCCCATGGCTTGAGACTCAGAAGCACAGGACAAGCTATTTATATGGGGACGCACACATTGAGCTTGACCGGTATTGCGGTGAACACAACTACATACCGGAATTCCTTGAAATAGAAGGCAATGACACGGAAACCATCTGGCGCTGCGCTGAAGTCCTGGGGTTCAGCAGACACAAATGCCTGCCATGGGATATTTCTGATCTTATTGAATATTATGCACAGAAGGAACCAGACACTCAGGATCAGAGGAACTATCAGGACAGATAATCGCTTTTTCCTTTACTTGCTCACTGACATCTGTTAGGGTAAAAACATCATGAAAAGTCTCTGCATTACAGGGCCGGCAACGCTGATCTACAGGCTCCTTATTGTCTTACTGCTTCTGCCTGTGGTCTCCTGCGCAACCGCAGATAAGGAAAGCGCTGTGATTAATGCTGCTGCCAGACATACAATAGGGGTCAGCTATTACAGCGAAGGAAAGGTTCAGCAAGCCTTTGTGGAATTCCAGCACGCATATGAACTGAACCCGCAAAACAAGGAAGTGCTCAATTCGATAGGCATTATATACCTGCTCGATTTTGACGAGACCCTGAAGGCCATAGATTTCTTTCAGAAAGCAATAAATGTCGACCCTGACTACGCAGACGCATATAACAATATCGGGTATGCACATACAAAATCAGGCAAGTTTGAGGCAGCGATCCCTTTCTATAAAAAAGCTGTATCAAACCTGTTTTACGCCACGCCGGAAAAGGCTTTTTTCAATATGGGCAAATCTTATTACAGACTGGGCAGATATGATGAAGCTGCTGCTGCTTATAAAGAAGCGATTAAACGTGCACCCGGTTTTGACCTTCCCTATCAGGGCCTCGCCCTTTACTACAATGCCACGGGTAAGTATGGCGATGCCTCGGCCGCACTTTCTCATGCCATCAATCTGAACCCTCATTACAGGGGAAATACCTCGATGGCTGCCGATGATTTTGCGATACGCAGACTCAGCACATCAGGCCATGACCAGAAGGACTATGCAGACTATCTCGAAATTCTGAAATATTGAATCATAAATCCTGAAGCCTCGGAACCCGTTTGCATGCATCTGACTGTAATATTTAAGTATAATTAAGCGCTGTGATTACAGATGGCTTGAGATATGTCGGCAGATATGCCCTGACTACTGTCAGGGAAATGGGCAGGATGTTCGTCTTTCTGCTGAGCTCTCTCGAAATGATATTCAAACCTCCGTTTAAGTTCAGGCAGTTACTGCGGCAGATGCGGTTCTTCGGAAACAAGTCATTGGTTGTTATCCTCCTGACAGGGTCTTTTACCGGCATGGTTCTGGCCCTCCAGTTGTATTACATCCTGAGGAAGTTTGGCTCTGAGGCCCTCCTTGGCCCAGGCATTGCGCTCAGTCTTATCCGGGAACTTGGCCCGGTTCTATCTGCGCTTATGGTGACCGGCAGGGCCGGCTCAGCGCTTACAGCGGAAATAGGAATGATGAGAATTTCAGAACAGATAGATGCGCTTACTGCCATGGCACTTAACCCGATCCGGTATCTGATTGTGCCGAATATCGTTGCAGCGATTATTGTCTTTCCTCTCATCACGGCAATATTTGATGTCATAGGCATTTACGGAGGATATCTCGTAGGCGTGAAACTTCTCGGAATAAGCGGAGGGACATACTTTTCCCTGATGAAGGATTATGTAGAGATGAAAGACGTCCTCCTGGGCCTCTATAAATCCGTCAGTTTCGGACTGATTGTTTCGTGGATTTCCTGCTACAAAGGGTTCCATTCCGGATTCGGGGCTGCAGGCGTCAGCAAGGCAACAACAGAGTCAGTAGTCCTGTCATCGATATTGATCCTTGTATGGGACTATGCACTGGGGTCATTCCTTATATAGTTTCAGAGGAGATAATGATTAAAAGCTATGATCGAACTCATCGGTCTTCATAAATCATTTAAGGGTCAAAAGGTGCTCAACGGGGCGGACTTGGTCATTCCAACAGGCAAGATCGTTACGGTCGTAGGCAAAAGCGGGTGCGGCAAGAGCGTCCTTGTTAAACATATTATGGGCCTTCTGAGGCCGGACTCAGGACAGGTAGTCATTGACGGCGTTGACATCACAAAGCTTGATCTGGCTGATCTCGATCTGATACGGGAAAAGCTCGGCGTTCTTTTTCAGGGCGGGGCATTGTTTGATTCCATGACAGTGCAGGAGAATGTCGGCTTTCCCCTGAAGGAAAAGACCGGGATGGCAAAGTCGGAAATAGATGACAGGGTTATGAAAGCTCTCGAAGATGTGGGCCTCGGAGACAGGGGAAACAAATACCCTGAAGAACTGAGCGGAGGCATGAAAAAACGTGCTGCACTTGCGCGCGCCCTCATAACAGAGCCTTCCATTGTAATATTTGACGAACCGACAACCGGCCTCGATCCTGTTATAACAAGTTCGATACATAAGCTCATAAAGACGACCCATGAAAGACACGGGTTTACTGCTGTGATCATTAGCCATGAAGTTCCGGGCATATTTGGGATCGTAGACAAGATAGCAGTGCTTCACGACGGAATTATTGCGCAGGCCGGCACACCTGAGGAAATCAGCAGTTCTGCCAACCCTGTAGTAAAACAGTTCATCACCGGTTCGCTTGAAGGGCCGATAGATATTATTTCATAATGCAGAAGGAGAACAGCGATGAAGAAATTCGATCTTGAACTTGCAGTGGGCTTTTTCCTGCTGATAGGCCTTCTTTCAATAGGCTATCTGTCTGTAAATCTCGGCAAGCTGGATCTTACAGGAAAGAGAGGATATATTATCAGGGCCGAGTTCGA
Source organism: uncultured Nitrospiraceae bacterium (assembly GCA_964446125.1). Lineage (GTDB taxonomy): Bacteria > Nitrospirota > Thermodesulfovibrionia > Thermodesulfovibrionales > UBA6898 > UBA6898. Next base: position 9,674 of record CAYUNK010000032.1, on the reverse strand, counting down.
AAAGGCCGGAGGAATAAAACCCGGAGCCGTTGTCGAGATAGCAGGCGTGGAAGTAGGTTCAATTAACAGAATATACCTTGATAATAATATTGCCGTAATTGAACTGTCCCTGCAGGATACGGTAAAGGTCTACGGCGACGCAATTGCATCCATAAAAACAAAAGGGCTTATAGGAGAGAAATACATACAGATAACTCCGGGCGGCTCGGATGAGATACTGCCTTCCGGCGGAAAAATCAGAGACACCGAATCAGCTGTTGACATAGAAGAATTAATCTCAAAATTCGTATTCGGAAAGGTTTAGTTCATGGCGACGAAAAAGCTCTGCTTAACTCTTCTGTCCCTGATTGCCGGTCTCTGTCTTGTATGCTTCCCTTTTGGCGCCGAAGCTGGGGAGCCGACCGATCAGATAAAGGGGACTGTTGAGGCTGTCATGAAAATTCTCGGCGACAAGGAATTAGCAAGGCCGGAAAAAGAAAAAGAGAGGCGCGCAAGGATCCGGCAAACCATAGCAATGCGTTTCGACTTCGAGGAGATGGCAAAACGGTCGCTTTCTATACATTGGAAAGAACGGACAACCGGTGAGCAGAAGGAGTTTGTAGACCTCTACGCTGATCTCCTTGAAAATACTTATATCAGGAAAGTTGAGCGTTATGAAAATGAGCAGGTTGATTACCATTATGAAAGATCAGACGGCAATTATGCCGTGGTAATGACAAGGGTTTTTAATAACAAGGGTCTCAGCATCCCTGTTGACTACCGGATGTTCAGGGAAAAACAGTTATGGAAAGTCTATGACGTAATCATCGAGGGCATAAGCCTCGTGAATAACTACAGGACACAGTTCACTCAGATCATCAGGTCAGATTCCTATAATGAACTGGTGCGACGTTTAAGGGAAAAGGCGAATAAATAGCGCAGCGTGCCAATCACTCCCGCACCAGGTTTCTCCTGTACTGCTTATACATATCCCTTATGGAAAGGTAAGGATCCAGGGCCGATTCCTTAATGTCTTCATAATCGCCGATCATAAATGATGTTTCATTGACAAGGTCGAAAGACCTTACAGAAACTGCATCTCTCAGCGGTGTTATATGCCATACCGGATCAATAAAGCTGTCGCCAACCTTGCCGGCTGCATCCCTGAGGGAAGAAGGCCCCAAGAATGGCAGCACAAGATAAAAGCCTTCACCCAATCCATAGTAACCCAAAGTCTGGCCAAGATCCTCTTCACTGGTTCTAAGTTCCGGATGTCTGGCAGCGATATCAAATAAGCCGCCAAGGCCAACCGTGCTATTGAGAATGAAACCGGCAAATTCTGCGCCGAACTTGGGCATATTGCCCTGAAGCAGCGCATTGGCAAGCCTGATCGGGGCCTGAATATTATCAAATACATTTCGTATTCCCGACCGGCCCCATTCCGGCACTATAGCGCTATAGACATTTGCAGAGGGTTTCAGCACCCAGAAATACAACTTGTCATTAAAGGCAAAGAATACACGATTTACCGCTTCAAACGGATCCGCAATATATTCATTGACGTATTCCTTGTCCCGGTCCGTATCGAGGCCCGGATCCCGATCCTTTGTCTTTTCAGGCGAACCCCTGAAATTAATATTGCTGACCACCTCTATGCCCAGTGCGTTGTCATTGCTCTTTGGGCTGATATGAGCAGAGCCGGTTGTGTCATAAGACAGTGTATCTCCTGATGACAAACCGGAATACACGGCATCTGTTTCAATATATCCGACAGCATCAGGCACAATAACCGGCGCAATCGAAAAGGCGCCGAAGGCTTTAGCCATAGGTTGTTGCATAAGGACATAGAGATCATTATTGACGACATAGTATGACCGGGATACCGCTATAGGCGCAACGGCAACACCCTCAATTCCCCCGGATTTCGCTGTTGTGCTGCCGATATTGTCGCTATTCACAGGCCCGGCAGCATCAAGCTCACTGAGAAAGCCGGCAATAACCAACCATACAGCCGCCAAAACAGCAACAAATAACGTCCATAATGTATTATCTTTGTTCATGATATTTCACCAGCCTTTGTTTGTAATTCTTTCTCCTTGTCCCTGCTGTAATTGTACTACAAATAATGTCTTTTGACTAACGCGGTAGAGATGTTATATATTTTGATAAAGGAGAAAATTACGGTTCAGCTCTTGCCGATTTTATTGATTTATATGCGTTCAGCCATAACAAGCTGTTATTGCTCAATTTATTGTTATTTCAGATTGGATTCTGCCTTACTACTGCAATGCAACGGTCAAGCTACAGCAAACAGGAGGAAGTTATGCTATTCATATCAAAATTGACAAAAAAAACAGTGCATATACTCACAATTTTCATCGCCGGAATATGGCTTTTGCCGCCGTTTCTTATCCCTGTATCGAGTGCTCAGGGACCGGCTATCCCTGAAGAGTCTGTTGATCTTCTCACAAAAACAGGCAGGGCAATGGCAGAGGTTACTGCTGCAGTCAAACCGGGCATTGTGAATATACTGACAACCAGGACGGTTAAAGTCAGCGGCGCCCAGGATCCTTTCTTTGAGGATCCTTTCTTCAGGAGGTTTTTCGGTGATCAGTTCGCGCGGCAGAGACAACAGCCAAGGGAACAGAAATCATCAGGTCTCGGCTCCGGCGTAATCATATCTCCGGAAGGATATATTATCACCAATTCCCATGTGGTCAAGGATGCTGATGAAATAAAGGTGACACTTGCCGACAAAAGGGTATTTCTTGGAAAGGTTATCGGCTCTGACCTGAAGACCGAGATAGCTGTAATAAAGATTGAGGCAAAGGATCTGCCTGTAGTGCCCTGGGGCAACTCCGACAATCTGCAGGTAGGAGAGGTGGTGCTTGCTGTTGGAAATCCTTTTGGTCTGAGCCAGACAGTTACCATGGGTATTGTAAGCGCCATGGGAAGGGCAAACGTAGGTATAGCTGACTACGAAGACTTCATACAGACAGACGCAGCAATAAACCCCGGGAACTCCGGCGGAGCGCTCGTCAATGTCAGGGGGGAAGTTGTCGGCATAAATACCGCAATATATACCACAAGCGGCGGATACCAGGGAATCGGATTCGCAATCCCGAGCAATATGGTCAAGTCAATAATGGAAAGCCTCATTAAGAAGGGAAAGGTTGTCCGGGGATGGCTCGGCGTTTCAATGCAGAAGGTGACCCCGGAACTTGCAAAACAGTTTGATCTGAAGGATGAAACCGGTGCTCTCGTCGGTGATGTGGTTGAAGACGGCCCCGCTGAAAAGGCCGGGCTTCAGAGAGGAGACATCATTTTGGAATATGCCGGCAAGAAGATTGAAGAGCTGTATATTCTGAGAAATATGGTGGCAAATACCCTTCCTGGGGAGCAGCATACGATAAAGATAATAAGAGACGGCAAGACTATTACGATGTCTGTCACAATCGGTGAGCTTCCTGCAGATGCCCTGCAGCCTGCTGAAGCTGCTGATTTGCAGAATGCACTCAGGGGAGTCAGTGTTCAGGATTTGACGCCGGAATTGGCCAAAAGACTGAAGATACCTGACAAAATCAAGGGGGTTATCGTCAGCGATGTTGAAGAAAAAAGCATCGCCGCAGGCGCCCTGATGCAGGGAGATATTATTCAGGAAATCAACAGAAAAAATATTTCGGACCTGAAGACCTACAGGGATGTCGTCGCCGGAATCAGAAATGATGAATCTGTCCTGCTTGTTGTCTTCAGGGGAGGGTCTTCGCTCTTCGTCACAATCTCGCAGAAATAACGTTTCTAAAGCAGGGAGACCGTTGGGGTTCTTCTCAGCGGTCTCCCTTTCCCTGCAATGCTTCGGCCACAGTGAGGCAATAATTGGGGGATAAACGTACAACCGCACCCCCGCATGCATACTATTTCGTCTTGGCGCCGCCTCCTCCAAACTCCTCTATCATAGAGGCGGTATCCCAACCCGCATCAGGATGCTCTCCTGAGTCCTGAAGTTCCGAAAGCAGCAGTTGTTCCAGATCCTCAATCCGCTGGCGGGCCTGGTTTATATATTGTTTCCGGTCATGTCGCAGCGATCTGAGCGCACTGACAGATTGTTCATCATGGAGCCTGAATGTTTTTGTGGCACGGTACGCCTGATATGAGCGGAATCCAAGTTCGCGCAACGCCTCTATGCCGGTCCTGAGTGCCGTATCAAGAGTTTCCCGGAACACGCGCTGCACCCCTGTATCGAGCAATTCGTACGCCTCAGTCCTGCCCGATGCGCGCGCGTAAATAGACAGGTGTGGAAAATGCCTCTTCGCTACATGGATGATTTCAAGCGCCTTTTCGTGATCATTAACCGCGAGGATAAGCAGCTTCGCCCTGTCTGCGCCTGCAGCATGAAGGAGGTCATAGCGCGCTGCATTTCCGTAAAATACCTTGAGTCCAAGCGTTCTAAGCAGATTGACCTTATCAGAATCAAGGTCCAGCACTGTAATCCCGACGCCGTTTGCCCTCAGCAGCCTGCCAATAATGCTGCCGAAATTCCCAAATCCTGCGATGATGACCGGATTGTCTTCATGCATGCTGTCGGCTTTCTGTTCAGCGTCCTTCTTCCTGCTGAATCGGGGCTGGACTATTTTTTCGTAAGCAAGCAGGAGCATAGGGGTCAGGGCCATGGACAGGACAACAGCGCCGATAAGGAAAGGAGCGATCGTATTGCTGATCACGCGGCTCTGTACAGCAAAGGAAAAGAGCACAAAAGCGAACTCGCCGCCCTGTGCCAATGCAACCGCAAAATACATGTTCTGGTCAATGCCCATCTTAAATACCCTGCCCAGGATCAGGAGGACAAGAAACTTGATGAATATGAGCCCGGCCACCATCATCCCGAGACTGCCGGGATTTGCCGCAATCATTCTGAAATCAACAGAGGCGCCCACAGCGATAAAGAAAAGACCCAGGAAAAGGCCCTTAAATGGTTCAATATCACTCTCGAGTTCGTGCCGGTATTCGCTTGTAGCCAGCACCACGCCTGCAAGGAATGTCCCAAGGGCCGGACTCAGACCGACCTTTGACATTAGCAGGGCAATGCCGATGATCAGCAGGAGGGCCGCAGCAGTAAAAAGCTCCCTCAGACGCGTACCCGCCACAATCCGGAAAAAAGGCCTCACCAGAAAAAGACCTGCAATGATGATCGCCCCAATAACAGCAATAACGGCAAAGGCCTGTCCCCAGGCAGAAAAACCGTCTACCCAGGTATGCGCGGCATGTGTGTTTGTCAAAGTGGCGGCGGATGTTGTCGCCAGAAGAGGCATGACCGCAAGCATCGGTATTACCGCAATATCCTGAAACAGCAGCACAGAAAAAGAACTCTGGCCGGCATCCGTCTTGAGCAGACCCTTTTCGCTCAGTGTCTGAAGCACGATGGCAGTCGAAGACAGCGAGAGGATCATGCCGACTGCCAGCGCAGGCTTAAGCGAGAGTCCGAGCGCGACGCCGAGAGCCATGAGCGCCCCTGTCGTGAGGCCAACCTGGAGACCTCCCATGCCGAGGATAGGCCCCCTGAGACGCCACAACAGTGACGGCTGCAGTTCCAGCCCAATGAGGAAGAGCATCATCACAACGCCAAACTCTGCGAAGTGCATGACGTCCTGCCCCTCCTTCCCGATCAGTTTGAGGCCAAACGGCCCTATGATAAATCCGGCAATCAGATATCCGAGGACCGATCCAAGGCCGAGCCTCTTGGCAAGCGGCACAGAAACGACTGCCGCCGTAAGATATACAAATGCCTGGAAAAAAAATCCCTCTCCGTACATCTTACCGGTAATCCTTCCTCACAATACTCTCCATGTCAAGATTAATCCTCGAAAGGGAACAGGCAGCATCAAGATCAAGCGTGCCGTCCCTCAGTGCGGTGATGACTTGCCTGTAGCACTCACCATGACGGGCGATCTCTTCCTCGGTAATCGTATGCGTGCCGTGGACAACAAAGGGCGACAGGTATTCCATGCCGCATATAAAGGCCATCTGCCTTACTGGAAGCAGGAACTCGCCGATGGTATGCCTGTTGTATCCCTTTTCCTGGTAAAGCGATTCCCGCCCCCCGGTCGAGATGACACTCAGCAGTTTCTTGCCTCTGAGGGCCCTCCCCCCTTTTCCATACGCCCATCCGTGTTCAAACACAAGGTCAATCCATTCCTTCAGGAGTGCGGGCATACTGAACCAGAAAATGGGATGATGGAATACTATGATATCATGGCCGGCTATCAGTTCCTGCTCGGCAGGAACCTGTATATGAAAGTCAGGATATGCTTCATACAGGTCATGAAATGTTACGCCTTCAATATCCGTTACGTATTGCATGAGGCGGACATTCACCCGGGACTTCTGAAGCGCAGGATGGGCAAAGAGAATCAGTACTCTGTTGGCATATCTCCCGGTCATCATCTTCACCTATATCTTACAGCATTGCACTGCGAATTGATAAAGAGATCAGGGGAGTTCCGGCCCGGTTGCATGTTCATTGCCCCGGTGGTTTCTGTCGAAAGAGTCAGGGAATATTTATTAATCGTCTCATAAGAGTCTGTACACCCTTCGACAAGCTCAGGGTGACCGGTCATGGTGAACCTGTCGAACCACGTCAATACTATTTTGAGACCGTTAATATGATGCTTGCTCCATACAATAGACAGAAGCATATATCTCTGCACAGCAATATATACAGAAGGCTATATTCAGACTATTTCTTTATATTCTTCTTAATCCGGTTTTTTGAATCCACGAAAACAAGCTTTGGCTTGACCTCTTTGGCCTTTGAATCCTCAAAGTAGCTGTAGCAGAAAATAATGACCTTGTCTCCTACAGCGCCCTTGCGCGCAGTTGGCCCGTTCAGACAGATCTCCCCTTTATTCCTGCCCGGAATGACATAGGTCTCGAACCGTTCTCCATTGTTCATGTTGCTGATCATCACCTGCTCATAGGGAAGGATATCCGTCTCATCAAGGATTGATTGGTCAATCGTAATGCTCCCCTCATAGGCGAGGTTAGATTCCGTAACAGTGGCCATATGAATCTTTGTCCTGAGCATGCATCTCAACATATATTCACCCCGCAAATCGCGGTGAACGGATATAGAATAATATTAAAGCGCCGGTTTTCCATGTTGCAATACCCTTTCCTGGTTAGTCTATTATTTTTGGCACTCGGTAAAAAGCGTCTGTCCTGTCAGGCGCGTTCATAAGGGCATCCTCCCTGTTAAGAGAATGCCTTAAGGCATCCTCGCGCATGACATTGTTTATAGAGACGACATGAGAGGTGGGTTCAATGCCGGTGGTATCGAGCTCATTGAGTTTTTCTACATAACTGAGGATATTGTCGAGCTGGTTCCCATACACAGACATCTCCTCTTCAGTCAGTGTCAGACGTGCAAGCCGAGAAAGATGCTCAATCGAGATGTTCATGCAAATCAGATCTTGGTCAGATTGGCCATTTTAAGCGATAGCCTTTTCAGCCCGATCTGGGGGAAATTAACCATAACCTTCTGTTCCTCGCCATCCCCATAGCAGTCCCTCACAACACCAACTCCCCATACAGGATGTTTGACCCTGCAGCCGGCCGCAAATGGAACATGAGTCTTTTTGACTTCGTATTTTTTTCGGTCGTCGCAAACAATTTTAATCGTCTGAGGCACAGAAATCTTCTCTATACATTTGCAGCATCCTTCCGGAAGATCCTTAAGAAAACGGGACGGCTCCTGCTCCTGGAGCTTTGCATAGAGCTTTCTCCTTCGGGCGCCGGAGAGGAACAGGATATCCTTTGCCCTCGTCATGCCGACGTAGCAAAGCCTTCTTTCCTCGGCAACCTCTTCAGGATTGCTGATAGATTTAAAGTAGGGAAGCAGCCCTTCCTCCATGCCGGAGAGAAAGATCACGGGAAACTCTACCCCCTTTGCATTATGCAGCGTCATGAGAGAGATAAGGTTGCTGCCGGATTCCTGATCATGGCTCGACATAAGTGAAACCTTGTCAAGAAAATCCTGCATATCCCATCCTTCGCCGGAAGACATGAGTTCGACTACATTCTGTCTTCTCTCTTCATCAAGACGGCCAAGACAGGCGATCTGCTCCTCTATGGCCTTTAGCAGATCGCCTGCATTCCTGTAATGGACGGCAGAGAGCCTGTCAATAAGATTAATAAACGATTTAAGTTTCTCCCTGGTAGAGGCTATGATGCCGTTGCCTTTGATGCCGTTTTTGATTGCATCGTAAAGACAGATGGACTTCTTCTTCGCCTCGTTTTCAAGCTTGACAAGAGTAGCCGAGCCTATGCCGCGCGCCGGCGTATTGATAATCCTCCTCAGGCTTATATTATCCTCATGATTAAGCACAAGGCGCATATACGCAATTATATCCTTGACCTCTTTTCTCTGATAGAAACTGATGCCGCCTACAATATGATATGGCAGTCCCGTCTCCCGCAGGGCGTCTTCAAGAGCACGCGACTGAAGGTTCACACGGTAGAGAATTCCTACGTCCTTATAATCATAGGACCCCTTAAGATAAAGTTCCTTGATAACCTTTGCAATATGCCTTGCCTCTTCCTCTTCTGTGCTGAGCCAGCAGAAATTGACCATTTCTCCGCTTCCCCGCTCAGTCCAGAGCTTCTTGCTTTTCCGGTTGGCAATCATCGAGATGATCGCATGGGAAGCATCAAGGATATTCTGCGTGGAGCGATAGTTTCTTTCCAGCCTCACTACCTTTGTCCTGGGAAAGTCCTTCTCAAAATTGAGGATATGCTGCACATCAGCACCCCTGAATCTATAGATGCTCTGGTCGTCGTCACCGACCGCGCAGATGTTTCTGTGTTTCTGCGCCAGCAGCTTTACCAGCTGATACTGGCCATAATTAAGATCCTGGAACTCATCTACAAGCACATAGGGAAACTGCTCCTGATATCTCTGGAGAATCCCGGGACGCTCTTTAAGCAGTTTGACGGTAAGCATGATGAGATCATCAAAATCAACGGCATTTGAGCGCTTCAGTTCGTCCTGATAGCGGACGTAGACCTTTGCCAGTTTTTCGTCAAAACCGAACCCCTCTCCGGCAGACAGAAAATCCTCAGGGCCTACGAGCGCTGCTTTCAGGAGATTCAGCCTTGAAGAAACCCCTTTGTACAGCGCCTCATAAATCTTGAACTCCTTCAGTATATGTCTGATCAGCGTGCACCTGTCGTCCTCATCGTAAATTGAAAAGTCATTGCCGTATCCGAGGGTTTTGATATCCTTGCGAAGAATCCTGCTGCATTGCGAATGGAGAGTGCCTATCCATGCAGACTTCATATCCTTGCCCAGAAGAAACCTGACCCTCTCTCTCATCTCGTTCGCAGCCTTGTTCGTAAAAGTCACCGCAATGACAGAATCCTGGGACTGCTTTTTGGTCTTGACGAGATGGGCAAATTTGTGGGTTATAAGCCGTGTCTTCCCGCTGCCCGCACCTGCCAGAACAAGGATCGGGCCGTCTGTGATTTCCAGAGCCTGTTTTTGCTGGGGATTCAGATCATGCATGGGGACCTCTTTGTACATCGATTTGCTGCACGGTATAGATTACCAGATTTGACTTCTGCAAATCCACTTTCCGGGGGTGTTCTGCAGGGTGAATTTGTTCATATAGCAAAGTCGGCGTAATGAAAGAGCAAAGCAGCGC
>CAYUNK010000031.1:0-28366 GCA_964446125.1 uncultured Nitrospiraceae bacterium | reverse complement strand
AATCTTATTAATTTCCTGCCCATGAGTTAACCTAACAAATCCCGTATCCTGAAAGCAACAGTGCTGATTTCAGGGGCTATCCCGCACATGCATTGTTATAGGTTATTGATATTATGCCCGGTTTCATGCAGTCCCACAGTCAGGCTCTCTTGTCTTTGCTGTTAATCAAGCCTTGAATCTCCGCATGATAGATAAGATACCGATCGAGCGTCAGTGCGTTTTTTCCGTATTTGGGGATGGTCTTCAGGATCTCCTCGAAGCGATCCTCAGCCTCCTTTTCGTCCCTGATCTGGACGATCCCGTCGGTGATGATATCCACAAGCCTGTCGGCATAGATTATCACCCGCTCTTCGAGTCTCCGAAGGGTGTAGTCCTTTATCGGCAGGTTCAGTTCCCTTGCCTCGGGCTCTGTCAGGCCGCCCCGGATATGCTTTTCCATGATATCGGTCAGTTCCCCCGGCAGACCAAGATCTCTTCCGATCTCTGCCCCGATCATTCCGTGGTCCATATCATGGGTCCTGGCCTTGCCAAGGTCATGAAACAGCGCGCCTCTGCAGACAAGTTCGAGGCTTATATCGGCCCCTGTTCTTTTTGCTATATCGAGAGCCTTTTCTGCCACCTTGATGCAATGCCCTATGTCTGATTCCGAAACACCGGCCTTTCTTAATACCTCAACATCTGATGACTGAACTGAATAGGTCATGCTGAGCCTCCTTTATGTTTATTTTGTCTTAACCGTCAGTATAAATACCGGTGTTGCCAGCAGCAGAATACCTGCCATCACCAGGAAAGAGAAGAGATAACTATGGCTTGCCAGCAGAATTCCGGCCAGAATCGGGCCGGTCGCATGGCCGATATCAAAGATAGTGCCGAACGTTCCCATTGCAGCGCCATAGTGTTTTTCTTTGCATATGTCTGCAACGAGCGCAGCTGAAGACGATGTTACAAAAGACTCACCAAGTCCAAAGATGACAGCGGCAAGCATAAGTGCAGAAAAGCCCTGAAGCAATGGAATTGCACCGAATGACACTGCACAAAGGAGCATGCCTGCAACGATCAGAGGCTTTCTGCCATATCGGTCGGAGGTTCTGCCCATTGCGGGCTTCGAAAGGATCGTGACGATCACCTGAACGCCCCAGAGCAGACCGGCCTGAAACTCGTTCAGACCGGCAACAGTAACAGCATAGATAGGCAGAAATGCCTCGAGCGCTCCTACGGTCATATTCTGAAGTCCCTCAATCCCTGAAGTTACGACAACAGCCCTGTTGCTGATAACCTCCCGTATACCGGTGACAAATCTCAGGTATGCCTCCTGTAAACTGCTGCCATGCCCCGGCTTTTTATCATCTCTCAGCACGGACAAGGCAAGGATAAGAGCAACAACTCCTGCAAGACCGCTTGCGAGGTACGCATAACGAAATTCGAGAAGGGAAGGGCCTGTCAGTTCCGGTGCGCTGTGGAGAATGAATCCGCCCAGGGGAGCTCCAAGGAGATTGCCGATGATCGTGACTGACGAAAACCATGAGAGCATTTCACCCCTGCTTTTTCCTGCGATATCAGCGACAACCGCCATTGCGACTGGCCCGTAGATTGCTGTTGCAAGGCCGTGCAGGAACCTGATGATGATCAGCACGTTGTAGTCGGTTACCCAGAGATAGGCAAAGGGCATGAAGGCAAAAAAGAGCAGGCCGATCAGCATAGTCCTTTTCCTGCCGATCACATCGGACAGCGCCCCTGCAGGCAGTTTAAAAAAGATGCCGGTTACCGTGGATATGCCGACTGCAAATCCAATTGCCTCAGGGCCCGCTCCCAGATAAAGCGCAAAGAGAGGAAGAACCGGACTTCTCGCAAGGGCATAGGAAAGCCTTGCAAAGAAGCCCACAGCGCAGAGTGCGGCAAAGGGCGAGAGAATATGTGTCATCGCTTTACCCTTTTATCATTCCTGAAATGCCCCTATGCATCTTAGTGTTTCGCCGGCACCTGCCGGTCATAATAAATGCTTTTGCCTGTTATGCTGACAGGGATGCCCATCACCACTTCTCCCTGAATAAGGCCGAGTGCCCTTGCTGCTGCTCCCACGCGCTGCTGCACGCGGTTGTCAACATTCAGCAGGCTCGCTGTCTTTGCTGCTGAGCAGAGGGCAACGCCGATATCTATCATCCTCATCACACAGTGCGGTCCTGTATAACCCATCTCTTTATCCTCGATCGTTCTGTTCTTTGTGAACTCTCCACAGGTAGGATATCCGCAGGCGCCGCAGTCGTATCCTGCAGTCACCGGCTTGCCTAATCCGACGAGCAACAACGCCTGCGAGTTCTCGATGTTCAGGGCATCCCTCAGCCAGTATGCCTCGTTTGTGCTCCTGGGGGCATACTCCTTCATATTCCCGGCTATCTTCTTCAGGCTCTCATCATCTGTTATGACCACTATTTCGAGAAAATCCTTGCCGCCTGCCTTCGGCGCTGTCCGTGCCGATGCTGCCATCAGCTTTACTGCCATTTCTGCTACATCCTTCATAACGAACCTCCTTTAGGGATTAATACTCAATGATTCTTCTCTCTGCCTCTGCTTCGATAATCAACCCATCAAAATACGTGACTGAATCGGCTTTGGTCCATAATCCTGCAAATCCGCTTATGCTCTGCCCTGAGACATATTTGAGGACAGGCTCCCCATCAATGTATCCGTTTACTTCAGCGCCACTGATTTTGACCTCAAGCTGATACCACCTGCCCGATTCTATTTTTTTGCCCGCCTTTGCCCTCTGCAGCCTCCTGTTATTTACAAATTCAAACAGGATAATATTGTCTTCCAGTGCGTTTATCCTGAAGACATAATAGTTGCTTGCATTTTCCAACCCAAAGACGATCCCGCCTGCCCTGTCAATCCTGCCTCCAATGGCTTTGACCTTAACGCTTATACTGCAGTCTGCGGTTTCACTTTCTTTTGCAATAGCGAGAGGGAAGTAATAATAGGCCTCGATAGTATCAAGAAAATCCTGCAGCGCTGATCCCATGAATTTGCCGGCAATTCCGGCTATGCCTGAGGATACACTGTATCCGGATGACCCTATCTGGGCGCAGTACACATGTCCGTTTTCTACTACTCGTTTCCAATGGCCGCCATGAATATAGAGATTTGCCGGCTGATCAGCGCGCCTTTGTGAGAGATAATCATACTCACCCCTGAAAAATGCATCAGTATACCGCTGCACGTCATTTTGATCTGAAAGGGCAACATCCATAAGCCGTGACGAGGCAAGAAGCCTCCCCAGAAGATCGAGTTTTTGCTTCATGGAACCTGTGTCGAATCTCGATATAAAAGCCTCCAGAAGATCGCCTTTGACAGACACCTGGAAGCCGAGCCTGCCGAGTACGCTGCCGAGGAATGAAATTCTGAGAGACCTTCCGTAATAAGCGCCTGCTCCGCCTGAAAACTGCAAAGAAATATAATTCTGGTCAATGTTCGCCGAGCATAGCGCGTCAATAGTTGCAAAATGATAGCCGAATTTGGCGGCAAGATTCATATATTCGCCTGCGATGACCGCATAACTTGTAAGCTCTGTCAAACGATATGATTCTGAAGAAGCGCTCGATGCAAAGAGACTGATCATCTTTTTAAGATCAATCGCAATGCCGCCCTCCCAGGATATTCCCGGATGCGTAAATCCATTGTATATGGCCTTCATAGGAATAGACTCTATATGCTCAGGGTTTATTTGATCACAAGTGGTCAGACCAGGGGCAAGGCCGCCACCCAGATCCATAAACCTCAGATCAAGCGGTATCTTTGCTTCAAGTTTGACGGATCGGAAGTCTCCAGCCTCTTCAGTAATGCCGAACATGGCCCTCATGGACATCTCATGTGTAAACCTTATTACATCATGAAAGGTCCTGCATGCCTCGGGTGAAAATGAAGGATCATTTGGATCAGTAAGATTAAGCGGGGATATAATGGAGATAATACTTCTGATTTTGCGGTGCAGAGGGCTTTCGATAACAAGATTCCTTGAATATCTTATATCATGTGCCAGTTCATCAACAACGCCTGCATAAACAGTTGATCTGCCGGCCTCCATTGTGACCATCTGTCCGTCGCCCAGAATTGTCGTTGCATTGCCTGTATTGACTATTGCAGGCAGCCCGAATTCACGGGCAATGGATGCAAGGTGGCTTGTGACGCTCCCGATATCAGTAATAATACCGTTAATTCTTCCGATCACTTCAGCGTATGCCGGTGAGGCTGTTGTTGCAACAAGTATTGCATGGTCTGGTATGTCTTTAATATTCCGTCCTTCTTTCAGGACGTAGACCTTTCCAATGCCAATGCCTGCTGATGCTGTTTCGCCGGATGACAGGAGAACCAGATTTTCCGGGGATCTGCCGGCTATCTTTCCATCTTCTGCCGCGGATATGTGAAGAGGCCTCGCCTGCAGTATATATATTTCATCGTCACTGCTTAGAGCCCATTCTATATCCTGAGGCGTTTTGAAAAGATCCTCTATTGCCCTGGAATATTCATAAAGTCTTAAGACAGTATTGTCGGTTATTGATGGAATATCTTTTTCTGCCTCAGGCACTTCCTCCTTCTTGATGCCTCCTGATTCCAGATTTACCAGCCTGTAATGTTTTCTTGAGATATCTTTTCTGATGATCGCACCTTTTTCCTTATCAATAACAAACGAGTCAGGCGAAGCCGCACCGTCTACAAGATGTTCGCCCAGCCCCCATATCGAGGTAACCCTTATGCCGTCAGGACTGCCGGGAGATGATCTGTCTGTATAGATCACTCCGCTTGCCTTTGAATCCACCATGACAGTCCCCATAACACACATGGGGGTCTCCCTGTCGTCGAGCCCTGTAAGGTGTCGGTAAGAAATGGCCCTGGCCGAGTATTTTGAAGCAATGACAGTTTTGTAGGCTTCGATGATGTTTTCCTGTGTCACATTGAGCACAGTTGAGTATTGACCTGCAAAAGAAGCTTCAGTATCTTCCCCTATTGCGCTGCTTCTCATTGCCAGCCGTATGCCTCTATGATATTTCAATTCAAGCAGTTCGAAGGCTTTTATTATTTCGTCTTCTATATCATCGGGCACCTCGGCCTGAAGCATCATCTCCTGCAGTCTCTGACTTATTGCTTCACTGTTGGCCGGCTCCCGAATAAGCCCTGAAAGTTCCTTCTCTGTCCGCTGATAAAGTCTGTTTTCCTTCATAAATCTGTCAAATGCATATGAAGTCACGGCAAAACCGTCAGGCACAGGCAGGCCGAGGCCTTTCTTTAATAGCGCAAGATTGTATGCCTTTTGGCCGATGACATGATTTATTTTTTCATCCAGGTCTTCAAGCATCACTACAGACTCCTGAACCGGCGCGACGTATTTTGAGTTGAGATGCGTTTCTATGGCAAGGTCAAGGTCATGACATATTTTAATGAGGGAAGAATACTTGTCATTTGAAAGGGAATTCAATAGTGAAACTGCGCCGAGCAGGAATTCGAACAGTTCCTCGTAAGTCCTCTTTGCCGACAACAGGCTGAAAGGCCTTCCGCTGAAATACAGCATTTCCAGTTCAGCCATGCAGCGCAGAGCATCCTGATTGTGGCGGAGGAATGCCCTGAAAAGGCGGTATCTTGCTGCATGCCCACCCTGAAGATTTATCAGAGGCCGGCATTGATCTTTTGTTTTGAAAAGAGTGCCTCTGTTTTTCATCTTTTGCATTGCATCTCAGCCTGCTTCATTATACACCTGATTTTATTCTTTGCCGTGCTTTCCGGAAGGCATAAGTCTTCTTTGCAATCCGTCCGCTTCAAATTACAGCAATACATACATCTTCCATATATAGCCGGCCAAGGCAGAGCCGATGATCACAGGTATCATCCCCCATCGCAGAAACTGCATGCCGCCAAAGGCTGCCAGGATTGCGGCGAGGGCATACCAGTCAACCCCTGCCCCTTCAGGCAGGATCGTGTGAAAGGTGAATGTGACTCCAAGATTCAGGATAACGCCCACAACAGCCGCCGTGATCACGGCCAGCGCCGCGCCAAGTTTGATGTTTCCCCGTATTTTCTCGATATATGGAGCGAAGAGAAATATCAGCAGAAATGAAGGCGCAAATGTTACCCAGGTGGTAAGGAGGCCGCCTATGGCGCCTGCAAGGCCGGGTGTCAGTCCCTCTGCCTGGGTATAGGCTGCCATGTATCCGACAAACTGGTTCACCATGATCAGCGGTCCTGGTGTGGTCTCTGCAAGGCCAAGGCCGTCCATCATCTGCTCAGGCTGCAGCCAGCCATAGTTTTCAACAGCCTGCTGGCCAACATATGCAAGCACTGAATAAGCCCCTCCAAATGTGACAAGGGCAGCCTTGCTGAACAGAACAGAGATATCAATGAAGATGTCAGTCCATCCCCTCAAGAGACCGACGAGGATGACAGGCAAAAACCAGATGGTGACGCAGACCAGAAATACCTTTATTGATCGTGCCCATCCTGTCTGCGTCTCTGCACTGACGGACAACTGACTGGCAAGAGTGGGGCCGGTCTCCCTGATGCCTGGTTTTGACTGTGACTGGGCAAACCTCTCAGGACTGTATTTTCCGCCAAGGTACCCAATCAGGCCGGCCAAAAAAACTATGAGCGGAAATGGGGCCTTCAGAAAATATATGGCTGTAAATGATGCAGCAGCAAGGCTCATGAATATGCCGTTTTTCAGCGATTTCCTGCCGATACGGATGACTGCCTCTGCAACGATCGCAGCGACAGCAGGTTTCAGGCCATAGAAGAAGGCAGACACTGAAGGCAGATTTCCATATGCAGCATACAGATACGAAAGCCCCCAGAGTATGAAGACTGAGGGCAGCAGAAAGAGCAGTCCTGCTGCAATACCGCCCCATGTCCTGTGCATCAGCCATCCTATATATGTTGCCAGCTGCTGTGCTTCAGGGCCGGGCAGAAGCATGCAGAAATTCAGAGACTGAAGAAAATGCGCCTCATCCATCCACTTCTTCTTCTCTACAACCTCTTTGTGCATCATGGCGATCTGGCCGGTAGGCCCTCCGAAGCTTATAAAGCCGAGTTTCAGCCAGTAACGGAAGGCCTCGCCAAAAGATGGTTTGATCGTCAAAGAATCCTCCGGATTACCGTTTTTTCGATGCGTACAGCATCTCGAATACGGCCATGCCCTTTTCGAGCGCTTCCATGTCACTGCCTGCAGTGCGGCGAATGCCTTCAAGAACAGGCTCTATGCCTTTTGCCTCGTCTGCATTGAATTTGTCATCCTTCATGTCTATATCGTGAATAATCCCTGCCATGTCGCGAAGAGCATTATCCCTGAGGTCAAATGATTTCATCAGCACCTCAAATGTGCACATGTCATTGATATGGGTAAATACCCCTCCCTGTATATCAAATGTGACTGAGTCAGGGTCTGTCCTGTCCATATCCCTTTCATCAATGAAATCAAATACCGCTTTGCTGTCTATGAATTTTCTTATGAGCCAGGCAGATGACATCCTGTCCACAAAAGGTCTCTTTCTTGTCAGCCAGGTTCTGTTCTGATAATCAGCAGCCGATTTCAACGCAAGGACTGCAGGTCTTTCCTGCCTTGTGGCGGCGCCTGATACAGTCCTGAGGTCAGCGCGGATGCGCTTGATCTGTTTTTCCAGTGCAGTCCTCTCTTTGGACAGGAAGAAGTCAATTCTCCTGATATCTTCAAACTCCTTATTGAGCTTTGCAAACTGGCTCGATATGCCCTTCAGGTTCTGTGATTTAGCGCCCTTGAGGATGCTGCCCAGTCTTCGGTCAATATCATCGCACGACTTCTGCAGCGTCCTGTAGTCAGCTGCCCTATGCTGATCGAAGAGGGCGACAATTTCGGCATCCTTCATGGTATCAATCTTTTCGATACTGACTACTGCAGCCTCTCCCTTCATTGCCGTGATCTCAGTGACGAGCCAATGAAGAAAATCATAGTGATCATCACTGAAGGGAAGTATGTATACCGCCCCCTTTAACTGCACAGCCCCGGCCTTCGCAAGCTTTCGCCATATCCGCATTCTGCTGCTGACCGGTTTTGAGGACACGCTGTAGAAGAAGAGCAGCCAGAGCGGTTTATGTTGCCTGTCTGTTTCTGCCATATGGATTCTCCGGCCTC
The DNA here is from genome assembly GCA_964446125.1 of uncultured Nitrospiraceae bacterium. Classification (GTDB taxonomy): domain Bacteria; phylum Nitrospirota; class Thermodesulfovibrionia; order Thermodesulfovibrionales; family UBA6898; genus UBA6898. Next base: position 20,220 of record CAYUNK010000031.1, on the reverse strand, counting down.
CTTATCATGAGAGTAGCATCTGATACAAATGTAACCGATGTTACATGTTTTGTCAAGATGGCAGCAGAACCGGCAAGTCAGCTATGGGTCGGGAGATAAAAAAAGGGCCCGTATAACGGGCCCAAGGGTAATGGAGGGTTCCGGATTTCTCCGGTGATTTATCATATAATTTCTTTCTGAACTAACCATTAAGATTCGGTTAACTTGTCTTCATAATAAATTAATTTCTCTATAGGGGAACTTCTGTTAATGCAGGAGTCAGCCTTACTGTGTAATGCAGAAGCCATGCAAATGACGAACTCATTCCATAAAAAAGACCTTTCCAGTGGCTGTCCCCTCCCGGAAAGGTCCTTTTGTGACATACGCAATGCTTACTAATAGCCTCCTGCAGCCTTCTTTGCAGGAGCAGCAGCCTTTGGAGCTGCAGCCGCTGCAGGCGCACTTCCCTTGATCATGATCTTCTTTGCAGTGTTTTTGCCGTCAGCCTCAGTATACTCGACTGAGACCTTGTCCCCGGCCTTGATATCAGCCAGGGTCTTCATGTCCTTGTCGGCCATGACCTTTGTCCTGTCATTTGCTGTCAGGGCAACGTCCCCCTTTTTTGGCCCCTTAACCGTAAGAGTGCCGGCCTTGGCATCGATGGCAATGACCGGACCTGTTACGGTAGCCTTCTTTGCCTTCGCAGCATCAGCAGCAAAGGCTGCAGTAACTGCGAATACGAACATCAGAGCAATGAACAGCGATAAAACTTTCTTCATCCAATTCTCACCTCCTTTCACCTGGAAGATATATCTGCCATTTCGGCAAACTGACCAGGATGCTTACAGAAGATGCCCCGTTCCTCGCTGTTTATATATATGCAGGTGAACTTACTATAAATAAGCAAATTCTGCAAGAAAAAAATGAAAGGCAGCAGATTGCGGCGCTTCGGGAGAGACTACCTTAATCAAGAAAGCGGTTTTGGCCGGAGCAGGCCGAGTGCTTCTGCGAATCTGCGGAAGAGATCAAGTCCCTTTTTGTGGGCATCGCCGAAATCATAGGAAATCCCCTTCCAGTAAGAGACGAGACTCTCTGCAGAGAGGATATTGCCAAAGGGCGAGACCTCTGCAATGGCGCGCAGGTCCGGCAGGGCCAGATGCTTTGCCCTGTCAAGATCGTCTTTAAATGTCTTGATCAGGACTTCCTTGTCCTTCAGGCTCTCTTTTCTGACCAGCCAGAGGGCGTACGTAAAAGGAAGCCCGGTATGCTCTTTCCAGAGCTGCCCGAGATCATAGATACGAAGATCAGGCCGGCGAGCGGACTGGATCAGGGCGTCATCTCCTATCAGAAGATATGCTGCATATGAGCTTATAGCCTTCTCAAACTGCTCCGAAGTCTGTTCGTATCTGTAGGAAAGGCCATAGAATGTACTGCAGATGATCCGGAGCAGGCCAATGGACGTCTCTGACTGCGAGGTCACGGCAATGATCTCTCCCCCAAGGTCTTGTATAGGTCTTTTGCTGAAAAGAAGGACGCTGCCTACAGGGCCGTCCGAGTCTATGGAATGGTTTTCGACAATCTCATACAGATCCGGGTTCCTCAGATATTCGATGGACGACGACAGGCTGACGTCAATAGCCCCATCCCTGAGCATTCTGTTGAGCGTTGAGGGAACACCCTCTATGAACTCATAAGACGAACAGTCTGCCCCTTTTTCGAGCATATAAAAGATGGGCCATACATTGGCATAGGATATCCTGCCGACCCGAAGTTTCCTCATCCCTTGACCACTCCCAAGGGCCGCAGGCGAGCGACCTTTGTAGATATGCCTGCCTTATGCACTACATCAACCACATTTGAGACATCCTTATATGCCTCTGACATCTCCTCAGCAAGTGTCTCCCTTCCGGCGGACCTGACGATAATGCCTTTGTCTTCCATTTCCCGCCAGATAGCGCGCCCTTTTGCGCGGCGTATGGCCTGGTGGCGTGACATGACCCGGCCTGCGCCGTGGCAGGTAGAGCCAAAGGTCTCTTTCATGGCCTTCTCTGTGCCCAAAAGAACATACGAGGCCCTGCCCATATCACCCGGGATCAGCACAGGCTGGCCGAGCTGTTTATACGCATCAGGCAGTTCAGGATGTCCGGGCGGGAATGCCCTCGTGGCTCCCTTTCTGTGAACCATCAGTTTCTTCTTCTGTCCATTGACCATATGCTCCTCCACCTTTGCGATATTATGGGCAACGTCATAGACAATCTGCATGCCGAGTTGCCTGGGAGAAATGCCCAACGTCCTCGTAAAGGCCTCGCAGCACCAGTGCATGATGCACTGTCTGTTTGCCCATGCATAATTCGCTGCTGCGCGCATTGCCCCAAGATATTCCTGGGCCTCGGAACTCGATACAGGGGCGCAGGCAAGCTCCCTGTCATACAGATGAATACTGTATTTCTTTGCCGCACGCTCCATCTTCTGAAGGAAGTCAGTGCATACCTGGTGGCCGAAGCCGCGCGAGCCTGTATGGATCATAACGGTCACCTGCCCTTCAAAAAGACCGAGTCCATCTGCTGCCTGCCTGTCATATATTTCGTCAACATACTGTATTTCAAGAAAATGGTTTCCTGAGCCCAAAGTCCCCTGCTGCGCCTGTCCGCGCTCGTAGGCCTTATTGCTGATCAGGGAAGGATCAGCGCCCTCAATGCAGCCGTTTGATTCAATGCGCTCAAGGTCAGAGGCCTCGCCATAGCCTTTTTCGACTGCCCAGCGCGCACCCTTAAGCACCGCCTGTTTCTGGTCATTTTGGCTGAGGCGTATCCTGCCTTTTGATCCCACGCCTGAGGGGATTTCGCTGTAAAGGACCTCAACGAGGTCCCTGATCCTCAGGAGCACGTCCTGTTTCATCAGGCTGCTCCTGAGGAGGCGAACTCCTCAGTTTATGTCGTATCCGACCCCACCGGGAGAGATGATGCCGTCTTTGAGGTCAAAGGCTGCCACGCCGCCGATCGGGAAGCCATATCCATTATGTATATCAGGCATTGCAAGTGAGGCAGTGACAATACCCGGAAGCGTGGCAACATTTGCCACCTGCTCAATGGCTGAGGTCTCGAGGTCCTTCTCGAGCGTCCTGTCAAGATATATGATGCCAGGCACATGCATCCCGTCCCTGTAAGTTACCGGCACCTCAAGCACTACATCATCTTTCCGTCTGAGCTGATCAAGAGACATACTGCACCTCCTATATATCAAATATAACCTCTGCCTGCCGGTGATTCCCCAACTTCTCTACCTTCAATCTATGATATGTTGCTGCCTTAAGCAACAGCTTCCTGCGGTGCCGGGCAGGGTTGAAGTCCTCCCCTGATATGACTGCAGTGACGCTGCCCGCATCCATCGCCTTTATTACGACGCCTTTTCCTGCAAAGCCGTATGCGTCGAAATGAAATATCAGTTCATTCAGAAATGCGACAAGGAGGCCTTCCTCTGAAGCGGCGTAAACAGAAACCTCAATGGTCTTTTTCTTCTGAATATCCTTCAGATCGGTTATAAGGCTGTACATGCCGCATGCCGCATTGATAAAGAGCTCCTGCAGGTCGCCTCCAAAGGCCCTGATGCCTGCATCACCCGATATATCGAGAATTTCATATTGCTTCATTGCAGATCAGTCCTCTGCTGCTGCCTCAATCAGGCCCGTAATAAACGTAATAAACATATGATACAATAACGCACGGACTGTTTTTGGAGGTTTTCAGTGGGCAAGGGCAGGAAACTCTATGGAAATATCTTTACGGCAATTGCATTTCTTGGCGCTCTGTTTTGCCTTGCAGAGATCATATTTCAGTCATTTGGAAAAAGTATCTGCCCGACTGAAGGCTGCAGTCTTGTCAGCGGCCATAGCAGGTTTGGCGATATCTCTATTCTGCTGATCGGCCTTGCTGCCTTTTCCCTTCTGGCCCTGCTCTCTTATATTGCACTCCACAGAAACGGGGCATCCTCAGGGAAGTATATTGATCTTATACTTGTAGTGTCGCTTTCGGCTGAGGGTTTTTTTGTCGGTTACCAGGTCTTCAGACTCAATACGCTCTGCCTTTCCTGCGCGATCATATTCTGCTTTTTTCTGGCGCTGGGAATATTAAGACTCCTCTACGGATCTAAAGAGGTGATCGCAGGCTTTATCTCGTTTGCTGCAGTCTTTTCGCTTTTTTATCTTGTCTTGCCTGCGAGCGGCCCTCTGCGCCTTCCGGCAGGGGAGCTGGTGCTCTTCTACAGCGAGGACTGCAGATACTGTTCAGAAGTGATGAAGAGGATCGAAGCAGATAAGATACAGGTGAGCCATATGAAGGTCAGGGAATACTCCGGACTGCTTAAGAATATCGGAATAGAGCATGTGCCGACTCTTTTGGTGAATAAGAAGAATCAGAAGCTGTTTCTGACCGGCAGGGATGCGATTTATCAGTATCTGTTCGTTGACACGTCGGGACAGATGCAGAAGGATGCAACCATGGACGCTTCAGTCCGGACAGAGAAGAAGCCTCCAGCCAGGCAGGGCAAGAGCCCTCAGGGCCGGGACCTGCCCAAGCTGCCGAAGGACAGTCCCCTGCAGTTTTTTATTCAGCCTGCTGATGAGGGGGTCTGCCTTGAGGGCAAGGTAGAGAAGAAAGAATGCGACTGAGCAGGCAGGCTGCTAATCAAAGAGCGCCTTGACGAACGCATTTGGCTCAAAGTCCTGCAGGTCCTCCACCTTCTCGCCCACGCCTATCAGCTTGACCGGAATATTCAGCTCTTTCTTGATCGCAAAGACAATGCCGCCCCGGGCAGTTCCGTCAAGCTTGGTCAGGGCAATGGCGGTTACGCCCACCGCTTCGTTGAAGAGTTGCGCCTGCTTCAGGGCATTCTGGCCGTTTGTTGCATCAATAACCAGCATCACCTCATGAGGCGCCCCTGAGAGGGCCTTGTCGCATACCCGCTTCACTTTTTTCAGTTCCTCCATGAGCGGGCTCTTGGTATGCAGGCGGCCTGCAGTGTCAATGATCACAATATCAGTGCCCCGCGCCCTGGCTGCCTCGATGGCATCATATGCCACTGCTGAGGGGTCTGAACCACTCTGGTGTTTGACCACCTGTGCGCCGGTCCTGCTGCCCCAGATATCAAGCTGCTCTATCGCTGCAGCCCTGAAGGTATCGCCTGCGGCAAGCAGCACAGAATATCCCTGATCCCTGAACCTGCTTGCGAGTTTGCCGATGGTCGTTGTCTTGCCTGCGCCGTTTACGCCGACAGTAAGTATCACAAACGGTTTTTCGCCGAATGCCACCAGCCTCTGGCCTGTGCCTAACATGGCAGACAACTCGCTTTTCAGAAAGTCCCTCACAGTTGCTGATTCAGTCAATTGCCCTTTTCTTGCCTTTTCCCTGAGATGCTCGACAATGGCTGAGGCGCTGGTTGCGCCGATGTCGGCAAGGATCAGGGCCTCTTCAAGCTCCTCAAGGGTTTCATCGTCAATTGCACGGCCCTTGAATATTGTCTCGACCTTTTCGACGAAATCCTGTCTGGTTTTGGTCAGGCCCTGCTTGAGACGATCAAATATTCCCATTATTCACCTCTTCGTTTGGTTTGCAAACAGCCGGTAATTAGGATACCAACTTGGGCCTGTTCTTTACAAACATGGAAGCTGTTACAGGTATAATACCCTGTGCAGAATTATTATCAGTTCATGATTGCAAGGCTCAATGGCGAGCAGATCAGGAAGAACTTCTCTCTGTATCGGCGCCTGGTCCGCAAAGGCATAGCCGGCTTTATTATCTTTGGCGGCCGGCTCGAAACTGTGAGGCTTTATGCAGGGAGGCTTCAGGAAGAGGCAGTGTTGCCTCTTGTTATCTGCTCTGATCTGGAGCAGGGTCTCGGGCAGCAGCTTAAGGGTGCAACGGTATTTCCGCCTGCCATGGCGCTTGGGGCAGCATACAGGAAAGGGACAAGCCTCAGGCTTGTCAGACAATCCTTCAGGGCAGCGGCAGAAGAGGCAAGGTATGTTGGGATCAATACCATTTTTGCGCCTGTGCTCGATATAAACACGAATCCGAAAAACCCTATTATAGCGGTAAGGGCATTTGGCGAGGACTCCGGGATTGTCTCTCTGCTCGGCGCTGAAATGGTCCGGGTTCTTCAGCAAAATGGCATAGCAGCCTGCGGCAAGCATTTCCCTGGTCATGGTGATACCTCTGTTGATTCTCATATACGGCTTCCGGTTCTGCATCAGGATCTCAGTACGCTGAAGAGATATGAACTGAAGCCGTTTGAAGCGGCAATAGAGGCAGGGGTCAGGATGATCATGTTGGGACATCTGAGCGTGCCTGCCCTTGATTCGTCAGGCATGCCGGCCTCGTATTCAAAAAAGGCGGTCCAGTTTCTTCGCAGGGACATGGGATATGACGGACTGCTTGTCACGGATGCTCTCATTATGGGAGGCATAGGCAGATTCTCTGAGGAGGAGGCCTCTGCGAGGGCCTTAGAGGCAGGGGTTGATATTCTGCTTCATCCCTCTGATGTTGAGGGCCTGGCAGCCGGCCTTGAGAAGTTAAAACCGTGGGCTGACCCGGCCAGACTGCTCAGATTCAGAAAAAGACTGCGCACCTTATCTGTCTGTGATAAGCCGCGTTTTGATCTTCATGCCAGGGTATCCGAACAGCTCACCAGGGAGGCGATTACAGAGTCAGGCAGGATAAGCATCAAGGGAATTCCTCTTCTTGTTATCCTCAACGATGATGCAGGGGACAGTGCAGCCGCCTTTGGCCGGCTGATGAAGAAACAGATGCCCTTCATGAGGGTGTTTGAATTCGGGCCGGCAGACAAGCTCCAGGATATCTGCAGGAAGGAAGATGAGGCCTTGATCATTGCGGTCTTTTCAGAGACAAAGGCATGGAAGGGCGGCCCGGGCAGCTGGCTTTCGAGCGCTATCCGCTCTTTGAAGGGCAGGGCCGACCTTTTTGTCTCCTTTGGCAGCCCCTATATTCTTGATGGAGCCGGAAAAACACCATGTCTTTACGCATACTGGGGCGATCTTCAGCCGCAGAAGGCGGTGGCGGAAAGGCTGACAGGATTGCTCAGTCGCTGATCAGCTTTGGCGGTGAGTTGTTTCGCCCTGTTGACGGTTTATGGTATAGTTTGATAGCGATCAATCAATACCTGCCCTGTTTCCGGGGTGATGCATGGATTTGTGATTTGACCTGATAAGGAACAGATAATAATTCATCTTTTTCTCGCATTTCATAATCATCAGAGGAAGGGTAGATCATCCATCTGCTGAAGATTGTGCTCTGCAGAGTCAAAAGAGCGTGGCGTGTATGATTAATGGGAGGAAACAACGTGAAAAAAAGAGTATTTTTTGTTTTTGCATGTCTTGCGGTGATGGCATCGCTTGCCTTCGGCTCTGACGACCCGCTTGCAAGACTTACGAATGAAACGCTTCAGTATTTCAGGCCGGTAAGCGGAAAGATCGTGCGCATCGAGGGCGGCAGCATCACTGCCGAGATGAGTCTGAGAGAAGGGTTTATGGAAGGAATGCGGCTCAATGTTCTCAGGGAAGGCGAACCCTTTATGCATCCGGTGACCAATGAAATCCTGGGCAGGATTGAAGCACAGGCAGGAAAGGTTGAGATCACAGCGGTTAAGGGCAATCAGATAACTGCAAAGTCAGTTGAGGGAACAGTCAAGGTTAATGACAAACTGAGACTCTCGGAAACAAAAGTGAAGATGGTCTTTATACAGGACAAGTCGGTTGACTGGTATCTTGGAGATGATCTTTACCGTAAACTGAAGGCAAGCGGCAGGGTCGAGATGGTTGATACAGCCCTTGAGACGAATGACCTTGAGAAGGCTGTTGAGGAGGGCAGGAGACTGAATGCAGAGGTTGTTATTATGCTTACGGCAAAGGAGGCTGACAAGAACACTCTGCTCAGGGAGCAGGCCTTCTGGGCAAATGACGGCAGGAAGTTCTATGATCAAGAGGTCAGGGTGGATATTGCGTATACCAAGGATCTCAGGCTCGGCAGTGAATTCTTCAGCGGTCTGTCAGGCGGGGCTCTGTTTAAATATGATCTTCCCTTCAGCGCGCGCTTTGTGGTGACAGGCGACTTTGACGGCGACGGCAAGCAGGAGATAGCCCTCAGCACAGGAAGAGACGTGCTGACCTATATGCCGGACGTTGATCTTAGGCCTCTTTGGCAACTGAAAGGCCCTGCTGTGGATGATCACATATGGGTTGACACTGTTGATCTGAACCGCAATAACAGGGATGAACTTGTTATTACCTCCATGCGAAGCGGAGAGGTGTACTCTACGATTTATGAACTTCAGGGCCCTGAATTCAGAAAACTTTGGGAGGGCAGAATGTTTATGCGCCGATCAGACTCAGGACTGATCGGCCAGAAGTACCAGGACGGAGAGGGTTTTGATGGCCCTGTTTTTTCCGTTATTTGGGACGGCAGCACATACAAGCAGGCAGAGAAGGTCAAACTGCCGAATGGGGTAAATATTTATGATTTCGTCATTATTGAAGGCCCCTCAAAAGAACGTAATATCCTTGCATACGATGAGAAGGGCTTTCTGAGCGTCTTTGATGAAAAGGGAATAAGGGTATGGAAAAGCGCAGCCAGTCTGGGTGAGTTTTCCATGACCTTCAAGAAGAGGTCGCCTGTCGCCCATATTCAGGAAAAAGACTGGTCTATAAAGGACAGGCTCAGCGTCAGGAGCAAAGAGGTCATCGCTGTACAGAAGATACCTTTTGTTGAGATGGCAAAGGGGATAGGCAACAAGAATTCTCTTGTGAAGACCTATTGGTGGTCAGGTTTTTCGATGGAGGAGAGCGTGCTGATAGACGATGTGCCCGGGACGCTGCTTGACTATGCGCTGGTAGGGGACAAGATGGTTGTGCTGAGCAGTCCATTGCTTGGGATCAAATTCGATAATATCATGAAGGGCGCAAATCCGCTCGGAACGCATATTCATATCTACTCTGCAAGGGGAAGGTAGGCCTATGCATGGACGCATGCCCAAACATCTGGGCATCATCATGGACGGCAACGGCAGATGGGCTGAACTGAGAGGCCTGCCCCGCATCGAAGGCCACCGCAGGGGCGCAGAGCGGTCGCGCGAGATTGTTGATCTGTCCATTGAGCTTGATCTGAAGTGCCTGACCCTGTATGCCTTTTCGACCGAGAACTGGCAGAGGCCAAAAGAAGAGGTCTCGATGCTGATGAAGATACTGGAGTTCTACCTGAAGAATGAATTTGATGCCCTGATCGGGAAAGACGTCGTCTTCAGGGCCATTGGCGAGACCCGGCTGCTGCCTGAAAACATACAGGATCTGATCAGAGAGACGGAGGAAAAGACCAGGAATAACAAAGGGCTGAACCTTGTTGCTGCCTTGAGCTACAGCGGCAGGAGCGAGATCATCAGGGCGGTCAAAAAGGCGATGGACTCCTGCACCAACCCGGCCGACCTGACTGAGGAGAACTTTGATTCCTATCTCGACACTGCAGGGTTGCCGCAGCCTGATCTGATAATCAGGACAAGCGGCGAGCGGCGGCTCTCCAATTTCCTTCTCTGGCAGGCAGCGTATGCGGAACTATATTTTACCGATACGCTATGGCCTGACTTTGACCGTGAAGAGTTCATGCTCGCATTAAGGGATTTTCAGGGAAGGGAGCGCCGTTTCGGCAGGATCTCCGGGAGCGGCAATGCATCTTAAGCGCATTGCTGTAGCCCTTGCGTTTGTTCCGGCCCTTTATCTCTATGTGATGTATCTTCCGCCGCAGTACTACCTTGTCCTTTTAACCGTCGCCTCTACCATTGCCCTTGCCGAGTTCTATGCATTATCGGGCGTTTCCGGGACATTGAAGCATGCCGGACTCCTCTGGGGCGGTCTGCTCCTTGTGATGCATTTCTTTGCGAAAGACCTGTTCTCAGAGACATTCCTGATTGCGATGCTTGCAATGCTCAGCCTGCGGCTTTTCCTCAAAAGGGATTCATCAGGCTCTGTCGGGGAATCGGCCGCAGCGATATTCGGACTGCTCTATATACCGGGGCTGCTTTCGTTTCAGCTCGATATCATCAAGGCAGGGGCGCCGCTTCTTGTGATGCTTTATGCCTCTGTATGGGGCTCCGACAGCATGGCGCTTTATGTCGGTAAAGCCATCGGCAGGAGAAAGCTCTATGTCGAGATCAGTCCGAACAAGACGGTCGAAGGCGCAATCGGCTCTTTTGTCGGCGGGCTTATTGCCGTTATGCTTGTCAGGTTCACTCTTCTGTCTTCCATGCCGATAGGCACAGCTGTCCTGCTAAGTCTTGCCGTGAGCGCTGCAGCCGTTGTCGGAGATCTTGTTGAGTCCATGTTCAAGCGTGATGCAGGCATAAAGGATTCGGGCTCCTTTTTGCCGGGACATGGGGGATTTTTGGACAAGATAGACAGCTTCACCTTTGCCGGCCCTGCCTTCTACTGGTCCTGCCTGTTTCTGAATGTGATCGAATAAGTTCCTCCTCAAGAAATATATTTTGTAACATAAGCACGTCCATTGGGGGGCTTGTGTTATTATTTTCCCCATGGAGGGGGTCATTCAATGCAATCCAGAGAACCGATAGCGCATATGAGTGATGTCGAAAACAGGGTCAGACTATGACTAAAACACACTTTGCAGTATTCTAAGGCAGGCAGATCAGAAGGATTCCTCTGCTATAATGAAGCTATTCTGTATAGAAATGAGACTTAAGTTCGTTTTCGGCTATGTAGCGGCACGCCTGCCTGTAAATGGCCTTGAGAGTTCCTTTATCGAGATGGGTATGATTTGGGATAGTGAGTGTCTGCCGGGAGCCATCGGTGTTGATTCTTGCTGTCTTGATGTGGCTGCCTTTTTGTCCGGTAACGATGAATCCGAAAAGCAGCAGGATGCCTGCTATATCCTGGCCTGACAGGATTCTGAGTTTAGGCATGCACTGGAGTGTCGATTTCCAGATTTGCGAGAATTGACGGGTGGGGTGCAATATCGAAATCAGCGAGGTTTTCATCCTCGAGATGAAGCTCAATGGCCTCTTTCAGATTGGCGACCAGTTCGTCGAGGGTTTTCCCCTGAGTGACAACAGGCAGATCAATGCACTCAGCCACATAATATTCTTCACCTTTGTACATATGGACCTGTATTATCTTTTTCATGTTTAATTTATATCACTGCAGCATTGGTGAAGTCAATAAGCAGTGCTGGCTGAGTAAATGCGATCGAACGCTTATGGCTGAAATAACATAGGACACGCTTTGGGGGCGGTCCTGTGTTATTATGTTTCCGATGGAGGGGGTCATTCAATGCAATCCAGAGAACCGATAGCGCATGTATCAGATGACGGCCGGTTGCATCCGCTCAGGGAGCACCTTGAGGGGACGGCCAGACTGGCGGCGGAGTTTGCCTCTGAGTTCGGCGCAGCTGGGTGGGGAAGACTTGCCGGCTTGTGGCACGATTTGGGGAAGTATTCGCCGGACTTTCAAAAAAAGATTTACGCCGCAGCGGAGGGCGCTGATGCCCACATTGAAGCAAAAGCGCGCGTTGATCACTCAACTGCTGGCGCAATTCATGCCATTGAACAGTTTAATATTCCAGGGCGTATTTTAGCTTATCTTTCTGCAGGGCATCATGCCGGACTTTCTGACTGGCAGGCTGATAATACCGGACGCAAGGCCCTTTCGCAGCGCACCATGCAACGAGGACTTCTTGAGGATGCCCTTGGCGGTGAAATTCCTGCTGATGTAATCAGACAGAGAAGTCCTGAGGAAAAACCCAAAACCGGCTCTGACCCGGCCTTTTGGGTACGCATGCTCTTTTCCTGTCTTGTGGATGCCGATTTTCTGGATACGGAGGCATTTTTTAATAAGGTGAGGACGGACGAGCGCAAAGGGTATCCATCACTCAACCACCTTTTGACATTATTTAATACGTTCATGACGGCAAAGCAGCAAGCTGCGGCTTCGACTCCTGTTAATAGACTCCGCTCCGAAATTTTGAAGCAGTGCGTCAATAAAGCGGCCTATTCATCAGGCATATTCTCATTTACAGTGCCGACCGGTGGTGGCAAAACCCTTTCTTCCATGGCCTTTGCTCTCAATCATGCAAAACATCACAGTAAGAGGCGGATTATTTACGTAATCCCCTACACGAGCATTATTGAGCAGACGTCTGATCAGTTCCGCATGATTTTCGGAGATGCCGTTGTCGAGCATCATAGCAACATAGATATGTCTGATGAAGAAAAGGAAAGTCCGCGCTCAAGGTTGGCATGTGAAAACTGGGATGCGCCGATTATTGTTACGACTTCGGTTCAGTTCTTTGAATCGCTCTTCGATAGTCGCACGAGCAGATGCCGCAAGCTTCACAATATTGTAAACAGCGTTGTGGTTCTGGATGAAGCACAACTCCTGCCGAGTGAGTATCTTAAGCCTATACTTTCAGTGCTTCAAGAACTCCAAAAGAACTACGGAGTCTCATTGGTTTTCAGCACTGCCACACAGCCTGCACTTGGGAAGCGTGATGGTTTCGAGGGGCTGACAGGCGTTGTTGAGATTGTTGAAGATCCTCATGCATTACATAGCGCCTTCAAGCGTGTGAACGTTATCGTGCCTGCCGACTTGCAGGAAGTGCTGCCGTGGAAGAAGGTTGCAGATCGACTGATGGAGTACGAATCGGTACTCTGCATAGTAAATCGACGCGACGATGCGCGACAGCTCTGGAATTTCATGCCGAAGGACACTCAACATTTGTCTGCGCTGATGTGTGGCGCACATCGCTCAGCCAAAATAAGAGAGATCAAAGAAAGGCTGGCTAATGGTGAATCGGTTCGGGTTATAAGTACTCAACTTGTTGAGGCAGGAGTGGATTTGGATTTTCCTGTGGTTTTTCGAGCCCTTGCGGGTCTGGATTCCATTGCGCAGGCGGCAGGAAGATGTAACAGGGAGGGACTCAGAGACGAAGGGAAGGTCTTTGTCTTTGTTCCAGAGAAGGAGCCTCCGGTTGGGTTATTGCGGCAGACGACAGAGGTAGGAAAGCAGTTGTTGGCCCAGCGGCTTGACTGTCTTCACCCGGACTGTTTTCTCGATTACTTCAGACAGCTTTACTGGCTGCAGGGAGAACGACTGGATACCTACAAGATTATGCAAGACCTCGAAAGTGATCCTCAATTGAGATTCGCTTACCGAACGGCGGCAGCTAAATTCCACTTAATAGACGAGAGGAAGCAGGCGCCGGTAATCGTTCGGTACGGTGAGGGGGATGTACTTGCCGGTTTGCTGGAGAAAGTTGGACCTGACCGCTGGCTGATGCGGAAACTTCAGCGTTATGTTGTCAATCTGCCGCGATATTTGCATCAGAAACTGCTTGCATCAGGTGCAATTCGCCAATACAGGATGGATATCTTCGTTCAGGTATACCCGTCAATGTACGACGATGATTTAGGATTCTGCGCAGACAGGGAGGCTCTCTACGAGCCGGATGACTTGATTGTATAAGGAGGGTGCATGGCAGAGAACAAGCGACGAAGTAGAATAATGCGGCTGAAGGTGTGGAGCGACAATGCCTGTTTCACACGGCCCGAAATGAAGGTTGAAAGAGTGTCTTATGATGTGATGACACCCTCTGCAGCACGGGGCGTGCTTGAGGCTATCCACTGGAAACCGGCAATTCGCTGGCAGGTTGTACAGATTGATGTGCTAAAGCCCATAAGGTGGGAGTCATTACGTCGTAATGAATTGGGCAATGTAATGTCCCCTCGAACATCCGGAGTCTTCATCGAGGATGACCGCCAACAAAGAGCTGGTTTGTTCCTCCGTGACGTGGAGTATATCATACATGCATGCTTTGAACTGACGACCAAGGCAGGGCCGGAAGATACTATTACAAAACACGAGGAAATGTTTTTACGTCGTGCCGGGAAAGGGCAATGCTTTCACAGACCATATTTAGGATGTCGGGAATTTGCGGCAGAGTTCTCGATTCTATCGCCTGATCAGCCACTTCCGACACCGATTTCAGAGTCGCGTGATCTGGGTTGGATGCTTTACGACATGAATTTCGATAAGAGTGAAATAATGCCACGCTTTTTCAAATGCGCGATGAACAACGGCAGTGTTTCGGTTCCTGCATGGGACAGTCCGGAGGTGCGGGGATGATTCTGCAAGCTCTTGCAACTTACTATAAGGAAAGACTTTCGATTCCGGAGGGCTACCAAAGAAAGGATATTCCATTTCTTATTAACCTGAGAACCGATGGCAGCTTTTCTGGTCTGATAGATACCAGATCCGGTGAAGGTAGAATCAAAAGGGGACGTACCTGCCTGGTGCCGCGTGAGGTGAAGAGATCCGGGAGTAAGGCATGGGAAAAAGCTAATCTTCTTTGGGATACCCCTGCATATGTACTGGGTCTCTCAACAAAGGACACGAAAACAGCAGCGCAAAAGCATGATAGTTTCAAAGAAAGATTTCACAGTGCGTTCCCTGATCCCTCCGTTGATGCGGGCATTGCCGCAATAGGTAATTTTCTTAATGCTGGCGATTTTTCTGCGTTGCAAGCAACATCCGAGTGGGCTGATGTCTTGGATTCAGACGGCTATTTGACGTTCAAGTTGCAGGACGATGAACTGCTTGTCTGTGAGCGACCGAGTGTCCAGGCGTTACTCACCACTTCTGAAGTAGAGGAAAATAAGTGCCAGCAAGGCATCTGCCTTTTGACAGGCGAAGCCGACGAAATAGCCCAGTTGCATAATGCGATAAAGGGTGTCCGAGGTGCGCAGACATCGGGCGCGAATATCGTATCGTTCAATCTTTCTGCCTTTGAGTCATTTGGGAATACTCAAGGGTTAAATGCACCTGTCGGAAAACGTGGAGAATTTTCGTACATAACAGCTCTGAATTCGCTGCTGGATAAGAGCTCTGATTCGAAAATCCAGATCGGCGATGCAACGACAGTGTTCTGGGCCGAAAGACAGCACGAAATAGAAAGCTGGTTTGCTGACTTTTTCGGTGAGCCCCCGAAGGGCACGAATATTCAGGACGCTCTGGGATTTAAGGCATTGATTGAAGCGCCAAGGACCGGAGCGTTGCCGATCCTTGATGACAAGACAAAGTTCTATGTCTTGGGCCTTGCCCCTAACGCCTCGCGTATTGCGGTGCGCTTCTGGTATCAAGGATCTGTTGGCGAAGTTGCTGGACACATACGCCAGCACTTCGAGGACATCGGCATCGTCCATGGACCGAAAGACCCAGTATATCTCTCGCTTTTCAGGCTAATGGTTTCAACAGCGCTGCAGGGGAAGGCTGACAATATACCTCCCAACCTTGCAGGTGATTTCATTCAATCCATCCTTAAGGGGATTCCTTATCCACAAACGCTTTTATCATCCGCCATCAGGCGGTGTCGGGCAGAGCAGAATGTGAATTATGCGCGAGCCGCGCTTATTAAAGCAGTTCTGACAAGAGAAGTCAGATACAGAAAAATAATAAATAAGGAGGTCAGCATGTCATTAGACACAAGCATCACAAATACAGGATATTTGCTTGGCAGGCTTTTCGCTGTTCTGGAAAGGGCTCAGGAGCAAGCCAGCCCTGGTATTAATGCAACAATTAGAGACCGATTCTATGGAGCAGCGTCGAGCACCCCAGTTGCTGTATTCGCGCATCTGATGAAGTTGAAGAATCACCACATTGCCAAAATTGATAATAAGGGGGCCGCTGTCAATCTGGAAAAGCTGATCGGCGAGATTGTTGATAAAATAGGCGCTACAAATGCTTTTCCAGCGCATCTACCGCTTGACGATCAGGGCCGCTTTGCAGTCGGGTATTACCACCAACGGCAGGACTTCTTCAAGAAGAACAAGCCTTACAATATAGAACCCATTGAACCAATGTTGCTTACAGAAAAGGAGGCTTAACAATGAGTACAATCAACAACAGATATGACTTCGTTCTTCTCTTTGACGTAAAAGACGGAAATCCCAACGGCGATCCCGATGCAGGCAACCTGCCGAGGGTTGATCCAGAGACTGGAAATGGACTTGTTACTGATGTGTGTCTGAAGCGTAAGGTCAGGAACTATGTGCAGCTTGCTTCCCAAGGAAAAGGATACGATATTTTCGTAAAAGAAAAAGCGATACTGAACAATCTGATCGCTGACGCCCTAAAGGATGATGCTGTCAAGGGAAAAGAAAAGGGCGAAAAGACCGAAGCTGCCAGACAGGTGATGTGTAAGAGATTCTATGATGTGAGAACGTTCGGTGCAGTTATGTCTACTGGGGAGAATGCGGGTCAGGTTCGCGGACCTGTGCAGCTTACCTTTGCCCGGAGTGTGGATCAGGTGGTTCCGCTCGAACACAGCATCACGCGCATGGCAGTTGCGACAGAGGCCGAGGCTGAGAAGCAGCAAGGAGACAACCGCACAATGGGGCGTAAGTTTACGGTTCCATATGGCCTTTATCGTTGCCATGGTTTTATCTCAGCGCCTCTGGCTGCACAAACAGGTTTCAATGATGACGACCTCAAACTTTTTTGGGACGCACTGCTTATGATGTTTGAACATGATCATTCAGCAGCTCGCGGTCAGATGGCGACTCGCAAGTTAATCGTTTTCAAACACGACTCAATAATGGGTAGCAGCCCATCGCATGTTCTTTTCGACAGAATAAAAATTGAATCGAATCAGAAGCCGGCGCGTGACTTTAGCGATTATTCCGTTACAGTTCCGTCTCAGGACGATATGCCGCAGGGTGTGACACTTGAGGTTAAGCTGTAGCCATGCCTGACTCCCCCCAACTCATCCCCCCTCATGGCGGATACCGGACTCTTCAGTCCTACCAGATGGCTGAGATTGTCTATGACGCCACTGTAGTGTTCTGCGACAGGTTCATAGACCGCCGCTCCAGAACGCACGACCAGATGGTGCAGGCGGCTCGGAGCGGAAAGCAGAATATTGCGGAGGGCAGCATGGCATCGGGCACGTCCAAGAAGACCGAACTGAAACTTATCGGTGTTGCAAGGGCCAGTCTTGAAGAGCTTCTTGTGGACTTTCATGACTTCCTTCGCCAGAAAGGTCTTCAGCTTTGGGGAAAAGACCACCCTGAAGCCCTTGCAGTGCGCAGGCTTGCGCACAGCAACAATAGGTCTTATTTGACTTATAAGACCTATATCGAGCAAAGCTCGAATGAAACAGCAGCCAACACCCTTGTCTGTATGATTCACCAGGCCAACTACCTGCTTGATCAGCAGCTTCGGGCCTTGGAAAAGGCCTTTCTTGAAGAAGGAGGTTTTACCGAGAGGCTTTACAGGGCGCGCTCAGAGGCGCGCCGAAGGAAATAGGAGAAATAGGTCAAATATGACTTATAAGACTTATTCCCTGGATGATTTGGTGCAGCTTTCTTCCTTGCAGCATTTTGTTTACTGCGAGAGGCAGTGCGGACTGATCCATATCGAGCAGGTCTGGAGCGAGAACCTCTTCACTGCCGAAGGCAGGCTCATGCATGACAAGGCAGACAGCAATGCTGCCGAATCGAGGGGAAATGTGCGAATCGAGTACAGTGTGCCGATTCGATCGCTCAGGCTCGGGCTGATCGGCAAGGCAGATGTAATTGAGTTTCACAGGCAGGAGGACGGTTCATGGCTGCCTTTTCCTGTGGAATACAAGCGGGGAAAACCGAAGATGGATGATTGTGACAGGGTGCAGCTCTGCGCCCAGGCGATATGTCTTGAAGAGATGCTCAACGTGCCAATTCCTGCAGGGGCGCTTTTCTATGGCCAGACCAGACGCAGGGAGGATGTCTTTTTTGACGAAAGGCTGAGGCAGGAGACTGAAGATATTGCCGGAAAGGTGCATGCACTTATCAATTCTGGAGTGACGCCGAAGATGGAATATTCCAAAAAGTGTGACAAGTGCTCACTGCTTGAGATCTGCATGCCCAGGACCTGCGGAAAGTCGAAATCGGCAGAGAGATATCTATCAGGAGTTTTTAAGGATTTGGGTGAGTTAGTTTAGACCGTAAAGGAGGGATAAATTTGGAATCAAACATAGCTGTCTTTAGAGGAAAGGAAGTTAGACGAACCATTCATAATAATGAGTGGTGGTTTGTGATTGCAGATGTAGTTTCAGTGCTGACAGACTCAGTTGATCCGAGCGGTTACATCAAAGATATGAGGCGGCGGGATGAGGAGCTTTCTAAAGGGTGGGGGCAAATTGCCACCCCCCTTCCAATTCAAACCGAAGGCGGTCTTCAAAAAATAAACTGCGCCAACACAGAAGGCATGTTCCGCATAATCCAATCCATCCCCTCTCCAAAAGCCGAGCCTTTCAAACGCTGGCTTGCCAAGGTCGGTTATGAGCGGGTGCAGGAGATAGAAGACCCGGAACTGGCTACAAAAAAGACACGAGCCCTCTACAAATCTTGAGCTGATCTTCTCCATGTTGGGTGAGGCAGCTACTACGGAAATCACGAGGGTTGATGATGCTCAAGGTTTTCATGGAAGCAGACAGTCGGCCCGGAAGGGCGGTGAAGTGGCCGGGAAGGCGCGGAAAGACCTGGAGAAGAAGACCGGGAAGAAGGTTGTGTCGGCTGTGAATTATCTCACCGAACCGGAGGGCAGGAAAAGGCTGGTGCGGAAGAAGCCCTAAAGAATATGAAAAAGCTTCTCAATACTCTTTTTGTAACAACGCAGGGGGCGTATCTCCACAAGGACGGTGAGACTGTTGCCGTGAAGCTGAATGATGAAACAGTGCTTCGTCTGCCTGTGCATACCCTCGGCGGGATAGTCTGCTTTGGTCAGGTTTCTTGCAGTCCTTACCTGATGGGCTTTTGCGCTGAAAGCGGTGTGGCGATCAGCTTTCTTACGGAAAACGGCAGATTTCTTGCCAGGGTGCAGGGGCCAGTGTCGGGTAATGTGCTGCTCAGGCGGGAACAATATCGCAGGGCTGATGACCTGCAGGCCTCATCTGCGATAGCGCGGGCCGCAGTGGCCGGCAAGATTGCGAACTGCCGGACAGTGCTCCAGAGAGCGCTCAGAGACCATGCGGATAAGGTTGACACTGAGGCAATTGCCCGGGCGTCTCAGGCGCTCTCCAGTTCAGTAAGAAGACTGCAGAATGACCATACACTCGAATTTGTTCGGGGGATAGAGGGTGACGCTGCTAACTCATACTTTGGGGTGTTCGACCATTTGATAACATGTCAGAAGGATGCTTTTTCCTTTCATGAGAGGAACCGGCGGCCGCCGCTTGACAATGTGAACTGTCTCCTCTCTTTTCTCTATACCATCCTGATGCATGATGTCCGGTCTGCACTTGAGTCTGTGGGGCTCGACCCTGCAGTCGGCTTCCTCCACAGGGACAGGCCGGGGCGCTACGGGCTTGCGCTCGATATCATGGAGGAGTTCAGACCCTTTTTGGTGGACAGGTTGGCGCTTTCGTTGATCAACCTCTGCCAGGTGCAGGCCAAAGGCTTCAGCAGGAAGGAGTCCGGCGCAGTGCTTATGGACGATGATACGAGAAAGGCGTTGCTTGTTGCCTATCAGAAGCGCAAGCAGGAGGAGGTAATGCATCCCTTCATCAATGAGAAGGTAGCCATTGGGCTTCTGCCTCATCTGCAGGCGATGCTTATGGCAAGGCACCTAAGAGGAGACCTTGACGGTTATCCGCCATATATATGGAAGTGAAGAATGACAACTCCACATGATCTCCTCTATGGGTAAGGGGCGGGCAGGAGAGGTTATGGAACTATGGGAGATGAAACATGTTCGTAATTGTGAGCTATGATGTGGCAACTTCAGATGATGGCGGACAGCGCCGCCTCCGAAGGGTTGCGCGTGCATGCGAGGATTTCGGGCAGCGGGTTCAGAAGTCTGTGTTTGAATGTATTGTTGATCCTGCCCAGTGGACTGTACTGAAGGATCGGCTTGAGTCAGAGATAAACAAAGAAAAGGACAGTCTTAGATTCTATTATCTTGGAGCTAACTGGAAGCACAGGGTTGAACATATAGGGGCAAACAAGCCATTTGATCAGGATGGGCCGCTTCTGATTTGAGAAGGTAATCTGTATTTGCGCGAACCTGTAGCGCACAGCGTTTTGCCGGAAGGTTCGCGGACGGCAAGATAGCGTTAAGAATTATAGGGTTTTGCAGATTGATCCTTGAAAACATAAACAACCCTGTCTCAAGAATGGGAAGATTCGCATAAAGCTGCTATA
>CAYUNK010000030.1:0-29094 GCA_964446125.1 uncultured Nitrospiraceae bacterium | reverse complement strand
GTGTACTATCTGATCCCGCTCGTAATCATCGTTTTGATCCTGATTATATCAGCCATCATTATCATATTGCGCAGGAACCTGCAGGGCCCTGTGCATGCAATGGTCTCTGCCATAGGATCGGGGCAGGTGCTGCCTGCCACCGGAATAAGCGAGCTGGACAGCATCAGCAGGGCCATGAATCAGACCATGACCGGACTGAAGGCACGCACTGAAGAACTGGCTGCAGAACTCCAGGAGAGAGAAAAGGCAGAGGCAGCGCTGCGCGCCGAAAAGAACAAGACAGATGCCATTATTGCCGCCATGGGGGACGGCATCAGTATTCAGGACCGGAATTATAAGATCCTGTATCAAAACGAAGTGCACAGGTCTTTTTTCGGCTCCCATCAGGGTGAATACTGTTTCAGGGCGTACGACGCAAAAGATGCTGTCTGCGAAGGCTGTCCAGTGGCTCTTACCTTTAATGACGGCAGGGTTCACACAGTGACCAGGACGGTTCATATGCCTGCAGGAACAAAATATTTCGAGATCACCACCTCACCGCTCAGGGATTCTGAGGGTGTAATAAAAGCCGGAATAGAAGTGGTGCGTGATGTTACTGAACTGCGGCATAATGAGGAACTTCTTCGGCAGGCGCAGAAGATGGAGGGTATCGGCCAGCTTGCAGGAGGCATTGCACATGACTTCAATAATATTCTGACCGCCATTATCGGGTATGCTACTCTGCTTAAACTGCATATAGGACAGAACGAACAGCTCAGCCACTATGTAAAACATATTCTGGAGTCGAGCGAGCGCGCCTCCGGTCTGACCAAGAGCCTGCTTGCCTTCAGCAGAAAACAGCCTGTATATTTCAAGCCTCTCGATCTGAATAAGCTGGCAGGCGAATTCATGAACATCATCAGCAGGCTCATAGGTGAAGAGATTACTCTTGAGCTGAAATGCTCTATCGAAGATCTGGTTGTAGAGGCAGATAAAGGGCAGTTGGAGCAGGTGCTGATGAATTTTGCGACGAATGCGCGCGATGCCATGCCAAATGGTGGGAAGATCAGTATCAGCACAGAATGTATTCATATGGACAGGGATATGGGCGATGTCCGGAAAGGCTCGTACGCAGTCCTTGCCTTTTCAGACAATGGCATGGGTATTGACCCCAAGACAAAGGAACATATCTTTGAGCCGTTTTTTACCACCAAGGAAGTAGGCAAAGGAACCGGTCTTGGCCTTGCCATTGCATATGGGATCATTAACAAGCATGGCGGCATGATTCATGTGTACAGCGAGCCTGGGCAGGGCACGACCTTCAGGATATACCTGCCGATTGCCAAAACTGAAGTCCTGTCAGGTGACGAGACAGCAGCGGCATTACCCCGCGGCTCAGAGACGATACTGCTTGTGGAGGACAATGAAGAGACCCGGCGGGTGACAAGACAACTTCTCGAGGAGTTCGGTTACAGCGTGATCGAGGCTGTTGACGGGGAGGATGCCGTCGCTCTGTTCCGGAAGAATCAGGATTCCATACAGCTCGTCCTTAGTGACCTGATCATGCCAAGGAAAAACGGCAAAGAGGCATGTGAAGAGATAAAGAAGCTCTGTCCTGATATACGAATAATCATCATGAGCGGGTACACTGCCGACATAATAGAGCATAAGGGAGCGCTTCAGGAAGGTATGCATTTCATCTCAAAGCCTCTCACCCCTTCGTCTCTGCTGAACGAGATACGTTCTGTCCTGACCAAATAGACAAGGACTGCTGATTCAGAGCCCATAGGAAAAAACCTTAGACTTCCTTCAGGTTTTATGATAAAAAATAACTGCAGACCGCAACAGCGGCGACAGCGCCTGAGTCATAGTCTTTACGATCATTGCCGGAAAAAGAGGAGGGGTTTTTACGTTGTCCCGGAATTCAAAATCAGCCATCCTTGGACTGATAACTGCCCTTGTGGGACTGATCGTCGGCATACTGCCTTTTGGCGTCAGCCTTGAGGAAGATACCGGACTTTCGCTCCTTTTCCGTCTGCGCGGGGAGAGGATTCCGCCGCCGGATGTTGTTGTGGTCAGCATTGACAAGCGTTCTTCAGATGCGCTTGGCCTGAAGAACGATCCGAGAAAATGGGCCCGCGCCCTGCATGGCGAGTTGATCGGACGGGTTATGGAGGCGGGGGCCTCAGGGATTGTCTTTGACATGTTTTTTGAGGAGCCGAGGCCTGGAAGTGATGACTTCACCTTTGCAGAAGCCATGCGCAGATCAGGCAGGGTGATACTTTCCCAAAGACTGCTCGCTGAACGGGCAGAGGCCCCTGATGGAGGCAGCATATATACGGAGCGACTTGTCTCTGCTGTGCCTGTCATAGAAAATAGTGCGGCTGCCATGGCCCCTTTTCCGATGCCGAAGGTCTCACTAAGCGTGATCAGAAACTGGGTCTTCAAGACAGGCGCCGGTGATGCGCCGACACTGCCGGTAGTCTCTTTTCAGTTTTTTGCCGCAGATGCGTATGAGGATTTTTTAGCGCTGTTAAGAACTGCGGGCGCGCCTTTATCTTCTGATATTCCTTCAGACAGAGCAACTCTTCTTCAGCGCGGCAAAATGGTTCATGCGATTCAGGAGATCCGGACGGCCTTTGAACGGGATACAGGACTTGAGGCAAGGATGCTTGCGCTTCTTGAGCGCGGCCACCAGGGTGACAGCAGGAAAGGGCATCTGGTCAGATCCCTGATCAGCATGTATTCGGGCGATTCAAGGAGATACGTAAACTTCTACGGCCCTCCAGGCTCTATACCCACAATACCTTATGACCATATGCTTGGGCGCGGCGAGAGCGGCCTTTCGACTCTGCCGGACCTCAGAGGCAGGATGGTCTTTGTCGGATTCTCGGAACTGTACCAGCCTGAACAGAGAGACACTTTCTTTACAGTCTTTTCCCAGAAGGACGGCCGTGATATCAGCGGCGTAGAGCTTGCTGCAACCCAATTTGCGAATCTGCTCGAGCAGATGGCTGTGAAACCGCTCGGCTTTGGCCTTTATCTCGTTGTGATCCTCTGCTGGGGTCTTGTTGCAGGGATCACCTCCAGGCAGCTGCCTCCGCTTATTGCGGGAGTCACTGTTGCCTTGGGCAGCGCGCTTTACCTTTATTTTTCGTATGCCCGGTTCACGGCCTCCGGGGCATGGTATCCGGTTATGCTGCCGGTATTTATCCAGCCGGCCTTTGCCTTTGTGGGCGGACTGATCTGGCGGTATGCAGATGCCAACAGGGAACGAAAAAACATTCGAAGCGCCTTCGGCTACTATCTTCCGCCTGATGTGGTTGACAGGCTTGCAAGGAATATGTCGGGCCTCAGAACAGAAAGCAGAATCGTTCAGGGGGTCTGCCTGTACACAGATGCCGAAGGGTACACATCGCTTGCAGAGACCATGGACAGCAGGAAACTGGGGGAGCATCTGAACCAATATTATGAGATTGTATTTGGGCCGATCAAGAAGCAGGGCGGCACCATATCCAATGTGATCGGAGATTCTGTTCTGGCCCTCTGGCTCGGCAGAGAGACGGATAAAAGACGTATTGACGATGCCTGCGCTGCTGCGTTTGAGATCAGCAGTCAGATGCGTTCATTCGAGGCCCCGGGCGGAGGAGGATTTGGCATGCCGACCCGGATCGGTATTCATTCAGGCGAGATCATGATCGGCAATGTCGGCGCTGCAGACCATTTTGAATACAGGCCCGTGGGCGACATGGTGAATACCACCACGAGGCTCGACAGCATAAACAGACTGCTCGGAACCCGGGTGCTGATCTCCGAGTCTGTTGCAGGGCATCTCGACAGTTTCCTGGTCAGGGATGTCGGGACATTCCTCCTCAAAGGCAAGGTTCTGCCGATGGGGGTGTATGAACTGGTCTGCAGAAAAGACGAAGCAGATGACAAGACCCTCCAGTCCTGCGCTGTCTTTGAAGAGGCCCTCTCTCTCTTCAGGCAGGGCCTGTGGGAAGAGGCAGAAAACAGCTTTGTCGCATACTGCAGCAGATTTGGTGAAGACGGACCTGCCCGCTTCTATATAGGCCTCTGCAGCAGGCACCGCCAAAGCCCGCCAAAAGGGCAATGGGAAGGTGTTGTCAGTATGGACTATAAATAAAGGTCTGCATTATACTTCAACAAATATAAAATCAGGGGGGTATTTAGATGTCAGGGTTATCTGCTTCAGTTGTCCGTATTGCTGCTTTTATGTTTCTGCTGTTATTTTTTTCGGGCATGGCTTATGCCGACACCTGCAGTGACTGGGTCGCAAGGCTCGACTCTTTTCAGGGCAGGGTACAGGCAAAACGGTCCGGCAGCGCTGAATGGAGGCAGGTGGACAAACAAGAGTCCTTCTGTGCAGGCGACATGCTCAGGATCATGGAAAAGAGCCTCGCAGTTGTACTGCTCAAAAACGAGACGGTCTTGAGGCTTGGCCAGAATACGGCCATAACCATTGCAGCGGCAACAGGGGAAAGGCCTACGCTTCTGGACCTGCTTAAGGGCGCAGCATATTTCATAAGCAGGACGCCTCAGAAGTTCAGGGTGAACACACCTTTTCTCAATGCAGGGATAGAGGGCACAGAGTTTGCCGTATCTGTCAGTGATAAAGACGCAACAGTGACCGTGCTTGAGGGCATCGTGACAGCAGAAAACAGGGCAGGCAGCATCAGGCTCCTTCAGGGTCAGTCTGCAACGGCCGCTGAAGGCAGGGCTCCGGTTCTTGCGATCAATGTCAGGCCGAAAGATGCCGTGCAGTGGACCCTGCACTATCCGCTTCTTTCGATAGACCCTGCCTCAGAATCATTCACCAGCAGAATCGCCTCTCTGCTGTCGTCAGGGGCTGCGGCAGAGGCAGAGGCAGAACTGAAAAAGAGGCTGAGCGCCGAGCCTAATAATGCAGATGCGCTTTCATTCATGTCTGTTGTCTCTGTAGCCAGAAATGACAAGTCAGAGGCTATGGATTATGCAGCAAGGGCAGTCTCTGCAGCGCCAAACTCAGCAAAGGCCCATATCGCCCTTTCCTATGCCAGGCAGGCTGCATTCGACCTTGAGGCAGCCTTAAGAGGCGTCCAAAGGGCAGCGGAGCTGGAGCCTGAAAATGGCCTTGTCTGGGCAAGGATGTCAGAGCTTTATCTCTCTTTAGGCCGCAGAGACGAGGCGCTTCAGGCAGCGGAAAAGGCCTCCTCCCATATGCCGGGGCTTTCGCGCACACAGAGCGTCCTCGGTTTTTCTTATCTTTCACAGATACGAATGGATGAGGCAATGGCCGCATTTGAGAAGGCAGCAGGCCTTGATGCCGCAGACCCGCTTCCGAGGCTGGGGCTCGGGCCGGCAAAGATCAGGAAGGGACAGCTCAAGGAGGGCAGACGCGAAATTGAGGTGGCGATGAGCCTCGATACAGGCAATGCACTGATCAGGAGCTATCTCGGCAAGGGATATTACGAAGAGAAAAGGGACAGCATCGCCTCTGATCAGTTCAGCATGGCAAAGGAGGCTGACCCAAATGATCCGACCGCCTTCTTCTACAGCGCATTGCAGAAACAGACGCAGAACCGGCCTGTTGAGGCCCTGCAGGATCTCGAAAGGTCTATGGCGCTTAACGACAACCGTGCTGTGTACCGCTCGCGGCTGATGCTTGATGAGGATCAGGCAGCAAGAGGCGCAGGCCTCGCAAGGATCTACTCTGATCTCGGCTTTGAGCAGCTTGCGCTTGCTGAGGGATACAAGTCGGTCAATGCAGACCCTGCCAATGCATCTGCCCACCGGTTCCTTTCGGATTCATACGCAGCGCTTCCACGGCATGAGATAGCCCGCGTAAGCGAACTGCTCCAGGCCCAGATCCTTCAGCCTGTGGGGATCAATCCTGTGCAGCCCCATCTTGCAGAGCCTGGGCTTTTCATCTTGCAGGGCGCAGGGCCTTCAGATGCGGGCTTCAATGAGTATAATTCCCTGTTTGACCGCAATCGCATCTCCATACAGGCAAGCGGTCTTACAGGCGGCAACAGTACCCTTGGCAATGAACTTGTCCTGGCAGGTCTGCATGATAAGGTTTCATTCAGCTTTGGCCAGTTCCACTACAAAACAGACGGCTTCCGGGAAAATAATGACCAGAAGCAGAACATATACAATGTCTTTGGCCAGCTCAGCATCACGCCCCGGACAAGCGTACAGGTAGAGTACAGGTCAAGGGATATGAAAAATGGTTATTTGCCGATTATCTTTGATCCTGACCTCATTCTCCGGGATTATCGGGAAAAGAGAGATATTGAATCTGTCCGACTTGGGCTGCATCACAGCTTTTTGCCCGGTTCTGACCTGATAGTTTCTGTGATCCATGCCGATACAGACCTGTTCTATGCATTGCCCGGCATCAGTGAGGAGACAACTGTTCGCGGGTATCTGGCAGAGGCGCAGCATTTGTTTCGATCCGGGCGATTCACCCTGATAAGCGGTTTCGGGTATAATGATGAAGACTACAGATCCGTAGCTGATTATTTTAATTGGCCTTCTACAACCGATTCAAACCCTACTCATACGAATCTTTATACTTACGCCCATCTCAAGCCTGTAAGCAATATAACAGTGACGCTCGGGGCAAGCGCCGATTTTTTCAAGCGTCTGATTTTTGATCAGGACATTAATCGCGAGCAGTTCAATCCCAAATTCGGACTGTTATGGAACTTGACTCCGGAGACCACACTGCGCGCTGCTGCATTCAGGACCCTGAGAAGGTCGCTCCTGACTGACCAGACTATCGAACCTACTCAGGTGGCCGGCTTCAATCAATTCTTTAATGACACTGAAGGCACAAGTTCCTGGCGGTACGGCCTTGGAATTGATCATGAATTGGCGGCTGACCTGTACGCAGGCGCCGAGTTTTCGAAGCGTGATCTGGAAGTGCTTGGTATAGACCTATGGTCCGACCCCCCATCCCTTATAGAAGCCACATGGAAAGAACAGTTGGGCCGGGCATATCTGTACTGGTCGCCTCATAAGTGGCTGGCCCTGAGCGCAGAGTATCAGTATGAGCTTTTTGAAAGGCCGCTCGAATTTGCAGGCGACAATATCACCAGGCTCAGCACGAATAAGCTGATCCTGGGAGGTGGCTTCCACCACCCCTCCGGGTTCAGCGCCAGGATCGAGACCGCCTTTGTTGATCAGAAGGGGACGTTTATCGGTATTCAGCCGTTCCCTCCGTTTGGCGCTTTTACATATAAGGAGAGTGATCGCTTTTGGATTGCGAATGCCTCACTGCACTACCGTCTGCCCAAGAGGACAGGCATCATCAGTCTTGAGGCGAAGAACCTCTTTAATGAGCGTTTCAGGTTCCAGGACACAGACCCCAGGAACCCGGGGTTCTATCCTGAGCGTCTGGTACTGGCCAAGTTCACTCTGGCATTCTGAAATAGAGCATATCTTACGGGCAAGAGGCAGGTGATGGGCATGACTTGAACGGCGCAGGGATAAGGGAGGAGGCGGAACTTATAACTGATAACAAAAGGGGGCATGACATGGCAGAAAAAATTAAGGGCAAATTAAAGATCTGGCTTGATGAGGATGGTTTTGTCGAAAAGATAACAGATCACAAGGATCAGGCAATCAAGTATCATCCTGATGAGAAGAAACGTATGGAGGGTGCGGGGACAAGGCTCCTGACGCCCAACCCCTGCTGCTGGGTACTGACCCCGCAGGGCTGGAGATGCCTTACCTGTCCGTCTAAATAATCAGCAGCTCAGATATTTACACATATATATTGAAGGCCTTTGGCAATGCCGGGGCCTTTTTTATTGGGCAGCCAGAGGGATGGAAAAGGCAAAGGTGCTGCCTGCTCCTGGCCTTGACTCTACCCAGAGGTCTCCTTTATGGGCGTCTATAATGGACTTCACTATTGCAAGGCCTAATCCGTGGCCTTCCTGCCTGCAGGTATCTTTCTGGTTAAGCTTCGAGAACTTCTGAAACAGACATGGGATCAGTTCCTCAGGAATGCCAGGGCCGGAATCTGTCACTTTAATTATCAGGCGACTGCCTTCCCGGATTCCGGTGATGCTTACATTGCCGCCCGAAGGCGTAAATTTTATGGCGTTACCGGCAAGATTCAGCAATATCTGGCCAAGCCTGACTGAGGAGCCATTAACAAGAGGCAAATCATTTCCGACGTCAATGGTCAAAGAGATTCCTTTGTCACAGGCAAGGCCCTGAAGCGTACCAGCAGAGCAGCCGACAACCTCCGCAATATCAGTCGGGCAGATCTCGGATTCTATGCCCATCTCTATCCTGTTGATATCCAGCACATTGCCTATGAGCGAATTCATACGGCCTATGGCTATAAGTATCTCCCTGAGGAAGCCCTGCCCTTCTTCATTAATGCAGCAGAACTGCTTCAGCAGTTCTGTATACGTGCTTATGACGCTGAGCGGAGACTTCAGGTCATGGGCAACATGAGCGACAAACTCGTTTTTCAGCTCATCCAGGTGCCTGAGCTCTGCCTTTTCATCTGTTACTGTTTTGTATAATGTGGCATTTTCGACCGCCATGGCAGCCTCTCCTGCAATCAACTGGATGAAATCAAGCTGCTCCTTGCTGAAGTGGTCCAGTTCATGATGATGCAACGTGATGATGCCGATAACCTGGCCTCTCCGGATAAGCGGGGCAGAGACTGCTGAAAGGGTTATGAGGTTGTCATCAGGCAGGGATATCCAGCGGCTGTCCCTCCTTGTATCAGCAATGACATCTGCCTTGGCATGCCTGTACACCCACCCGCCTAAGCCCTTTTCCATGACAGTAGTGATTGCCTGTTCCCTAACCTCGGGGTCAAGGTCCTGCCGCGCGAGAATGCTTTTTGTGATCCTGCCCCGACTGTCCAGCAGGAAGATGCTCCCGACCGAGGCGCCGAATACCTGCACTGTAAAGCTCAGCACCCTGCCCAGCACCCTGTCAAGATCGAGAGATGATGCGAACTCGCGGGTCACCTTGTATAGCAGCCAGCCCAGGGCCGGGGACATCTGCTGTTCAGGGGTAGGCATGAAATCGTCGTGACTCATTTCATTTATTATAGGGAAAAACAGGGCGAATTGCATCATGAAAAGCCAAAGTAGAAAATGGCAGGCAATGCAGAAATAGCCCTTTCCTGCGTCAAACAATCTGCCGAATTTGGACTGTTATGAATAGTTGATAAGAAATAAGCAGTTGGCTTCAGCACAGAATTATTTACAAATCACAATAAATCGCTTAATATACGTCAAAAATAAAACCGAAAAAGCCAAACCCTTTGTGAGAAGGGGACGGAAAGCCGATGGTCTTTATACGTTGGAAGACAGCCAGGTTGCCAAAACAAAAAAAAGGCAGCCTTTTTTTTGATGTCGGCAATCCGGAACCACAGGAAATGCAGCAACTGCAGCCTGCTTGGAAAATATCCGCAGAAGGCGGATCAGCAGGGCAGGATTTACACGGGGGTAGGCGATGGATGAACTGCTGTTCAGTTATGAAGGTGATATGAGAAGGTTCAGGCGGAGGCCTTATACAGAGACGATTGATTTATCAGTTATGGCTTCTGGGATCAACAACCGCAATCCGAGCAGTCTCAGGGGCAGGATAGTGGATTTGAGCGACGGAGGGATAGGCATCCATGTCGAACATCCTCTTGAGCTTGGCGCGATGTTGAGCTTCACGACCGGCAACGTCAATAAATATGGGGTCGTAAAATGGACATTCAAAATGAATGACCAGTTTCACAAGGCAGGTCTTGCCCTCTGTCAGGATGACACGCACGGCATGCAGTATCCTGTGGAGCTTGCTGATAGGTGCTGCACAATAAACGAAGACCTGAAAGCATATGCAGATGTCCTGAACGCAAGGACTGACGAATACATCAATGCCATTGGAAGTCTGTCAGAAACATCTTCAGCACCGGACGCTGATGCAGGCAGGATCCTGCAGGAGGTCAGCCGCCTCAACAACAGGATGATGGCGGCATGTGCCGGGTTTGAAGAGGCTGTTGGATATGATGAAGATATGCTTAAGGAATACCGACAGGTCTTTCAGGCAAAGACCGACAGGCTGCTGTCTTTGGGATATCTTCTTAATCATGCCCGGACATGGCCTCAGGGGGGCCAGGGCGACTTCAAGATGCTCGAAAATGTGTACAAGAATTCTCCCATGTCAGGAGGGCTCGGCTATTACCTTGACCTGTATGGGCTCTCTCTGCCTCTGGCCGAGGCAGTGCGCTGCAGGATCAGGAAGCTCGAAGGGATCGTCAGGCAGGAGATCAGGGCGCGAAGCGGGGCAACGGTTCTTAATATCGGCTGCGGTTCATGCAGGGAGCTTATGGGGCTTGCCCCTGATATTGCAGCAGCCAATGCAAAGGTCACCTGCATAGACATGGACAATGATGCCCTTGCCTTTGCCATGGACAGGCTCTCCTATACTGAAGCAGCGGACAACATCGAGTTCCGCAAGTACAATGCGACCCGTATGTTTGACGATGAGCTTAATATGGCCGCATTCGGCAAGACCGACATCATCTATAGCGCCGGTCTGTTTGACTATCTCCCTTCGGAATTTCTCTCCAGGGTGCTCGGCGCACTGTACCGGATGCTCAATAGGGGCGGCGTTCTTGTTGCGCCTTTCAAGGATGCAGCAAGGTACAGGGCGCAGGACTTTCACTGGCTCGTCAACTGGGACGGCTTCAGGCAGCGCACAGAGCCTGAGTTCCTCTCCATAATTGCAGACGCCGGAATACCGATGTCAGCGCTCAGGCAGGAGAGGGATGACACAGGGATCATCATATTCTACATGATCACAAAACAGGAGCAGACGGAGACTATTTAATACCTTGGCAGAAAAGGTCTTTTCAGGACAGGTCTCGATCGTAACCGGTGGAGCAAGGGGAATCGGCGCAGCAATAGTGCGCAGCCTCTGCAGTGAAGGCTCTGTATGTCTCTTCACCTATCGCTCAAACAGATCAGGGGCAGAGGCCATTGCCAGGGAGATTCAGGAATCCGGAGGCAGGGCCCTGCCTGTTATGCTTGATGCAAGGGACGCCGAGGGCGCAAGGGTGCTTGTGGCAAGGGCAAAAGAGGAGTTCGGCCGGCTTGACATGCTTGTCAATAACGCAGGCATAACCCGGGACAAGTCTCTTATGATGATGGGCAGGGAAGACTGGACAGAGGTGATTGATACGGATCTTACCGGTGTCTTTACGATGACACAGGCATGCATCGGAACGTTTCTGAGACAGAAGAGCGGGGCTGTGGTGAATATATCCTCAGTAAGCGGGCTCAAGGCAATGCCCGGTCAGGTCAACTATGCTGCTGCCAAGGCAGGCGTGATCGGCTTTACACGGTCTCTTGCAAAGGAGGTTGCCTCCTTTAACATAAGGGTCAATGCAGTTGCGCCCGGGTTTATTGAAAGCGATATGCTCTCGGCCATGACAGAAAAGCAGAAGGAGAAGATGATCTCGGAAATCCCTTTCAGAAGGTTTGGAAGGCCCGAGGAGGTTGCCCGGCTGGTCAGCTTCCTGCTTTCTGAGGAGTCCTCATACATAACCGGGCAGGTGTTTCAGATAGACGGAGGGCTTGGGATATAGGCTCTGTGATGGAGAAGAAGATCGCAATAACAGGCATCGGCGTTGT
The DNA here is from genome assembly GCA_964446125.1 of uncultured Nitrospiraceae bacterium. Taxonomy (GTDB): domain Bacteria; phylum Nitrospirota; class Thermodesulfovibrionia; order Thermodesulfovibrionales; family UBA6898; genus UBA6898. Next base: position 17,455 of record CAYUNK010000030.1, on the reverse strand, counting down.
CTCGCCCATTGGAGCGGGCAGGGATGATTTCTGGGCAGGACTGAGGCAGGGCAGGACCGGATTCAGGGAGATAACCCTTTTCGACACCTCAGCGTTTGCTGTTAAGATTGCCGGTGAGATTACCGGATTTGATCCCCTTGCCTATCTTGGGAAAAAGGGGGTCAGGGAGCTTGACCGGAGCACAAGGCTTGTCTGTTCTGCTGCAAAGCTCGCGCTCGATGATGCAGGGCTTGTGATTACTGATAAAAACAGCGATCAGGTGGGAGTCTCTATCGGCGCAACATTCGGAAGCCTCCATAGCATTTCAGAGTTCGACAGGGTCGGCCTGATTGAAGGGCCTCGGTTTGTGAACCCATCGCATTTTCCCAATACAGTCATCAATTCGCCGGCAAGCCAGATATCAATCCGCTTTAAGATCAAAGGATTTAATACGACTGTCTCAACCGGCTTCTGTGCCGGCATGGACAGCCTCATCTATGCCTCTGATTTCCTCAGGCTCAAAAGGGCTGAGGCAGTCTTGACCGGCGGAGTCGAGGAACTCTGCGAAGAGACGTTCTATGGTTTTGAAAGACTCGGCTGTCTGTCAGGATCAGACGGAACCGAACCTATCTGCCGCCCTTTTGACAAAAGAAGAAACGGCACAATGCTTTCTGAGGGCGCTGCAGTCATTGTACTTGAGGATCTTGCAGCCGCACAAAACAGGGGCGCTGATATTCTTGCCGTAGTGCTCGGATACGGAAGCGCCTTTGATCTGTCTGGAGGGAAAGGCAGGGGCTTGCGCAATGCAATCACTGCTGCCCTGGCAGACGCCGGATGCCCGGCTTCTGAGATAGACTACATATCATCGTCTGCAAATTCCTCAGTGGCTCTCGACCGTCTTGAGGCAGAGGTGATCAAAGAGGTCTTTGGCAGCAGGGCAGGCAGGATTCCGGTCAGCGCCATAAAGTCCATGACAGGGGAGAGCTATTCTGCCTCAGGCAGCATGTCTTTGGCCTCTGCAGTCGGCGCGCTCAAAGACGGCATTATGCCGCCGACAGTTAACTGCCATGAACAAGACCCTGCCTGCGGACTTGACTGTCTGCCAAATCAGGCGCGAAAGGCAGAGCTTAATAAGGTCCTTGTGACAACGACAGACCCCTGCGGCCAGAACTCTGCTGTTGTCCTTGGTGCGTACACGGAGGCCATGTAATGCAGCTTGACTTTGAGGCGATAAAGAGATATTTGCCGCAGCGGTTCCCTTTTATCATGCTCGACCGGATTGTCGAACTTGAGCCCGGAAAAAGGGCGGTTGGCATAAAGAACATCTCAGGCAATGACATCTTTTTTTTGGGCCATTTCCCGGACAGGGCCGTCATGCCGGGGGCTGCCATTATCGAGGCAATGGCCCAGACAGCTATCGTACTTTTTGCCTCGGCCCAGGATCAGCCGCAGGAGGGCAAAAAGCCTGTCTATCTGTTTGGCTCTGTCAAGGCCAGGTTCCTGCATACGGTAGTGCCTGGGGACCAGTTGATGCTTGCCGTAGAAAATACAAAGTCACTGCCGACCGGGGCATATGTGACGGCAGTGGCGACAGTCGAGGGGAAGAAGGTGTCAGAGGCTGACCTTGTCTTCAGCGTGCAGCATGAGCAGTAGAGTTGTGGTTACCGGCCTTGGGGTTGTCTCATCCATCGGGATCGGGTGGCAGGATTTCTGGCAGGGTCTGCTTGCCGGCAGAAGCGGCATCAGCCCAGTCACATCATTTGATACATCTCACCACTTCACGCATAACGGCGGGGAAGTGAAGGATTTTGACCCTGCCGGCTATATCAGCAGTGAAGGCCAGGATATGATGAGCAGGGCTACGCAGCTGGCCGTTGCTGCTTCCGTGTATGCCGCCAAAGATGCCGGTTACCACAAGGAAATGTCAGACAGGCGTGTCTCCGTCTGTATCGGCACGACCACAGGTTCTCTGCATGTGATTGAGCATATAAATAATTACCGCATCCAAGACAAAGCCTTTCCTCTGGAACTTGCCCGGCAACTGCCGACGCATACAACCTCTGCCGCAGTGGCCGGGGAATTGGGCATAAGCGGCAATGCCTGGATCTTCTCCACAGCCTGCGCAGCAGGGAATTATGCAATCGGATATGGATATGATCTTATCAGGCTTGGCCGTGCAGATATGGTCTTTGTCGGCGGCTCAGATGCCTTCTCACGCATATCATTTACAGGATTTAACCAGTTTAAGGCTGTTGCGCCGGAGTTCTGCAGCCCGTTTGACAGAAACAGAAAAGGGATGATATCGGCTGAGGGAGCCGGTGTACTCGTCCTCGAATCTGACATAAGCGCACGCATGAGAAATGCCGGGGTCTACGCTGAAGTCCTGGGCTATGGCCTGAGCTGCGATGCAAGCCACATGACCACTCCTTCTGTTGACGGCATAGTCAAATGCATGATAAAGGCGATGAAGGAATCAGGTATCTGCCCTGCTGATGTCAACTATATCAGCGCCCATGGCACCGGGACATTAAATAATGACCGGGCAGAATGCGCTGCAATCAGGGAGGTTTTCGGTGAACGGTATTTAAAGGTTCCGGTCAGTTCCATAAAGTCCATGCTGGGCCATACCATGGGAGCTGCATCCGCCCTCGAGGCTATCGCCTGTTCCCTGGCCGTTGCCGATGACATGATACCGCCTACCATACATTATGAGACGGCGGACCCTGAATGTGACATTGACTGTGTGCCGAATGTTGCACGCAGGCATACGGTGAATATCGCCTTGAATAATTCATATGCGTTTGGCGGCAACAATGCCTGTGTGGTTTTCAAAAAATATAAAGATACTCTGGGAGGAGAAGATGCAGCATGATGTAGAAAGGGAGATTGTAGATATCATCGCAGACATTTCAGGGTTTGAGACAGAGGAGATATCTCCTGACAAGAATTTTTTTGATGACCTTGAGATAGATTCAATCAAGGCGATTGAGATCACGGTTGCAATAGAAAAGAAATTCAAGATATCTGTAAGAGACGAGGATGTGCCTAATATCACTACGGTAAGGGAGGCGGTTGCCCTGGTCAACAGCCTGATAGCAGAAAAAAATCATGCCTAAACTCTCTCAAGACGCTTACGATGCCGTAATCATAGGCGCCGGGATCGGCGGCCTCGTCTGCGGCTGTTACTTGGCAAAGGCAGGAATGAAGGTGCTGATTGCGGAGCAGCACCACAAGCCGGGAGGATACTGCACGTCGTTCAAGAGACAGGGATTTACGTTCCCTGCTGCAGCTCATTTTATTGGCGGCTTTAAGCATGGGAATCTTCAGCAGATATTTGAAGATCATGATATATTTCAGAAGATGACACTCAAAAGAACCGATCCTTCTAATATTATCATGACACCTCAGCACAAGATTTCATTTTGGGAAGACCCGGCCAGAACCATAGAAGATTTTCAGGTAGCTTTTCCAGATGAGAAGGATAATATCAGAGACTTTATTTATTCTTTATTACAGCCAGATCGAAAAGCTTCCATAGGCATGAGAGCATGGTCATTCAAGAACTTGATAGACAAATATTTCGCAAATGAGAAATTGAAAACAGCTTTATGTCTCCCTCTTTTTGGTAACGCTGCTTTGCCTCCTTCGCGGATTTCTGCTTTTATAGGCGCTAAAATATTCAGAGAATTTCTACTTGATGGCGGCTATTATCCTGATGGTGGTATTCAGAAGTTTCCTGATGCATTTGCTGAGAGATTTGAGGAATATGGCGGTACGCTGAGATTATGTAATGCTGTCAAGAAGATATGCGTCGAAAAACAGAAGGCTACAGGAATCGTCTTGGAAAATAATGAATATATCGCGGCAAAATATGTGATTTCTAATTGTGATGCTCGTCAGACTTTTTTGAAGCTTTTGGGCAAGAATGTGACAGGTCAACAATTTTCTGATAAGATCCGCTCAATGGTGCCTTCTCTTTCCGGCTTTATCGTCTATATGGGCTTTGACGATTCTCTTAAGTATCTGCCGAATGCAGGCGTTAATATATGGAAGCTATCGCATGTGGATATCAGCATTGAGGCTATATATGAATTAGCAAAGAAAGGAAATTATCGGGACATAGCCTCCTATCTTTTCTATTTATCAACTGACAGAAAAACTGCACTGGCCTTTCTTGTTGCTCCTTTTGCGACAAGTAACTATTGGCAAACAATGAAGGAATTGCTAATCGACCGCATGGTGGCCAATATTGAGGCAGACCTATTACCTGGTTTGTCAAATCACCTAAAGTTCAAGGGCGGGGCCACACCTCTCACATTGTATAGATACACCGGCAACTTTAGAGGCGCGGCCTTTGGCTGGGCCTGCACGCCTGACCAGTTGGCGCTTACTGACTTTAGAAAACCGTCATTTGTTCAGGGCCTGTATCTGTCGGGGCACTGGTCAACTAAAGGATTTGGTATCCCAGGTGTCATTTATATTGGACAGGATACTGCTATGATGATCTTAAGGAAGCATAGACATTGTAATTTCTCTACATCTTAGCTATATTGATCAATTATATGGAAAAAGAATTTTATATAGAGCAGGAAAAAGTCACTCTGAATCAGTCGTTTGCTGCAACACTGTTTCTGGCCGGCATTCCGGTTATTCTCATTTTGAGCCTGCTGGATTTATTTGTTACACCTGAGAATTTTAGGCGTTTTCTCATTTATAGAGCGGTCACGGCCTTGATCTTTGTATTATTCTATTTTGTTATAAGACTGAAAAGACAGAAGTCATTTCAGATTGCAACCATAATATTGGCCACTTTTGTCGTCTCTGCCATGGTTGAATTAATGATTCTTTCCCTCGGTGGACATCAGTCTATTTATTATGCTGGAATGATTATTGTCCTTATATTCATCTTTGGTTTCCTCCCTCTGTTTTCATTTAAGATTACGTTCCTTCTTGCATTAATAGCATATTCCACCTATGTCTTACCAATACTATTGTTTGATCATATTACGAATATACAGGTATTTGTTAGTAATAATGTATTCCTACTTGCATCCATCTCAATAGGTGTAATGTGGCGACATTATAACGACAAGCTTCTCATAAGCAAACTCTCCCTCGAATATGACTTATCTCAGGAAAAGGAGCGACTCAAAGAATACTCCACCCATCTTGAAGAACTGGTTGCGCAGCGGACCAGGGAACTTGCGATCTCTGAGCAGAAATACCGCGGCCTCTTTGACAACGCCTCTGACGGTGTAGCCGTATACGACACCAGCGGTGCAATCATCAATGTCAACCACAAGTTCTGCGAACAGCATGGATTTCCCGTGGACGCCCTGATCGGCACAAATATAAGAACCTTTGAAGCAGACAAGGACGACCAGAAGAAAGATGAGCGTATAAGGCGCATTGCAGGGGGCGAGTCCCTGATCTATGAGGCAAGGCATGTTCACAGGACTGGAGACACAATCCTCTTTGAGGTAAGCGCAAAGGCGCTCGATATAGGAGGGCATACTTATATCCAGGCCTTTCATCGTGACATATCCGACAAGAAGCGGATTCAGGAACAGCTCTTCCAGTCCCAGAAGATGGATTCCATCGGCATGCTGGCCGGTGGGATTGCCCATGACTTCAACAACGTCATCTCTGCAATCATCGGCCATATCGAACTGATGGGCCTGCTCGGCAACCTCGATGCTGAGGCCAGGAAGAGGCTCGCCGTCATCGAGTCCTCGTCAAGAAGGGCGAGTCAGATGATAACCAGGCTTCTCAGGTTTGCAAGAAAAGAATCAATGGAAAAGCAGCCGATTAACCTCAACTCCGTAGTGGCTGACACCTATGAACTTATCGGCAAGACCCTGTCAAACAAGAACGTAAAGGTCAGCCTTGAGCTTGACGAAACAATCCCTGCGTTTATGGGCGACGCCAACCAGATGGAGCAGGTGATCATTAATCTTATGGTAAATGCAGGCGATTCAATGCCTTCCGGAGGCATGATTAATGTGAAGACCGCTTTCAGGGAAATCGGCGTCGAAGCCTCTACTATTCATCCCCTGCTTGTGCCAAAGGCCTATCTGGAGCTGACGATCTCTGATACAGGCACAGGCATACCTGACAATATAAGAAACAGGATCTTTGATCCCTTTTTCACCACCAAGGACCGGGGCAAAGGCACAGGCCTTGGCCTTGCAATGGTGTACGGCATTATAAAAGAGCATGAAGGAGTAATAACCGTGGCAGGCAGGCCTGGAAAGGGAACTGCCTTTACCGTATATGTGCCTGCAGCGCAGGCAGGGCAGATGGCGCAGACGCGGCCTGCCGAAAGCGGCGAGAATAAAAAAGGCGGCATCCTGGTCATAGAAGATAACAGGGAAATGCTGCTGTTTGTTGCCGAGACGGTCAAGTCCCTCGGTTATGAGGTGAGATCGGTCAATAACGCCGTAGTTGCGCTTCAGATCTTCAAGGAACATTCTCCGGACATATCGCTCGTCATTACAGACATATTCATGCCCCTGATTGACGGCAGAGACCTGGTCAAAAACATCAAATCCATCAAACCCTCAATAAAGATTATCTCCATGTCAGCATACCAGATCGAGGAGTTTGTGAAACAGGACAGCCCTGTTGATGCATTTCTCCGCAAGCCATTTGGCAGGCTCGAACTCATTTCTGAAGTCAATAAGCTGATGCAGCCGTCGCGGTATCTCCATACTTAGCCTGACAAGAGGCTCTGCATGTATGGCGAATCGCCTCCTGTTTTTTCTTATTGTTATGTCTTATATCCATCTGCACCACAGAGGCATAAAGGGAGGTTCATGCTCATAACAACCTGATATGGCTGTCTTTTTTGTTTTATACTTCGCTTTCTGGTAATCTATGCGAGTGATTGCTTTAGCGAACAATAAAGCTCTCTTGCATACGGCCGGCATTATTGTTCTGGTGTTGGCGGCCTCTTATAATCTTGGAAGGATTCTTGAGCTTATATCTGCAGAGGTTATTGTGGCAAAGGCTGAAGGCAGGCCCCTGAGGATGACGGCCCTGCAATCCATAACAGGGTTTGCCCCTGTTGTCGAGAGGAATCCTTTCGGCATTAAGGGGGCGGGATTTTCTGTCATCGAAAAGGGCGCAGCTTCGGTTACAGGCCAAAATGACCTTATCCTTAAGGGCGTGATAACATACAGGCCAGGGTTTGCCTTTATAGAAAACAGGGGCGCCATGCAGGGCCTTTTCAGGGTGGGCGACGATGTCTTTGGCGCGGGCAAGCTTGCCGCAGTGCAGCCCGACAGGGTCAGGATCTCGCACGACAGCAGGGTGTTTGAACTCAGATTCCCTGAAATCGAATCTGTTTCTCCGCCCCGCTCTTCAGGGGCAGCGATGCACCGGCCTCTGAGCCCTCCCATTTCAGGGCAGACCAGAACCGGCGGAAAAGAGATCACCTTTGATCGGGAGCAGATAAAGAGGTTTCTTGACAATCCCAATGAACTGCTTACAGGCGCAAGGCTTATGCCCCTGCTCAGGGATGACAGACAGGAGGGCTTCATTGTCCGTGAAATCATCCCCGGCGGGGTTTATGACAACATGGGGCTCAAGAATGAGGACATCATTCTGAGGGCCAACCACGTCGAGCTGAATTCGCCCGGAGACGGTGTGAAGATATTCAATATGATCAGGGAGCTTGACAGGATAGAGCTGGACATACTGAGGAATGGGACGCCTATGACCCAGGTGTTCCATATAAATTAGGGGGCTTGAGTGAAAATAACTGTTATATGTCTTCTTGTTGTTTGCCTGCTGGTCTCAGTTGTACATGCTGAGCCAAAGAAGAATATGGTGGCAGTGAACCTGCAGGATGTGGATCTTGCCAATGTAGTCAAGTTCATCAGCGAGGTGACAGGCAAGAACTTCATATTCGATGAAACGCTGAGGGGCAGGATAACCATAATTGCGCCCTCAAAGATATCGGCTGACGAGGCCTTTTCCCTCTTTGCCTCTGTGCTTAATCTTAAGGGCTATACCCTTATACCGGCGGACGGCAATCTGCTCAAGATTGTGCCCCTGGGCCAGGCAAGGTCGCTTTCTCCCGACTCCGGCGGGGCAAAGGCCACTGATGCATATGTAACAAAACTTGTGCCGCTGCGGAACATAAGCGCAGAAAATGCACTTATGTTTCTTCAACCCCTCATATCAAAGGATGGACACATTGCAGCCTTTGGATCGGGCAATTACCTGCTTCTTGTGGAAAATGCACTGAACATCCAGAGGATCGAGCAGATCCTCTCTTTTATAGACCAACCCCTTGTAAAGGATGATCCCGAGATATACCTGATCAGGCACGATGTGGCAGAGGATATGGCAAAGACGATCAACGAGTCTCTGCAGAGAAAAGACAGGGCAGCGTCCGCAGCAGAGGAGATCAGGGTGATGGCTGATGCGAGACTGAATGCCCTCATCCTGACAGGCTCGAACTATGCCAAAGAATCAGTAAAGAAGCTTATTGCGCTTCTTGATGTTCCCCAGAAGGATACGACCGGCAACATAAAGGTCTATTTCCTCGAAAATGCTGATGCAGTTGAGCTGGCAAAGGTGCTCGAGAGCGTTGTCAAAGGCATGGAAGACAAGGCAAAACAACCCCAGGCTCTGGAGATGAAGGGCAAGGTAACAATAACGCCGGACAGGGCCACAAATGCACTAATCATAAATGCGCCTGCAGGTCTTTTCCATAACCTCAGCGGCATAATAAAAGACCTCGACAGACGGCGCAAACAGGTGTATGTTGAGGCGATGATAGTTGAGGCCTCTCTTGACAAACTCGAGGAACTCGGCGCCAGGTGGCGCGCAATAGCGCGCAGCGATGGCGCGCCTGTTGCAATAGCAGGGTTCGGGGAGATGGACAGCAAATCCCTGCTTGAGATAATAAACGGCCTCGCAGGCATATCAGTCGGCGGCATGGGCAACTTCTTCAGTGTGCCTGTCACAGACGGGACAACCACGACAAACCTGACCATACCCGGATTTTCTGCCCTCTTCAGCGCAAATGAGTTCAGGGATGCGGTGGATGTGCTTTCTACGCCTCAGATACTCACCTCTGACAATAAAGAGGCAGAGATCATTGTTGGCGAGAATGTGCCGTTTATCGCAAAGAGGGAAACTGATCCTGCGCGTGCGCAGAGCCTTTTCAATGTGATCGAGCGGAAGGATGTCGGCATTACGCTTAAGCTGACCCCTCAGATAACAGAAGGAGAGTATGTAAAACTCGATATCTATCAGGAGATATCGTCCCTGAAGCAGGAATCAAGTCTCCGCATACTGACCGAGATAGGTCCGACCACCACAAAGCGTTCGACAAGGACTTCAGTCGTTGTCAGGGACAACCAGACAGTCGTAATAAGCGGTCTGATGCAGGACAGGACTGAGGAGATCGTAACCAAGGTGCCTCTGCTGGGAGACATACCTTATCTGGGATATCTTTTCAGGTACAAGTCCACCAATTCGAAAAAAACAAATCTGCTTGTATTCCTGACGCCCCGTATAATCAGGGACTCATCTGATCTCATATCTTTGACAGGCAGAAAGAGAGCTGTTTTTGCCGGTCCAATGACTGAAGGCCGTCCGGGCCATACAGGGCATGGCGACCCTGACCAGAAGGTGAAGGGGCAGTGAACCAGGAAGCATCTTCCCTCCGGCTTTCTGACATAGATATTGGTCTGCTCAAGGAGGCACCCTTTGAGTTTGCACGGAACAACAGATTTCTTCTGATCAAAAGGGATGACAACCGATTGTCAGGGCTGGTATGCGACGACAACGGGATATTTGCGCTTCGTGATATAGCTGACAGGCTCAGACTCGAATACGATTACCAGGCATGCCCTGAAGAGAGGCTGCTGAGCCTGCTCCACCAGGCATACAGCCTTATTCCTTCCGCCGAAACAGTCATGGGAGAGCTTTCAGGGGAAGATCTTAAGATATTTTCACAGTCATCAGAACTGCCCAGGGATCTCCTTGAACTCAGGGACGAGGCGCCGGTTATAAAACTGCTGAACGCGCTCTTCCTTGAGGCTGTAAAGGAAAGGGCAAGCGACATTCATATAGAACCCTACGAGAGGGAGCTTGAGGTGAGGTTCAGGATAGACGGGATACTGAAGAGGCTCTTGACCCCGCCAAAGCTGATACAGGACGCCCTCATCTCACGCATCAAGGTGCTGGCTGATCTGGATATCGCCGAAAAGAGGCTCCCCCAGGACGGACGGATACGTCTCATAGCGGGCGGCAGGGACATAGACATAAGGGTCTCTATCATCCCGACCTTTTTTGGCGAGCGGGCCGTCCTGAGGATACTCGACAGGATGAAGGGCGTAATGAGCCTTGAGGAACTTGGCCTTGGTGAAAGCAGGATGCCCCGGTTTGCCTCTGTGCTGTCGCGTTCAAGCGGCATCATGCTCGTGACAGGGCCGACCGGTTCAGGAAAGACAACGACGCTTTATGGAAGCCTGCTTAAGATATACAGTGAGCAGAAAAATATCATCACAATCGAGGACCCTGTGGAATACCAGATAAAGGGCGTGGGCCAGATTCAGGTCAATCCCAAAATAGATCTCGATTTCGCAGCAGGACTCAGGTCTGTGCTGAGGCAGGACCCTGACATCATAATGGTCGGGGAGATCAGGGACAGGGAGACAGCAGAGATAGCGATACAGGCCTCACTTACCGGCCACCTGGTGCTCTCTACACTTCATACCAATGATTCTGCCTCTGCAGTCACGAGACTGGTCGAGATGGAGATCGAGCCATTTCTGGTCGCCTCCTCGCTCTCGGGTGTGCTGGCCCAGAGGCTCGTCAGAAAGGTATGCAATTTCTGCAAAGAGCCTGTAGCGCTCAGTGAAGCAGAAAGATCAGGATTTCCGTCATTAACGGATATTGATGAGGTATACAGGGGCAGGGGCTGTCCGGAATGCAGGGGCAAAGGCTATCTCGGCAGGACAGGCATATTTGAGTTTCTTTCTGTAGACGAAGAGATAAAGGATCTCATACTTGCCAAAAAGGATTCAAGGAGCATCCAGCAGAGGGCTGTCAGCAAAGGCATGGCAACACTGATGGATGACGGCATAAGCAAGGTTAAGAAGGGCATTACGACCATCGAGGAAGTCCTCAGGGTAACAAACCAGGATTATGCCGAATTATAGATATCTCGCTTATAACAGCAAGGGCAGGGAGATAAGCGGAAAGACCTTCTCACGCGACGAAAACGAGGCCCTGCTGGACCTCAGGGAAAAGGGCCTTTATGTCAGGGAGATCGGTCAGGATACAAAGAGGGGCTTCAGGCTCGAAAAGGGTATAAGCCTCTCAGATATCTTCAATAATCTCTCTGCCATGATATCAGCCGGCGTTCCTGTGGCTGCTGCCTTAAAATCCATATCCGGAGAGACTGCCGGCGATGTCAGGAAGGTTATGGAAGATGTCCAAAATAGTGTAGTAAAGGGGCTGAGCCTCTCGGCCGCCATGCAGCAGAGAAAGGATTTCTTCCCTCCTTATGCAGCCTCTATGGTGAGGGCAGGCGAAGAGTCAGGAAGGCTCGATACAGTGCTTGCGAGTCTCGCCGGATTCCTCGAGCGGGAGAAGGAACTGAAAGACAGGGTCAGATCGGCCATGATATATCCTGCCTTTATGATTGCGGTCTCTATGATGATGATTTTTTTCGTCTTTGTCTTTGTCTTTCCGAGGGTAACAGGCATATTCATGGAGCAGAATATACCCCTGCCTTTAATAACGAGGATCTTTGTCGGGCTCAGTAATATATTGTACGGGCAGTGGTATCTTCTGATTATATTGCCTGCAGCGGCATTTTTTTCAGGCAGGGCCTGTTACCGCAAAAAGAGAATGCAGCTTTCAAAAAAACTTTTTTATTCTCCTCTTAAGCTGTTCAGGAACCTCTATATCTCGAGGTTCTGCAGGGTGCTCGGACTTCTGCTTTCCGGAGGGGTTTCGATCGTCAAGGCGCTGGAATATTCGAGGGATGTCTCAGGCAGCGGTTATCTTTCATCAGAGATAGAAAGAATCAGCGGCGAAGTCAGGGAGGGCAGGAAACTCTCTGACATAGCTCTATTCCTGCCGCCTACGTACATACAACTGGTGATCACCGGAGAGAAGACCGGGGGGCTTGAGAACTCTCTCGAAAAGATAGCAGAGATGGCTGAGAGGGATTTCAGGAAATCGGTCAATAATTTCCTCAGGGCGCTTGAACCTTCCATAATCCTGGTGATGGGGCTTATTGTCGGGTTCATGGTGATATCCATTCTCCTGCCGATATTCCAGATGAACCAGATTATTAAATAAGGAGAAGAATATGCGGATACCAGGTTTCGAGGCAGTCTTAAGTTTTCAGTTTCAGGCTTCAGGTTTATTCAGACCTAAAACCCAAAACCTAAAACCTAAAACCCTTACCCCAAGCGGCTTCACCCTTATCGAGGTGCTTGTCGTGGTATTTATCCTCGGCATACTCGCCGCGCTTGTTGCGCCGAAGATGCTTGGCCGTACAGACGATGCCAGGATGGCAGAGACAAGGCTGCAGATGATGAATCTCGAAACTGCGCTTAAGCTCTATAAACTCGACAATGGCCTGTATCCCACAACAGATCAGGGGCTTGATGCCCTCGTGAAGAAGCCTGAGACAGAACCGATACCAAAGAAATACAGGGATGACGGATATCTTGAGAAGAATAAGATCCCGAAGGATGCATGGGGCAACCCTTACCTTTACCTGTCGCCGGGAAGTCATGGTGACTTTGATATCATCTCCTATGGCTCTGACGGAAGGCCCGGGGGCGAAGGCAAGGATGCTGACATAAAAAACTGGGAGATTGAGTGAAAGGTTTTACGCTTCTGGAACTGCTTGTTGTAATGTTCATTCTTATGACCCTTGCCTTTCTGTCGTTTCCGAACATCTGGGGCCTGCTTGCAAAAGATGACGGCGCCAGGCTCGCCTCAACTCTTCAGGGCATAAGGAGAGAGGCTGTCTCTGCAAGAAAGGAGATATTCTTTACAGTGGATTTCGGCAAGAGGCAGTTCAGGGTGAGCGGCTCAGGAGGCGGAAAAAACGAAAAACCGGGGATTATAGAGATGAAAGAGACAGAGCAATGGGAGGTCTTTATCCCCTCAAAAGGCACGATCAAGGAAGGCCGGGTGATCGTGGCATTCAGCCCTTCAATTCAGGAAGAGGTGATCGCGCTTTATCTGTCAAAAGACGGCAAAGAGAGTTCAATCATACTTGATAACCTCTCAGGGGAAGTGCAGATACAGGACGGCAGAAGGAGATTCGATGAGTAGGATGAAGGGGTTTACCCTGATCGAAGTCCTCGTTGCGCTTGCTGTGGTGAGCGGGGTATTTCTGCTTGTGCTCACTTCCTTCTCGTATCACTTGGACATATCTGGAAGAAAAAATGAGAGTCTTAAACTTCTGCTTCAGGCAAAGGAAAACCTCTATCTGTACAGGACAGGGAAACTTCCCGGGCTTGAGGGCAGGAAAGAGAATATGGATTACGAGATAAAGACGGAAGATGCGGAATATCTTCTTCAGAAGGTGACCTCGACTGTCAGGATAGGCAAAGAGGAGGCATCGCTCCTTTCATATATGAGGAAATGAGATGGGACAGGCAGGCGAAGAGGGCTTTACGCTTATAGAGATACTCGTTGCCCTTGCCATAGCAGCAGTCGTGACAGGCTCGGCGTACACGATCCTCTTTACCGTAAATAAAGGCGCCTCAGCCGTCTATCGAAAGATGCAGGAGAAGGAGCAGGCCATTAACCTTTTGGGCATGATCAGAAAAGAGGTCGAGAGTATATACTATGACAGAGACAGGGATTACACCGGCATCAGGATCGAGGAGAAGGACTTCTACGGCAAGCCTGCCTCCCGGCTCACCTTCACCAGTTTCTTCAGGGACGGGCTGAAGGTGATCAGCTATTCTGTCTCTGAAGACAGTGAAAACAGGCTGAATATAGTAAAGACGATAGAGGACGTCATACGGGGCGGCAGGCCCATAACCCTGACAGTGCTGAGGGATGTTGAGGGCTTCAGCGCAGAGGTGCTGGATAAAGGATACGACAGGGTATATGATTCAAAAAAGCTTAAGAAGATGCCGAAAGATCTGAAGATAACCCTTCTGTTAAAAGGGGAAAAAGGGGCTGAGGCATATCCCCAGATATGCTCCCTTATGCTTGGCAATGAACAATAAGAGGGGCTATATTCTGATCATAGTGCTGCTGATGCTTGCGGTCACAACGACTTTGGTGATCCATTTCTCGACAACTGTCTATGGCTATGCAGCTGCAGCCAATAACTTCGGCGAGGCCGAAAGGATGTCCCTGCTGCTCAAATCCGCTTACCTCATTACAGCAGAAAAGGCGCTCGACCTGTCATCGCAGCTCAGCTTTACCGACCAGAGGGAGATCGCTCATGAAGAGAAGATCGGGGATACGGTTGTCGGGCTCGTTGCAGGCGACAATAACAGCAGGTTTAATGTAAATTCCCTTGTCTTTAGAAACGGCAGGCTGAACGAGACAGGGCTCAATATCTTCAAGCGACTGCTCAGGCAGCTTGGGATAGATGAGGAGTATGCTTACAGGCTCGCAGACTATATAGACCCTGACAGGATACCGGGCGTGCCGAATGGCGAGACTTATGCCAAGAATCATTTCCTGTATTGCCTGTCTGAACTGGAATATATCTTCCCTGAGGAGGCTGCAGAAAGACTGAGGCCTTATCTGACCGTATTTGGCGACGGAACAATAAATATAAATACTGCTGATGTGATGCTCTTGAAGTCGCTTCATCCTGATATGACCGAGTCCCTGGCAGAAAGACTCGAACACCTCAGAAATGATAAGCCTTTTGAAACAATGGGGGAACTGCTGAAGGTGCCCGGCATGGAAAAGATCGGCATTGATATATCAGATCTGGCCAGGGTCAAGAGCAACAGTTTCAACCTTACAATAAGGGCTGAACACAATGATCTGGCAGCATCTGCAGAGGCGGGTTTTGACCTGAGCGAGGGCAGGGTAGCGCTGAAATACTGGAGGGAACAATAATGGCTTTATCTCTGTATGAGGAAGATGGCAGATTCCGCGTATATGACGAGGAGACCGGAGGCTTCTCTTCCGATGCAGAGAGGATAGAAGACCTGATGAAGGCGCTGCCAAAAAACAGGCAGATCAGGCTTTATATCAGCATGGATGCCTTCTCAATCAGAAAATCGGTCCTGCCCCATATGGAAAGTGAAAAGATCCGGGAGATCCTGCCTTATGAGATGGAGGGTTTTTTTCTGTCTCCCTCTTCAGGCCTCCTTCTGGACTTCTGTCCAATCAGGCCTGCTGAAAAAGGAATCGAGGGCCTTGTATTCGCCCTCAACAGGAAGACTGCAGAAGGCCATACAGCCCCTTTTGTAAAGGCCGGACTTAATCTCATCTCTCTGACTCCGGCATGGGACAACCGGCTTTTGGAATATGGAGTTGACAAAGACCTTTTTCATAAGGCAGCGCTCAACCTTGCACCGGCCGGCCTCTTCAGGGAAAAGAAGAAGAGAAAGACAAGGGATGCATACAGGACAGCCTTCTTCTATATGGCCTCATTCCTGCTGATCTTCCTGGCAGGGCTTGCGGTCAGGCATTTTCTTGTCGTAAAGAAAGAGGCCGGGATGAAGAAGGAAGTCTCGGCATTATATGCAGGCCTATTCCCTGACCAGAAGATGCCGCCTGACCTTTATTATGGCCTGCAGGCCAAACTGGCTGAACTAAAGCAGAACTACAGGGCTGTTAAAGGCATGGACGTCCTTGGGCTGCTTAAGTCTGTTTCAGAGAGTTCCAATGATAAGGTAAGGGTGAAGGAGATTTCTATGGAGGGCAGCAAGGCCACACTCAAAGGCGAAGGTGAAGACTACGCTTCAGTCGGGCAGTTCAGGGACAACCTGAATAAGGCCTTTGCAGAGGTCCAGCTTATCGAGACAAAGAAGATGCAGGACGGCAGATCCGGGTTTGTGATAGAGGTGACTGTAAATGAATAAGGATAAGAAGGAACTGCTGGCCGCTTCCGGAGCGCTTGCCTTACTGGCCATTGCAGCTTTCGCGCTCTATCTTGGGCTGAACAATGCCCAACAGAGACTCTCGCTGATCGAGTCTGTATACAGAGAGATCAGCAGCAACAGGGCCGGGCTTATCGCAATGTCTGAAGAGACGAAACTGCTGCTTTCAAGGGCAGTCGAGGGCAGGGACAGGAACTTTGTTTCAGAGGTCGAAAAGATTGCAGCCGGAACAGGGCTTTCAAAAAAACTGAAGAAGATACAGTTTCTGACTCAGAGGCAGGACGGCAGGTTCAAAGGAGATGACTATGACCTGAGACTTGAGGGGCTCGACATCAACGAAGCTGTCAACTTCATATACAGGGTATCCAATGCAGGCGCTTTGGTGAAGATCAGAAAGTGTTCGCTGACAGTCAGCTTCGAAAATCCTGCGCTTCTGAATATCAGCCTTCTTGTTTCGCACATTACATGAAAAGGATCTTCGTTGTCCTTTTCAGCGCAGCATTGACTGTAATTCTTTCGCTTTACTTCTTCCTGACGCCTAAGCAGGTCATCTCACAAATCAATAAAGCGCAGCAGGAGGTCGTCTTGAGCGCCGGCCGGTCTGAGGGCAACTTCCTGACAGGATATCGTTTTTCGGATGCAGTGCTTGCAGGACAGGACGGCGCAAGGCTTTATTCATTTGATCAGGTTATGCTCGAGATTCAATTTATGCCACTGATTTTGGGCCGGATAGGGATAAAGGCATATTCAAAAGAGGCAGAAGCGGTTGTCTCTGCAGGCCTGGGCGGCAGCATACAGGCAGAGGCTGACTTCAGGGGGCTTCCCTTTGATACAGCCACATTCAGCCTGCCGGAAAATGTAGCCTTTGCTGCGCCGCTTTACGGGCGAATGATCCTCTCAGGCGGAAAAGCGGATATGGAGTTCAGGTCTGATGAGATACGCTGGAGGAGACTTGCCGTCTCCGGCTTTGATCTGCCTCTGGATATGTTCAAAAAAGGCAGGGGAGCTCTGTCGGTTGAAGGGGACAGGATAATCATAAAGTCGCTTGCCTTTGAGGGGAAGAAGGGATATGCAAGGCTCTCGGGCGGGATTACCAAAGGGCAGCATCGTCTTACTCTGGAACTCTTCCCAAATGACTGGGATGATCTGATGCTCCTGCCGCTTAAGCATTACAGGGTTTCGCCGGGGCAGTACAAGATGCCGGTTGATTTCTGATAAGGACCTCTATGCCGGAACCTGTCTTTCTGGACAGTATATAACTCACAGGTGAAGGCTATTTGATCCATCCGGTTTTCTGCCATGGTCTGAGTATAAGGCTTCGAGAAATCGGCAATTGATTGATAGTAGCGGATTTATCCTAAAAAACGCAGTTAAGTCTGTCATTGCGAGCCGGGGGAAGCAATCTC